>JAKSCC010000280.1 GCA_022360815.1 Desulfobacterales bacterium
CCCTTATCGGGACCATGGTCCATGAGAGCATCGACATGGCAGCCTTTACCCAATCGGTTGAGCGGGCCATCTCAGGTGACGCGGGCGTTTTGAACCCACTTTTTGCGCTGAGGTCCGATACCATTTGCGGCCGACAGTCAGAAGATGTGGTGGCCGCAAAACTCTCCGGCCTTCTGATCGGCACCGAGATTGCCGAAGCCACCCGGCGATACGGAAAGCCTGAAAAGGTGATTCTTGTTGGCGACTCCAGGCTCTGCTCCCTTTATGAAGCCGCACTCCATGCTGCAGATATCGAGGCCGTTTGCTGTGATGACGATGTCGCAGCCCAGGGCATCTTCTCCATTGCATCCAATCTTTTAAACCCCGTGGGGGCGTCATGCTGAAACAACACCTTTCCCAATTCCCCTTTATTGCCATTCTTCGAGGGATTACCCCTGATGAAGCCCTTGAGGCGGGCACCATCTTAACCTCAGCCGGGTTTAAAGCCATCGAGGTTCCCATGAATTCACCCGATCCTCTGTCGAGCATTGAGATTTTGTCCGAGGCGTTCGGCAAGAGCTGCTCCATCGGTGCTGGCACCATTCGCACGACAGAGCAGGCCGATGCCATTCGAAAGGTGGGCGGCACCCTTGGGGTGATGGCCCACACCAACCCTGCGCTCATTGCCCACTGCGCCTCCATCGGCCTTGAAGCGTGTCCCGGTGTGGGGACTGTCTCGGAGGCTTTTGCAGCCCTTGATGCCGGGGCCTGTGCCCTGAAGCTTTTTCCGGCCGAGATGATGCCTCCTGCGGTGGTCAAAGCGATGCGCGCCGTGCTTCCGGAAGAGACCCTTCTTGTTCCCGTGGGTGGCATGGGGCCTGAGACCTGGCAGCCTTACGAGAAGGTGGGGGCCAGGGCCTATGGTACCGGCTCTTCCCTCTACAAGGCGGGCATGTCAATGGAGACCCTTGAGAAGAATGCAGCGGCCTTTGCAGCCAGTTTGACCGAAGGAGTTTAAGCTTATGTCCGATATTCTTGCCATTGGCGAGCCCATGGTGGAGTTCAACGCCGAAAGCATGGGGGCCATTCACAAAGTCTCCTCTTTTTTACCCGGTTTTGGAGGGGACACCTCCAACACTCTGGTGGCCATCTCCAGGCTTGGGGCGTCGGCCGGTATGATCACCCGTCTTGGGGACGACCCCTTTGGCGATGCCGTGATGGAGATGTGGGGAGATGCCGGCGTGGATACCCGGCTTGTTGGACGAAGCACTACCGAATCCACAGGGATCTACTTTATCCATCGGGATGACAGCGGGCACCACTTCACCTATTACCGCAAAGGCTCTGCCGCGGCCGCCATGACACCTGCCATGCTGGATGAAAAGGCCATTGGAAAAGCAAAAATCCTTCACGCCTCGGGCATCAGCCAGGCCATCAGTGAAAGCGCATGCGATACGGTTTTTGCCGCCATGAAGATGGCGAAAGAGGCTGGCACCACCGTAAGCTACGATCCCAATTTGCGGCTTAAGCTCTGGCCCTTGGCCCGCGCCCGGGCGGTGATCAATCAGGCTGCCGCCTTGAGTGATATCTTTCTTCCAAGCCTGGAAGACGCCCAGATTCTTACCGGATGTGACGAGCCTGATGAGATTGTGGAGGCCTATCTTGCCATGGGGCCCTCTATTGTGGCCCTGAAGCTGGGAAGCAAGGGCTGCCTTGTTGCAAGGCAGGGAGAAAAACCATCTCAATTTCGGCGCATGGGGGTTTTCAAGGTGGACTCCATCGACATGTCCGGAGCAGGGGACACCTTTGACGGCGGTTTTCTTACCGCTTTTTCCGAAGGAAAATCCCTGACAGAATCCGCGCGTTTTGCAGCGGCCGCAGCCGCCCTGACCACAACGGGTCTGGGGGCCGTGGGCCCCATTCCCACAAGGGAGAAGGTCGACGCCTTGATGGCTTCGTAGGACGTTGGGTCGCTTTTTTGAAAAAAAGCTCGGCAAAAAATTTTTCTATTGTCCCACGCATCAGATTAATCGCCCTTTTGGGCGATTAATCTGATGCGTGGGGTTAACACATGGAAAATGAAATCACAGGAACGTGTCTCCCAATGATTTAAAAACCTGTTTATCAAACTTTTTAAAAGTTTGGCCCCCGGCAGGGCCGCCGGAGGCGAATGACAGCTGAATGGTTACAAAAAAATAACCCATGGGGTTCTCTATAAAGGATGAAGGCAATGAAAAAGCAGGATGTGTTGAAGGGTGTTGAAAAAATCGGACTGGTTCCGGTGATTCGTACAAAAACCGAAGAGGATGCCAAGGCTGCCGTTGAGGTGCTTGTGGAGTCTGGCGTGCCTGTGGCCGAAGTGACCTACAGCGTGCCCAATGCACCTCAGGTGATTGCCGATTTAAAGGCTTCGTACGGCGATGACTGCTACGTGGGAGCCGGAACCGTTACCACATTGGAAGAGTGTGAAAAGGCTGTGGAGGCGGGAAGTGATTTTATTGTGACCCCTGTCACCGTCAAAGAGATTATCGCCTACTGCAACGAAAAAGGCGTGGCCGTTATTTGTGGCGCCCTTACCCCCACCGAGGTGGTTGATGCCTGGAGAGCAGGGGCCGACCTTCTCAAAATTTTTCCTGCGGTGGCCATGGGCGGGCCCTCTTACATCAAAAATCTGGCAGGCCCTCTTCCCCAGATTCCTGTGGCTCCAACAGGTGGCGTAACACCCGACAATGCGGGTGAGTTTATCAAAAACGGTGCCCGCTTTGTGGGTGCAGGTTCCGATCTTGTGCCAGGGGTTATCGATTTCGAAGCCAAAGAGCGCATTCGCCATCAGTCCGCACGATACCTCAGCGCCGTTCGGTCTGCGCGGGCATAGGGTATCTGAGTTAGCTCGGTAAAAAGCAAATGTAACCTTTTAGCTACTATTTGTCTTCAGACGGCTCTTTCGGAGGACAATAGAAAAGTTTTTTGCGGAGCTTTTTTTTTAAAAAGCGACTCGCCGAAGGCGTGTTGAATGGTTACAAAAAAGAGGGGATGATGCAGAGAAAAGACTGGATAATGGTGATCACCTGCCTTGGGGCCATGGCTTTGGGGCTTCTCTTTCCAGATCAGACCTCGTTTTTTGCACCCCTTGCCAAGGGGTGCATGATGGTGATCCTCTATCTCAACTTTCTCGATATTTTGCCTTACGAGGTGGTTGGGGCGGTGGGGCGTCGAAAAGGGGAGGTGCTCTGTTTTCTTGGGGTGAAGATGCTTCTTCTTCCGGCCCTGGCTTACGGGCTCTTCTCTTTTTTCTGGCCCAAATACGCCCTTTCCGCTCTGCTTCTGGGGGGGATCAGCTGCGGTGTGGCAGGGCCTGTCTTTGCCGGAATGTTCAGTGCCAACGCCGCTTATGCCACGGCCCTTATCTTTTTGACCTCCATGATTGTTCCTCTGACCCTTCCCCTTTTGGTGCAATTTTTCTCGGGCCTTTCGCTGGATCTCTCCCTCTGGCAGATGATGGGGATTCTGGCCGAGGTGGTGCTTGCTCCCTTTTTTCTGGCGGCGCTTTCAAGGCGCTTTTTTCCAAGGGTGGTGGCGCCCTGCCGTAAGGTTCGGTACAGCGCCATTATTGTTCTCTTCTCCATTCTCAATATGGGAATCTTTTCGGCCTACGGCCATGAGGTTGCAGAGCATCCAGGCACCCTTTTGACAACGGTTGGGGTGGACACAATCCTTGCCCTGCTCTTCTTTTTTCTGCCCCTTTTTCTCTTTCGAAAGAGCTACGATGGTGCGATCAATGCGTCGATTGGTTGTGGTATCATCAACAATGCCATCGCCGTGGTCTTTGCGGCCAGCCAGTTTGGGGCCACCGAAGCGATCACAGCCGCACTGTACAGTATTCCCTATTTTATTTGTCTGATTCCCCTTGGAATGGTGACCCGCAGGATCTACGGTGCCACCCCATAGAGCGTGCCTCCGGTGCACGAGATGTGACTGCGTTACAAATGAAAAAGCCCCATGACTTTTACCTAAGGTCATGGGGCTTTTCGTTTTTGTCTTTAAGGGGTGAGGCTATCCCAGAAGGATTTTTTTGGCAGACTCATCGTTAAAGTCGGTGATGTGGGTGATGCCGGTTTCGGCTGCGGTCTCCCTGTTACCGGCAAAGATGTCGTTTCGAGTGAGTGTGTTGACCGAGAAGCGACGGGCACCGGCCAGGAGCTGCTGAAGGCCGCAGGCGAGCTTGTCGCCCAATGTCCAGATCGCCATGGCGCCGTAAGGGATGTTGGCCATTTCGTCTTTGCCTATTTTCTTTTCGATGTCGTAGTAGCAGGAGAAGATCTCCTGGGCAGTGGTGCCGAACTGGGTCACCGTCTTGGGAAGGGCATCCCAGTTGCCGTTGACCTTCTCTTTTCGATCGTGGTGGATGGCCCCTTCGATGTTGGAGCCGAGAAAGCCGGGAACCATGAGGGCGCGGCCCATGCAGATCATCTTGGTGAAGGGGGCGCCCAGGGCAAGGCCTTTGTAGATGCTGTCTTCCAGAGCAAACCCGCCGGCAAAGGAGAGATCCACCACATCCATGCCGTTGGCGGCCATAGTGGCGGCGTATTCGTACGCCTTGGCGTGGAGGTTGATGGAGGGAACGCCCCAGCTCTGCATCATGTTCCAGGGGCTCATGCCGGTGCCGCCGCCGGAGCCGTCGATGGTGAGAAGGTCGAGCTTGGCTTCGGAGGCGAAACGAATGGCCATGGCCAGCTCTTCCATGCCGTAGGCTCCGGTCTTGAGTGAGATGCGTTTGAAGCCCAGGGAGCGCAGGTAGTCCACGCTCTTCATAAAGTCCTCTTTGACGAGATCAACGGATGAGAGGTTGGTTCCACCCAGTCGGCTGTGTCGTGCAAAGCTCTTGATGGCTCCGTTTTCAAAGGCGTCCTGAACTTCGGGCAGGAGAGGATTGGGGTCCACCACGTAGCCGCGCTTTTTAAGGAAGGTGGCGTAATCAAGGCTGGTAACCTGGATTTCGCCGCCGATATCTTTGGCACCCTGGCCCCACTTGAGCTCGATGATGCACTTGTCTCCGTACTTCTCAGCCACGTACTCGGCCACGCCATTTCGCGTGTCTTCCACGTTGAGCTGGACAATGATGGCCCCATAGCCGTCGTAGTAGCGCAGGTAGGTGTCGATGCGGCGGTCGAGTTCTGGGGCGTTTTTGATGCGTCCGTTTTCGATGATGGACTCTTTGTCCACCCCAACCACGTTTTCACCAACAACAATGGGAATACCGGTTAAGGCGCAGCCGATGGCAAAAGAGTCCCAGTATTTGGCGGCGATAAAGGTGGAGCCCAGGGCGCCGGTCATCAGGGGCATGCGGCACCTGGTTTTGATTTCGTTTCCAAACTCCGTGGTGAGATCCACATTGGGAAAGATACAGTCGTCAGGGTCGTTGGAGAGCTTTGAGTCCAGGCCCAGAGCGCCGTAAGCATACCCCTGAACCCTTAAGGCGTTGTAGGAGACCCCCACATGGGTGGTGTTGTTGGCACCGGCGGTAACAACGCCAAAGTCTCGGGGGTAGAGGATTTTTCGTCCCACCATGCTGGAGAGCCAGGTTTCACATTTGCCCTGACAGTCGGCGCGGCAAAGGGTGCAAAGGCTTGATTCGGCAGGGTTTCCACGGTTTACGGTTCCGAGCACATCGTTGTTTTTGGCAAAACGCATGACAATTCTCCTTCTCAAGGTAAACGAAAATGAAAATGTAAAAATCGCGAAATTAGAAAGTCGTAACGAGGGCGCGGATGATGTGTCGGGCCTTGAGCCTTCCAGTGCAATGTCTGGGTTTGACGATGCAGGTATGGCCCTTGAACCGTGGGGGCATGGGTCATGTTTTAAAGCGGAATCCCTTAAAAAATCGATAGTTTTTTAAGGGGAGAAGCGGCTCATCTGGGTAGGAAAAGCAGCTTTGTACTCTTTGGATGCTGGGTTACACCAAAGGCACTTATTGGCTTGGTACAATAATTCCAGAACGCCTTTAAACTAAGAAGGTAAAAGCCTTCTTTGTGGAGAAGGGTCAGACTGCGGAAAATGGTGAGGATGTGTCGGCCGGGTGAGCCCACATCCATGTCTGACGGTGGAGGTTCTTTTATAAAGCCTTTTTGCTGCGATCATCGTATGAAGAAGACTCAGGCGAACTCAGCAAAAGGCACAGTGCTCATTATGGTAGTTGGAATCATTGGTTAAGCCGTTAAGATCGAACCAAAACACAGTTTATTTAACAGTTCAAGTAAAAAAAATATGAAATCTGGGGCTCGAAGAGGATGGATGAATTGAGGAAAGGTTAGGGACGAATGCCTTGTCGGCGATAAGTTTTAGAATGACTTATAAAAAATGGTGGATGGATCAAGAATAAAATTCGGTATAGAGGGTGTTTGTCAGAATTTTAACAGGGACTCTTTTTTTGTATCTTTCTGTGAAAATGTGGTAGTGGCCGAAGATGAAATGAAAAATACCACAGTTGGTGTCTTGATGTAATGGTGCGATTATAATGGGTTTTTATTGGTATCTGATACATCAGGCAGTGTGGTGTGAGGGTCTTTTTTTGCTCCAGTGGGACGTTAAGTGCATCTGATATCATATATCAGAAAGATGGCGATTTTGAATATAATTCGCGAAATGGGGTCTTGGATAGATGAATTTACGAAATTCGAGAGAGAGGAGGGGTCGAATTGCGTATTGTAAAAAACCGAGTAAGGTAGTTGAAATTAAACAGTTGATTGAAATAAACACTTGATTAAAACAGTCGTTTGAATTAGTCTGTTGATAGAGATTTTGAAATGATAAATCCAAGCTTGTTTTAGGGGCTCGGGAGGTCTGAGGTTAAAGGGAAGCACCGAAACTTTTGGGTGATCCTTTCTTGGCGGGTAGCCGATGAGGGCAGAGGTAATTTTTTGGGGTGGCCATTCGGGGTTTTGCGGTATGCAAGGGTTGTATGCGGTGTTGAAGGGTGCTGCGGTGCAGCATCACCAGCGAATAGGTTTTCAGATTCAAACCCCTTTGTGTGTGAGAAAATTTCGAATGAAAAGTGACGTTCAAAGCCGGAAGGATGCTTTGCAGTGGCTGTAGGTTGCGACAGAGCGTTGGTTCGAAAAGGAGAAGAGAGATGTCTGTAGAGGAGACCCGGTCAAATATTTTGGATTCAGCCGAGGCGCTTTTTGCCGAGTGGGGATATCATGCCACATCACTTCGGCAAATCACCGATCTGGCGGGGGCTAATGTGGCATCGGTCAACTACCATTTTGGCGGTAAAGAAAAACTGTTGTATGCGGTGTTGAAGCGGCTTTTGGAGCCACTGAACCGTGAGCGGCTGTCCCGTTTAAAAGATCTTGAAGAAGCGTGCGACAGAAATGGAGAGCCGCTTTCGGTGAGAGAGGTGTACCGCTGTTTTCTGGAGCCCACCATGGGGGCAATGCATTCCTCGGAAGGAGAACACCTCGCCCTGATCATGGGTCGCATTCTTACCGAATTTAAAGGGGTGATGATGGGGCATGTGGCCTCGATTCTCCAGCCGCTCCTGGAGTCGTACATCAATGCGTTTTGCCGAGCGGTTCCCCAGCGAAGCCGCGAGGAGGTAACCCTTCGGTTTCGAATGTCCATGGGGGCGATGCTCCACGCCATTCACACCATGCGGGCCAACGTGACGGAAGACATCCCACCGGAGCTTCAGTGTGTCGTGGAGTCTCAAGTTATTATCGATACCCTTATCGACTATGTAACGCGCGCCATGGAGGTGTAAAACACAGCCTTGAGAGATGTGCTGCATCGGCCAGTGCGTTTTTACTAAGGTATCAACATATGAAGGGGAGGCAAAAAGCGATGAAGAGGGCAAGGAGCATGAGGGCAGGGGTCTGGGCGCTTCTTTTTTTTATTGGCGCAGGGTGCAGCCTCCATGAGAGGCAGGCTTTAAAGAAGATCTCTGGCGAAACAAAAGATCTTCAACTCTTTGAACGGCCCTTAGAAAAACGCTCTTTAGAATCTGGCTGGTGGGTGAATTTTAACGATGAGGTCTTGACCCGTCTCATTGAAACAGCCCTCTTGGCCAACCCCGATGTTCGATCGGCCCGATCGGGTATTCGGCGTGCCGAAGCCTTTCTCTCCGTGCAGAAGGCTGCTGATTTGCCTGGGGTAAATGCCACAGGCTCACTTGGACGATCGCGATCCAGCGGTCCCATGGGTGGCGTGTTATCCACTTGGAGTCTTTCGGTTGCTGCTTCTTACGAGTTGGACCTTTGGGGAAAGCGCTCCGCCTTGAAAGCTCAGAGAGTATTGGATCACGAGATGGCCCAGGCTCGTCTTGAGGCGACAAAGATTTCTCTTTCGGCCAGGGTGGCAGACACTTGGTACCTTTTCCAGGAGAGGACCCGTCAGTTGGCGTTGAGTCAAAAACTTGTGGACCTTCGTAAAGAGCAGCTGGAGCTCATGGAGATGCGTTACGGCCAGGGCATCCTTTCGGTTGACTCTATTTATAAAGGGCGCGCCGAGCTTGCCGCTGCAAAAGCTCATAGTGCAGCATTGGCGGCCGATGTGCGTGTGGCGTCGCACGCCCTGTCTGCTCTTCTGAACCAAAGGCCCGGCAGCCCCTTGGGCCATCAACCCGAAGCCTTACCCACCCTTTCCCCCCTTGAAAAGAGCCCCTTGAATTCTCGCCTTATTTTAACCCGTCCGGATGTGGTTTTGGCCATGAAATCGGTGGAGCAAGCCGATGAAGCCGTTGCCATCTCTTTTGCCGAGCGTTTTCCGTCCTTCAGCCTTACCTCAGGGGTGGGGCGGGCTGGATACGATGCTGGAGCCACTGATGCAAGCGGCTCCATCTGGAGTATTGGAGGCAATCTTCTGGCTCCACTTTTGGATTGGGGGGCCAGAAAATCAAGGGTTGAAGCAGACAAGGCCGCCATGGATCAGGCTGTCTTTTCCTTACGCTCCACCCTTCTTAGGGCTTTTAAAGAGACCGAAGATGCCCTTGTGAGGTGCCGCAAAGGTGAGGTGCGTTTGGTGCAGTTTCAAGAGATGCACACCTCTTCCCTTGCTCAGCTGGCTCATGTGAAATCCAGCTATTTGGACGGCGTTTCAGATTACCTTTCGTTTCTTGAGACGCGTATTTCCGAGGTCCAGGCCCAGGCCCGAGTGGAAGGAGGACGACGGGCTGTGTTGTCCCATCGTATCTCTCTGGCAAGATCCCTGGCTCATGGTACGCCCTGACTTAACGGTATTACAATCAGAAAATGGGGGTCAAAGTTATGAATTTTAAATCGATGTTGATGTTTTCTGGGTTGGTCTGTTTTGCTCTTGCTTTTTTTCAGGTTGTCATTGGTTTTTTTCCCTCGGTGAGCCTTTATTTTGGGGCACCTGAGGCGCTCACAGAAAATCTTGGGGCGCTTATTCTCACAAGTTTTGTTGTGGCCTCTCTTCTTGCAGGGCTCGGTTGTTACGCGCTCTCTGGGGCTGGTTTTTTTTCGCCATTTCCTGCACTCAAACCGGTGCTTGTGTTTACAGGACTTCTTTTTGTGCTGAGGGGGCTTGCGGTGGTTCCTGAAATTTTTGTGGTGTTTGGTCTTTTGGAAAGTTCAATTCCAGTGGCTCCGAGATTTCTTTTCTTCTCTTTGGGAGCACTGGCATTGGGCGTATTTTTTCTGCATGCAACCCGAATAGGATGGGCCCATTTTCCAGCCCGGGGAACTGGTGCAAAGTAAGCCCAGAAGTGCAATGGATATGAGGCAATCAAAGGAGAGAGAGATGTCTGAAAAAAGGCGCAACCTTTTGAAGTGGTTGCTTCCATTGGTGATTTTGGTGGCGGGTGTTGCGGTTTTGGTGCTCTTAATGTTGAGTCGAAAACCACCGGAACATACCGATGTGTCGACATTGGGCCAGCTGGTTGAGACGGTGAAGGCACAACCCGCTTCAGGGCGCGTAACCGTAGAGACCCATGGAACGGTGGTGCCCACTCTCTCTATGACTTTGGTACCAAGGGTCTCTGGCTATGTGGTCCAGGAATTTTTGGAGCCAGGAAAAGCGTTTGTCAAAGGTGAGCTTCTTTTCGAGATTGATCGGGAAGATTACTCTCTAGCAGAGATTGGAGCCCTGGCCCAGGTGAAACAGGCGGAGAACGCCCTTGCCGAGGTTCGGTCCAGGGCGTCTTCGGCGCGTTTGGAGTGGGAGCGCCTTCCACAAAGGGAGGGCATTGAGCCTTCGGATCTGCTTCTCTTTAAGCCTCAGCTGGCAGCTGCCACCGCTCAGCTTGAAGGAGCCCGGGCCAATCTTGCGGCTCGTCGTTTGGATCTTAAGCGGTGTCAGATTCGAGCGCCTTTTAATTGCCGAGTGCTGACGGAGTCGGTGGCTCCTGGACAGTTTATAAGGGCCGGAGAACCGGTGGCAAAGGTGGTGGGAAGCGATACCATGGATATGGTGGTGCCGGTGACAGATGCAGAGCTTTTGTGGGTGGAAAAAAAAGGAGAGGTTTGGGTGGCCCCTGCTCAAGGGGGGAAAGGGAAAAAAGCACGTTTGGTTCGCCGTCTTGCCGACGTGGACCCATCCGGGCGCATGGCTCGGCTGCTGGTTAGGGTAAACGCTCCTTATGCCGATGAAGAGAATCCTGTGGCTCCCAACATGTATCTGAAGGTCGTCTTTTCAGGGCGGCCGGTGGAGCAGGGGGTTCTTATTCCTGAAGAGGGGTTGGTGGATGGAAAGTGGGTTCACGTGATGACCCCTGAGGCAAAGCTCTCCATCAGAGAGGTTCAGGTGATGCGTCGGCTTCAGGGCCAGGTGGTGGTGATGGGAGAGATCACAGAGGGCGAAGAGGTGGTGGTTTCCAGTATTACAGGTGCTGCCCCGGGCATGGTGCTGAGGCGCTGGGAGGGCAAAAGGTGAGGACGATAGATACGAGGCGGCACGCCGGGAGGTGCGTATGAAAAGATGGATTGAGTGGATGGCCTCAAACCATGTGGCCTCAAATCTTTTGATGTTGGTTTTTATCGTGGGCGGCTTGGTCAAAGGGCTGGGGGTCAAGCAGGAGGTCTTTCCGGAGATCGCGCTCGACCGAATCCAAATTTTAGTGCCTTACCCTGGTGCAGGGCCTGAGGAGGTGGAAGAGGGGATTGTTTTAAAGGTGGAAGAGGCGATCTCAGGCGTGGATGGCGTGGACGAGATTTTTTCCAAAGCCTTTGAAGGCCGTGGCAGCATCACGGCAGAGCTTCGAAGCGGGGTGGATGCCAACGCTGTTTTGCAGGATATCAAAAGCGAGGTGGATCGCATCACCACCTTTCCCGAGGAGGCAGAGGAACCCAGTGTAAGCAAGGTTCTGAACCTTCAGGAGACGGTCTCGGTGGTGGTTTATGGCGAGCTTCCTGAAAGGACCTTGCGTGAAAGAGCCGAGATGGTTCGAAACGAGCTTTTGAACCATCCCCAGATTACCCAGGTGGAGCTGGGAGGCGTGCGGCCTTACGAGGTGACCATTGAGCTTTCAGAGACGGCGTTAAGGCGGCATGGGCTCACCCTGGACGAGGTGGCCCGGTCGGTGCGCCAGGCCTCTCTGGATCTTCCCGGTGGTATGGTGAAGACCCGAAGCGGTGAAATTCTTTTAAGGACCAAAGAGAAGCGTTACAAAGCAGCCGAATACGCGGACGTGGTGGTGGGCCGTGGTGAGAGAGGGGTCTTGGTGCGTTTGGGTGAGGTGGCCACCCTTACCGATGGTTTTGAAGACACGGGAACCTATGCCCGGTTTGATGGCATGCCGGCGGCCATGGTCAATGTGTTTCGTGTGGGGGATGAAAAACCCACAGAGATCTCTGAGATTGTGGTTGATTTTGTTCAGGAAAAAAACAGGCAATGGCCCGAGTCTGTGAGGGCCGCCGTCTGGAACGATACAAGCGATCTTTTAAGCAGCCGTCTGAATCTTTTGAAGAAAAATGCCTTTTTGGGGCTCTGCCTTGTCATTGTGGTGTTGGGGCTTTTTCTGGAGCTGCGTCTGGCCCTTTGGGTGATGATTGGCATTCCCATCTCCTTTATGGGGGCCTTGATGTGTATGCCCAGCTTTGATGCCTCCATCAATATGATCTCGCTTTTCGCTTTTATTTTGGCCCTGGGCATTGTGGTGGATGACGCCATTGTGGTGGGAGAAAATATCTTTGCTCACCGTCAGAGGGGAAAGCCCTTTATAGAGGCTGCCGTAACCGGAGCCAAAGAGATGGCGATTCCCGTCACCTTTTCTATTTTGACAACGATTTCGGCATTTCTTCCCCTTGCCTTTATCTCAGGGACCATGGGTAAGTTTATGATCGCCATTCCCATTGTGGTGATCTCGCTTCTTTTGGTCTCTCTGGTGGAGTGCCTCTATGTGCTCCCCGCCCATTTGAGCAGGGGCTCCACCACGCCCCTTTCAGGCATGGTGCTGGGGCGTATCGATAAGGTGCGCATCTACCTTGGAGAGAAGCTGGAACATTTTGTCTCCGGGACTTACCAGCGGCTTCTCGGTTGGGTTCTGGAGTTTCGTTACGCCACCTTTGCGTGCGGTATCGCCCTTCTTCTTGTCAGCATCGGGATGGTAAAATCTGGAATGATTCACTTTACCTTTGTTCCGGTGGTGGAGGGAGACCGCATCAAAGTTTCCCTTCAGATGCCGGTGGGAACCACCCTTGAGGTGACGGGTCGTCAGACCGAACGTATCATGGATGCGGCCATGGCCGCTGTGGCAGAGGTTGAGGCAAGGCATCCTGAAGAGAAGGGGATTTTTAGGCACATTTACGGAGTGGTGGGAAACACCATCACTGAGGTGGGACCGGCAAGCATCGGAGGAGACAGCCAGGGCGCTTCCCATAGGGCCCAGGTGGCGCTGCTTCTGACCAAGGCTGAAGAGCGGAATGTGGAGGCAAGCGAGGTGGCAAAGGCGTGGCGTCGCATCACAGGTGAGATTGCAGGGGCCGAGTCCCTTACCTTTGAAAGCGATCTGGTGCAGATGGGCTCTGATATTGATGTGGAGCTTCGGCACAGCGATTATCGCACCCTGGAGGCCGCAGCCCTTGAGGTGAAACAATTTGTGGCCGGATACCCCGGGGTGATCGATATTGAGGACAACTTTTCACCGGGAAAAGGGGAGATCAAGTTTACCCTTACCGATGAAGCCCGAAGCTTGGGGGTTACAGAGAGCTCTTTTGCCCGCCAGGTGCGGGGCGCTTTTTACGGCAGTGAGGCCCTTCGGCTTCAGATCGGGCGAAACGAAGTGAAGGTCAATGTGAGGTATCCGGAAAAAGACCGAAGGTTCATGCAGACCCTTTTGGATATGCGTATCAAAACGCCGTTGGGTGGTGATATTCCTATTGTCCGTGCCGCCCGTTTCAACCGGGGACGGGGGTTTTCCACCATCACACGAAGCAATCGCAAGCGGGTGGTCAATGTGACGGCTACGGTGGACTCTGAGATCGCCAATGCTGGTGAGATCAACCAAGATATTCGGGCCACCCTTTTGCCCAACCTGGGGAAAAAGTACGAGGGGCTCTCCTGGGGATTTGCAGGTGAGGAGAAAGAGAAGAAGGAGTCTTTGGCCAGTTTAAGAGAAGGCTTTCTTCTGGCCCTT
Source organism: Desulfobacterales bacterium (assembly GCA_022360815.1). Taxonomy (GTDB): domain Bacteria; phylum Desulfobacterota; class Desulfobacteria; order Desulfobacterales; family Desulfolunaceae; genus Desulfoluna. The sequence goes on from JAKSCC010000280.1 coordinate 13,571, forward strand.
TTTGCCATCTATGCCCTTTTGGCCATCCCTTTCAGGAGTTATACCCAACCGGTGATTATTATGCTGGCGATTCCTTTTGGGGTGGTGGGGGCGATTTTGGGCCACCTTTTGATGGGGTACGACCTGAGCATGCTCAGTCTTTTTGGGGTGATCGCCCTTTCCGGGGTGGTGGTCAACGCCTCGCTTCTGATGATCGATCGGGTCAATATCAATCGAAGAGGGGGGATGGGGGTTTTGGAAGCGGTGAAGGAGGCTGGGCAGAGGCGGTTTCGGCCCATTCTTCTCACCTCTCTCACCACTTTTTTTGGGTTGATGCCCATGATTTTGGAGACCAGTGCGCAGGCAAAGTTCTTGATTCCCATGGCCATCAGCCTGGGATTTGGCATTCTTTTTGCCACCGCCATTACCCTGATTTTGATCCCCGCTTTTTATGTGATCCTTGAAGATGTGAAAGGCGTCTTCTAATCAGGATGAGCGCGCAAAAAAGGTTGGGGTTCCAAGAGTCCTTCTGGCTTTTTAAGGACGTCGTCAAGGAAAGGCTACATGAGTCCGGTTACCTCGCGGAAGGTGCCGCCCAGAAGTTGCCTTTGAACACCCTCATCGGGGAAAGTTTTTTCGATCAATCCCATCATGTAACCGTGGTCAAAAAAGCCCTCGGTATTTTTGGGACCAAAGGGGCCGTCTGTGCCAAATATGCACCGTTCAGGCCCCAGAAATTCCACCACCTGTTTCATGATGGTTGGGGTGACAAAGGCATTGGCTGAAAGGTCAAAGTAGATATTTTTATTCTCTTTAAACTCTCTCCAGAGGTGTTGATAGTAGGGGACGCCGGCATGGGCCACAATGACATTCATGCGGGGAAAAGCTTCAACAAGAGGTTTTAGTTTTCCGTGTTTCCCAAAACCGAGATGGATGAGAAGGGGAGAACCTGTCTGCTCCAGGCGTGCGGCTACCGATGCGAGTGCCATGGGAGGATAGCGGTGCCAGAAAGGGTGGGCTTTGGCTCCGATAAATCCAGGGTGAGCCTCCCAACGGGTGAGCTCTTTCAGGGGAGAGCGGATTCCGTGGGGGTTGACAAAGGCCCAGCCGAGAAAGCGGTTGGGGTAGGCTCCCACAGCTTCAAAAACAGCTTCATTATCGGGATCGGGATCGATGGGTACCGCTCCACCGGGAAGTTTGACCTCTCCTTGTTCGGTAAACCGGGAGACAAAAGGCTTTACCAGATGGCGTGTCATGGCTCGCTGCATGGCAAAGCGCATGAGGGAGAGAAGCCCCTGGCCCGGCTCTTCGATGGGACCACATATTTTTGCAATAAGGGCTGTCTTTCGAATGCCGTGTTCATCCATGGCGGCGATGATCTGCCTGGTTGTGATCTCTTCCGGGGCAAGATGGAAATGGCTGTCAATGATCATGGCACCTCCCTTGGCATCTTTGGTGTGCGTTGATGTGGAGGAAAAACCGGATGCCACCGTTACCGGACGCGAAAACGCGAGGGAAAAGAGATGTTATATAATGAAAGATGTTGTTGGTAACGCAGGCGTTTTTTGAAGGCTTATCATAAGGTAAGTCATTGAGACTTTACTCAAAAAATGAGTGTTTGGCAAGGGCATGCAATAAAACCGAAGCATCACTGCATGCGAAAAAGGGTTACTTCAGGCCCTTTGAAGCAGCCAGAAGGCCTTGCCCCAAAAGAAAACAGATCAGAGCGGTTGCCAAGAAAACGGGAAGCGCAGGGGTGTTGGCCATTTTTGCAGCCCAGGTAACGAGTTGAAGGCGAAAGGAGGAGAGTCTTTCATCCAAGAGAATTTGAAGAAAGTTCAGCTCCATGGTTTGGTGGACTTTGAGCCAGACCCAACTTCCCTTGGTAAAGATCAGTATGATTTGAAGAATGGCGGCTTTTAGTAGCATGTAAATGGAGAGAGTTACTCCCGCTAAAGGGAGGTAGGCGATGTACTGGATGACAAAGGAGCTTGCCTTGGATGCAGGGTGACGCATAGTGAGGGCCTCACATCAAATGCAGTAGGTTGAGGGGGCCAGCAAGGGCTGGCAGAATGTGACGCTACGGCGTGAACGAAGTTTGGTGGCGCCAACAAACTATCGCACTCAGGGGGGTGTTGCAACAAAAAAGCCCGAAAGACGTTGTGAAGAGGTCTTTCGGGCTTGAATTTTTAAAGTGGTAGCGGGAAGCGGATTTGAACCACTGACCTTCGGGTTATGAGCCCGACGAGCTACCAGACTGCTCCATCCCGCAACAACGAAGCGCACACTACACGTCGGGTCGCAGGAAGTCAAGGGAGGATGGCTCTTTTTTTTAAAAAAGGTGACCGCTGCAAACGAATGGCTTTACGGGACCATCAAAAAAGATCAGGTTCGGCTGTTGATGTGCCGCACCTTTTGGGCGGGGTGCTCCTCCTCAATGAAAGCATCTGTTTCCCAGGCTACGGCCAGTTGAGCAGACCGAATCTCTTCTAAAATATACTCCATGCAGCGTTGGCTCACAAAGGGACTCATGGGGTATGATTTGAGGGCGGTCATGGTGAGGTTGCTTCGGGTGGTGCGGTAACACTCGGTGTAGGAGATAATGGCCCGGCCCTCTTCTTGGGATCGCCTGGCCAGCTCTTCTCCCACTCTCTGATTGTAAAGGTTGACCTCTTGGGTGAATGAGGGAGGGACCTCACCAGCGAGTTCCATGGCGTAGAGCATGGCGCCGTCATCGGTTTTTTTGGATTGGGGGTAGACCCGTATATCGGTGACAAAGGCGGGATTGTGCCGGTTTAAAAGGGCGATATCCGGGGTAAGCTTGATCATTTCTCGAAAGTGATCAGCCACGCCAAGAAGGTGAAGAATAAGGGCACTGTATCCTTCTCGGCCCATGGCCAGCATGTTGGCCAGACCTTTTTGCGCATAATTGGGGCGGCTTGCCTCCAGGGTGAAAATTCCAGGTCGGTAACCGGTGCCTTGGAAGAGGTAGGGCATCTCCTCTTGCTCGCGGTTGAGGAGGGAAAAATCGGCTTCATCTTTTACAAGAAAAGCGCTGCAGAGGTACGGTGCCCAGCCTGTTTTGTGCAGGTCAACCCCAATGGAGTCGGCACAAGACACTTCGCGTATGGTTTCGAGAACCGCAGCAAGGTCACTTTTGAGGTTGGGTGTAAATCTGGAAATGACGTCAGCGGTATCCTTGGAGGCTTCCAAGGTGTCCATGTTTTCCAGGGCAAGGTAAGGCCATCCGATTACAGCATCGGCGTGCAGGTGGATGGGGTGCCCCACCCTCTGTTCAAAGCAGTCCCTGATTTGGGCAATGCGCCGAATGGGATCGACCCCAAAAGCATCGGTGGTGCCCAAGGTGGCAAAGATCGTTCCGATGGAGAACCCTTTTCGAATGGCTGTGTCCAGCGCCTCTTCCAGGGCTTCGGGGATCATGGCATTGGTGTCATCGGTGGCCACGGATATGGCGTTGTCCATGCCGATGCCTGTCCAGAGAGCGGAGGTTTTGATGCTGTAGTGGGAAACATCCGAAGCAAAGACAGCCACAGGGCGAGTTAGTCCCTCGGAAAGGGCTCCGGGAATGGCTTTTTCTATGCCCAAACGGGCTCCGTAGAGGTTGCACCCGGTGCCCCCAAAGGTAAAAATGCCGCCCGCCTTGGCGGTGTCGTAGCCCATGAGATGGGCCAGCATGCCAACGGATATAGCTTCGGATTGGGATGCGCTCATGCCGAAACGATCCCAGGCGCTGTTTTCATTGTAGCGTGAACTTGCCGCAGCTGTGGCTACGGAGATGGCAGAGGGGGGGGGGACCACGTTGGTTTGGGTTTGCGGGTGCTCCCATAGAGGAACCCCTTCGTAGAGTGCCACAATCCGCTTTATCACATCGGTTTCGGGAAGCATTTGGCTATGAAATCGGGCTTCCCGTATCAAAGCACGGTAGTCGGTATCTTTTTGTCGACCCACCATGGTTCCGTTTTTTTTGGCGTCAATCTGCGTCAGATAATCTTTTAAAAAAGTGAGAACTTTGTGGTCAAAGCCTTTCTCATCTGTGAAGAGACCTCGGACATCTTGGATGGTGGTCATGGCTCCTCCATATATGTGGGGTGGGGTTGCCTGTATGGCGGATGTAAAACGGGGGATCGTTAAGGTGATACGAAGGAGAAAGAAGGGGCGCTGCAGACGTGAGAATGATTTAGAAGCGTATCACTATTAAAATACCATATCACGGTAGGGGGGCACAGGGAAAAAGAGAGAGAAGAGATTCCTGCAAGGGCTATGCGATATCCACCACATTGACACTCTGGCGTTTCAGCGAGCGAATATGGCTGGGAAGGTTTTCGATGATACACGCTTCAAGGGCGTTGATGATGGTCTCCTTGAGAAAGGTGCGGTTGTAGACCAGGCTTACCTCACGGGTGGGTATCGGTTCGGCAAAGGCTTTGATATGGGTCTCGGTTTCAGAAGATGACAGGTCGTCGACGGCCATCTGGGGAAGGAGGGTGAAGCCGGAGCTCTTTTTCACCAGTTTGGTGAGGGTGTCAAAATTTCCCCCTTCAAACTTCAGATTGGGAAAGACACCGTTTTGCTCACCCTTGGAGCAGAGTCTTAGGACCTGGCTTCGAAAGCAGTGGCCCTCCGAAAGGAGCCACAAATCATCGTGGGTCAGATCGCCCTCTGCAATTTCGTTTTTTTTCTGGAGCGGGTGGTCGGCATTTAAGTAGCAGTAGAAGGGCTCGTAGTAGAGGTGGCGTTCAATAAGGGCGTCGTCATAGAGGGGAGTGACAAGAAGGCCGGCGTCAAGGGCGTCGTCCTGCAGAAGCTTTAAAATGTCCTCGGTCTTGTGTTCATGAACCCTTAAGTTCACTTGGGGAAACTTTTCGGCAAAATCGCCGATAAAGAGGGGAATCACGTAGGAGGCAAGGGTGGGAATCACCGCCAGATCAAAGTCTCCCTTGGGCACAGGGGCTTTGAGCTCTGCGATGACTTTCAGTTTTTTGTGCTCTTTAAGGACTTTTCGCGCCTGCTCAATAATTTCCTTGCCAGCTTCGGTGGGCAGAATGGGTTTTCTGGAGCGGTCAAAGATCACCACCTCCAACTCCTCTTCGAGTTTCTGGACCTGGGCCGACAGTGAGGGTTGGGAGACGTGGCAGAGCTTTGCCGCGTTACCAAAGTGCCGCTCACTGTCCACGGCGAGAAGGTATTCGAGTTGTGTGAGAGTGGACATATTTTTTCTCTTTGAAAGGGCCCTTTCTGCTTTTTTAAGGGGCAGGACTCGTGCGTGAAACCAAAAAAGGCGCTTATGCCTGGAGTACCTGCTCTTCAAATGCCGACAACGCGGCTTTGGCCCCTTCTCCCATGCTGATGACGATCTGTTTGAAGGGGACGGTGGTCACATCTCCTGCTGCATAGATGCCTTTTACACTGGTTCTGCACTTTTCATCCACAACTATTTCCCCAAACGGGTTGGTCTCCACGACCCCTTGAAGAAAGCCACTGTTGGGAATGAGGCCGATTTGAACAAACACCCCTGACAGGTCCAGATGCTGCGTTTTACCCGATTTCTGCTCTGTCACCTCAATGCCGGTGACCCTTTGGCCGTTTCCGGTGATTTCGGTGGTCATGGCCCCGGTCATCACCGTGACATTGGGCAGACTGCGAACTTTTTCCACCAGAATGTGGTCCGCCTTAAGATGGGGCTCCACTTCGATGAGCCTCACCGACCCCACGATTCCGGCAAGATCGATGGCCGCCTCCACCCCAGAGTTTCCGCCACCGATAACGGCCACATCCTTTCCTTTATAAAAAGGACCATCGCAATGGGGGCAGTACGCCACCCCTTTGCCGGTATACGCCTTTTCTCCGGGGATGCCGAGTTCTCGCCACTTGGCTCCGGTGGCCACGATAACAGATGCGGCACTGAGCCACTCCTGGGTGTCGAGCTCCAGCTTTTTGCGGCCGTTGTCCGTAAGACCGGAGAGCCTTCTGTGTTCAAGGATCTTGATGTCATAAGCATCAACATGTTTGCGAAGCTGTGCCGACAGCTCCGGCCCTTGGGTGTGGGGGACAGAGATCATGTTCTCAATGGCCCTGGTCTCCTTGACCTGTCCACCGATGCTATCTGCCACCACAACGGTTTTGAGGCCTTTTCTTGCCGCGTAAATGGAGGCCGATACCCCTGCAGGCCCGCCGCCGATGACGGCCACATCGTAGTCTCCAAGATGGACAGGGCCCCTGTCTTGAGCTTGATCCACACCAAAATGGTCTTCAAGCTTGGAGAGGAGCTGAGCCAGATCGCTTTTTCCTGAGCTCACCAAGGTCTTTCCATCCATCACACTGGGAACCCCCTGAATGCCTAAGGCGCTGATCTCATCCTGAAAGAAGGCGCCGTCCACCATTTCATGGGTAAACTCCGGGTGGAAGAGGGCCATGATGTTGAGGGCCTGAACCACTTCCGGACAGTTCTCGCAGGAGAGCGAAATGTAGGTTTTCAGGTGGATTGGGCCCTTTAATCGCCCCATGCGCCGGGTGATCGTTTCATCGGGAAGCTTTCCCTTGCCGTCAGCGTTGAGAATGGAGAGGACCAGAGAGGTGAACTCATGGCCACCAGGGATTCCGCTGAACCGGATGCCTGTCTCTTGTCCGTTTTGTTTCACCTCAAAAAAGGGGGCCGCCGAGACCCGATTCGACGCCACCGCCGTTATTTTCTCGGAGGTTGCCGCAATCTGATCCAGCATCTCAGTCAATTCAGCCTGCTTTTCATGGGAACTTTCGTGGTATACCAGCTCAATATGGCCCTCAAGAGAGCCGAAAACCGATGTCAATTGTTCGCGTATCTGATTGTCCAACATGGGGCTTTCCTCTTTTCGATTGGACCCTCTCATGCTTTGCGTCTGATACGCGGCAAAACATGAGAGGGTGTATGGGGTGGCAGCATTCGATCACGTAAATCAGATGACAACGCTTTTTAAGGGGTGGTCGCCGAAGGTCAGGCGCAGGGCTTAAATCTTGCCCACAAGGTCGAGGCCAGGCTTGAGGGTTTCGGCACCCTCTTGCCATTTGGCCGGGCACACCTCGTTGGGGTTGGCCGCGATGTACTGGGCCGCTTTGACTTTACGGAGCAGCTCATCTGCGTTTCGGCCGATGCCGTTGTCGTTTATCTCGGCCAGCTTGATCTCTCCTTGGGGGTTGACCAGGAAGGTACCGCGATAGGCAAGGCCCTCTTCTTCGATAAACACACCAAAGTCTCTTGAAAGTTTTCCTGTGGGGTCGGCCAGCATGGGAAATTGGATCTTTTTGATGGTGTCCGAGGTCTCGTGCCACGCTTTGTGGGTAAAGTGGGTATCGGTACTCACGGAATAGACCTCCACACCAAGCTTTTGGAACGCCTCATAATTATCCGCCATATCCCCCAGCTCCGTGGGGCAGACAAAGGTGAAGTCCGCCGGATAGAAGAAAAAGACAGACCACTTGCCTTGAAGGTCTTCCTGGGTCACGATTTTAAAATCATCGCTGTGGTAGGCCTGTACGCTGAACTCCTGAATGGTGGTGTTGATCAAAGTTTTCATGAGTGCTCCTTGTGAATTGTATTGTATGGGTCTTTAAGTTTTAAAAACGTTTGTTCGAAATCGTGGGAGTACAATTTCACAGGATTTGATCATTTTGAAATATTAAAAAACTATCAACTGATAGGGATAGGCTATCGGGTGGTGCGGACAGGTTTTTTGGATTCGAACGGAGAGTGTCTCGTCGGATAAGAAGAAAGGGAGGGGGCGTTGATGCAAAACACCCCGGAACCAAAAGTTTTTGGGAGGGCTCTGGGGTGTTTCAAAGAGGTGCCAATGGTGGTGAACGGGGTCAACTCTCTTTTTCGTGACCGGCTCCAAAAAAGACCCGGTTACAAAAAACATAAGGCACCAATGGCGAATGGGCGCAAAGAGATCAATCCTTCCGGCTGATCACCTCCACCAGATGAAATCCGAAGTCTGTCTTTACAGGGCCCTGGACCTTTCCAATTTCAGCGGAAAAGACCACCTTATCAAATTCGGGAACCATCTCGCCGGGAGAGAACTGGCCCAGAAAGCCGCCCTGGTCTCCCGAGGGGCATTTTGAGAATTTTTTGGCAAGCTTGTCAAAATCGCCACCGTTTTCGATCTTTTTTTTGAGATCGAGGCACTCTTTTTCTGTGGCCACAAGAATGTGGCGTGCTTTGGCGCTGGGCATGGAATCTCCTTTGGGGTGTTTTTTATATAACCCATTCGGCAGAGCGGAAAGGGTTCTGGGTAAAGCAGAATAATCCCATAAAAAAATCGGTGTTCCGAAGCGGAAGGTGCGCCTTCAGATGATATGCGGGCACCCATAGGGCCGGGCTCTGATTCTTTTGTGGGGTCTCGAAAAATACGTATCATAGCGCAAAAGTCTGTACGGAATCCAGAGCGGTTGGTTTTTTGGTGTGCATCCTTTCTTATGCTGTCAGGAGACATGTATTGATGGTGTCCTCAAAGCCTCTTTAAGGATCGTCGAGCATGCGGTGCAGCCTTTAAAACGCCAGATGGAGGCAGAGCCACGTCGTGGAAATCGTATGGTTTACCGAACATGCTTTTACCCATGGGGTGTGTTGTATGTGTCTGGAAGTACATTGTATTTTCTTTGAAAAGAACGGTAGGAGAGGGCGCATGGAGCATTTTGCTTTGGTTTGTTATGATTCTTTTAAAGAGCGTTAATTTGTCTTCGTATCTTAGTTAACAATGCACAAAACAGAAAAAGTAAAATATAATATGTAAAAAAATTATCCATAGAAAGAAGGGTTTATTGAAAAATAGTGTTGTGTCTTTCCATGAGTTGAATTGAAAAACGCTTCTCCAGCGTTTTCTCGTGTTTTCCCCCCTTTTTACCATTATTTTCTCCTGTTTTATCCCTTTATCAATGACGATGACTTTGTGATGGTGGATTGATGTGTTCATACATCGGATGTCAGAAATTCATAACAGACCAGATCAGAGCCCCTTCGATCAGAAAGTCCACCATCTCTCTTTTCGTCTTTGAATGGTTGGAATGATATGCGGGAAATGGACTGTGACAACGTTTGTTGGCTTTTATTTTTTTGCGGAAAATCAGTTGTTTGTTTTTTTGCTGTGGACGCGCAGGAAATGACGGACATTGTGAGTTAGCCTAACCTGCTTTTCATGGAGAGGAAAAAAGATGGATTTTGCCAGTTGGATTGCGCGAACGCGGGCTGAGGGAGGGAAGCCGCGAAGCGTGAGGTTGAGGTTTCTGGACAGGGCCGTGAAGCAGTATTTCGCGTCGCCGAACGCAGCAAGGTTGAAGGCCCTGTCGGGAGTGCTCGAAAAGTGGAAGCAGAGCAAGGCAGAGGGGTGGGAAAACTCCATCCGGAATCGGGATCATGCCGTTGAGGAACTTGATGCGTTTGTGAAGTATGAGGAGATGAAGCTGGTACAGGGCAGTGCGTTCCGAGAAGCGGCTGCCAAGGCCCGGAGAATCGCCTCCTCGCAGGAACTCAATGGCCACAGTGCAACGGTGCTCTGGTCCCAGACGATCAGCTACCGGAAAGGGGACCAGTACAAGCGATGGGATGCGGCGAAGAAGGAGTGGGTCAACGAACGCGTCACGGATGTTGAACGTCTCGACAGAGAGTTTCCGGCAAAGGCCCATTTCGTGATCGTGAAGCGGGGAACGATCGTGGAAGTGAGGGTGTTCTGCAAGCCCGAACGCGGAACGTCTTTTCCGAAGGATCTTATGAGCCGCTGGACCACGGCGATCCTGAGCCACTGGAATCACAAGGCCCTGTTGGTGGATAATGGGAAGACGTACGAGTTACGTTTTGATCTGATATGGGATCCTTCCCATGAAGGGGCCTACGCCATCAAGCGTGGAAATCCGCCGCCCAACGTCCACAAGTGGGGAATCGGAATACTCCACGAAGGGCTCTCTTCCGAGATGCTGTACTACTCGGAAGTGCTTGAGTTGTTGCTGAAGGCCTCCGACGAGGAACTGGACGATTTGATTTCCAAGCTGGAAGGCCCTATCTCCATCAAGAAGAACCTGGAGTTGCGTACCTTTCGGAAGACCACGGGGAGGGAGAGCGCGCCTCTGGGAGTCGTGCTCAATGCACTGGACTCAAACGATACCTATTGGGTGAAGAGTGCCGTGAAAAGTACGCCCGAAGGGCCGCTTAGGATTCGGGATAGCCGGTTCCGGGAGTTGATTGCAAGCGGGAGTCTTCGGGATTTCACGCCGGTGAGAAAGGGAACCTCCGGGGAGTGGGAAAAGGCGGCTTCCCACCGGGAGTTGAAGCATTTCTTCATGCCGAACTGGGAGCGCGACGAGCGGGCGCGGATGATGGATACCACCGTCAACCGGGGAACCTTCGGAGAGTACGACAGAAAGGCGATTTGCCACGAGTTTGGCCACATGATTGGGTGTCCGGATGAGTACACGGTTACGGCCATCAGCAACACCGGGCAGACTTGGGATCCGGATATTCACGATCTTCCGAGTTTCAGTTCGGACAGCATCATGAACAATCCCATCAAGGGGAAGATTGAGGTGCGTCATTTCGCCTGTGTGCTCCGGGAATACAATCGCTGGCAGAATGCCGAGGCCACGATTTTTCTCAAGGAATTGCCGAAGGAGGAAGGGGGCAAGACGGGTGTTCGGAAGGAGGGCTCCGTTCACAAGCGGAAGGTGGGCGCCGTGCCGCGCAAGCGGAGGATGGGGAGACGATGACTGGCACGCGGAAGTCTTTTCGGAACCGGAAGTCGCATCACGCGGCTTTCGGTTTTTGTTTGCCGCGGCCTCGTCTATTTGAAAGAGAGTAGAGAAGCCCCGTTCGACGGCAAGTCAATTCGAATCGCAAAGGTGTTTCAGGTAACAGATATCGTTCGACAAGAGGAGACTCAAGGGGTGCGAGATGCTCTGCAGGGGTGGCAAATGATTCCGTAGTCGTTTTGGAGGTAGCGGCTAATACAGTGATCTACTATCAAAGGCTCAAAAACACGAAATCCGCAGCATCCTTTGGATGCTGCGGATCTCTTAAAAGCTGGTGGTACCGGAGGTCGGAATCGAACCGACAAGGGGTCGCCCCCGGCGGATTTTGAGTCCGCTGCGTTTACCAGTTTCACCACTCCGGCACACAGGTGGGTTTTTATGCAAATTTGACCCTCTTGTCAATCAAAATGACGCCTGTAGCCAAGGATTGTGTGGATTTTTGATTCCGGAATGGTACCCTCTCTCAGGATCGTCACAGGTGAGGTGGTGATATCCACCACCGTGGATCCATTTCCTCCTGCCAAGGTGCCTGCATTAATAGAGAGATCTGCTTGATCCAGGATGTCTGGGTGCAGATCGGAAAACGTGGATACGCCGGGTTCTCCGGCGATGTTGGCACTGGTTCCGGTCAGGGGAAAGGGGACGGCTTGACAGATGGCGCGGGTGATGGGGTGAGAAGGGACCCTTAAACCGACCTTTCCGGTGCCGGCGGTAATCACGCTGGGTACGTTTTTCGATGCCCTGAACACAATGGTGAGATTGCCTGGCCAGAATGCGTTCATCAATTTTATCGCGTTTTCGGGGATCTCGTTGACCAGAGGTCGGACAGCCTCGGTATCTTTGATGAGAAGAAGGATCGGATTGATCAGAGGCCTTTTTTTGATGTCAAAGATGCGCCGGACAGCCGCTTCATCCATGGCGTTTGCAGCCATGCCGTAGAGGCAGAAGGTGGGGATGACAATGCAGCCGCCCTCTTTAAGGGTGCGGGACGTCGCATCAAGAAACGCCGGGGTGATCTGATTTTCTGAAATGGTGACAGGGGTACCCATGTGTCTTGTCTTTCTAAGCGGGTATATCGAAGCCCGCATTGGTATTATTTGCCAGTATAACAAATGCCCCGTGCCATTGACACGGGGCATTTTGTTGTAAAGAAAGGTGAATGACAGGTGAGTCCTGTTATCCGAATTTGAGCTTCTGCTTGAGGCGTTCCGACTTGGCTTCCACCTCAGCCGCCAGATCTTTTTTGTATTGCGCCATAAGTTCTGCCATGGCGGGGTCTGCGATGGAGAGCATCTGTACGGCCAGAATGCCTGCGTTTTTGGCACCAGGCTTTCCAATGGCCACGGTGGCAACGGGCACCCCTGGAGGCATTTGAACGGTGGAGAGCAGGGCGTCCATACCGGAGAGAGCCGATGAGTCCACTGGAACCCCGATAACGGGAAGAGTGGTGTGGGCGGCCATGACGTCTGCCAAGTGGGCCGCGTGACCGGCAGCGGCGATGATCACCCGAAGGCCTTTTTCTCTGGCCTTGATGGCAAAGTCAGCGGCCACAAAAGGGGTTCGGTGGGCCGA
>JAKSCC010000321.1 GCA_022360815.1 Desulfobacterales bacterium
CTTTGCATGGGGGCTTTTGGATGTGACGATACCTCAAGCGATGCAGCAAAACTTGAGGATGCCCGTATCGCCATTGACAATGGGCAGTATGACAGGGCCCTTGATATTTTATCTGCAATGGGCGGCAAAGAGGTCCTTGAAGTCCGTGCCAGTGCCCATGCGGGTAAAGCCGGTATCAACACCTTTGATATTTTAGGCGAGCTGGACGATGCGAGCGATACCAATGGGTTTGATATTGTCGGAAAGATGCTGGGAACAGGTGAGACAAACACCCTGACCCTGGCGCAGATAAAGGCCAAATCGGGTAGCATGGATCTGGCAAAACAGAACCTTTTGGACTCCGTCGGGGGCCATGCGGAGCGTTTGGATGACGATGGAAAGACCCAGCTGGCCATTTTTGCATTGACCGATACCGTTTTGATTGTGGGGGATATTCTCTTTAAAACCCCGGACTATAACCTTCAAGGTGAGGGTGCGAAGATTACCCTTACAAAAGAGTGGCTTGATGCCAATGTTAAAGCCATTGACAGTACCTATAGCTATATAAACCCAACCCCCTATTTACCTCAGTTGGACAAGAATATTAAGCACATCGGGGATGCTATTCCCGTCCTTAAAGGGGATAACGATCTGGCAGAGGAGTTTACCGAATTTCAAAATGAGATCGGCGGACAAGACAATGCAATAACGGCTGGTGAGCTCAAGACCTACCTGGCTGAAAAACTTTGATAATGTGTGACTCTCTGTGGGGATAAAAATATGACTTTCAGAAACTGTTTTAGAGTTTTTATCGGTGCCATGGCTATGGCTCTTGTTTCTGCGGCTTTTGCCGGAGCCGCGCCCTACCACTCCTTCCATAAAGGGGTGCGGCCCCTGGGCATGGGGGGCGCTTTTACGGCTGTGGCCAATGATCAGAACGCGTTAAACTATAACCCCGCTGGATTTGGCTTTATGGAAAAGAGTCGCATTGCGATTTTAAACCCCATGGTGGAGGTTTCGGAGGATAGCTACGATCTGTTTCAGGACTTTGACGAGATTGATCAGGACGATACCGCAGAGGTCTCACAGCTTTTAAAAAAGCATGTGGGAGAGAACAATCACATCACGGCGTCATTTGATGTATATGGGCAGTTTCATGTAGGCAAAGTGGGGGTGATGGTGGCTGGTGTGGGCCGCGCTTCGGTGGATATGGCCATTCGAAACCCCACCTACCCGGTATTAAGGGTCTCCGGTGCTGCAGACTACGGTGGACAGTTGGGCTTGGGTTACACCCTTCCCATGGTGCCCGGCCTCAGCCTGGGGGTGGGGATTAAAGCTTTGAACCGCGAGAGTCTTGAGAAAGATTACACCGCTGTTGATATTGCCGCAGACGACTTTGAAGACACCCTTGAAGATGACCGGCAGGAGGGCTCCGATACCTCCTTTGACTTGGGCCTGATCTGGAGCCGCGAAATCGAAGGGATCACCAGAGTGAGCTTGGGGGTTGCCGGACTCAACCTCAAGGAGATGGATTTTGACGAAGCCCGTGATCAGAAAACCCAGTACAATGCGGGTGTTGCTTTTGAGCAAAGGTTTTATGGTTTTACCCTTACTGAGGCATTTGACTATCAGGATATTACCGACAATCTGGCCGAAGACGATTCCACTGAAAAGAAAGTGCACATGGGTGCCGAGCTGAAGTTTCCGTATCTTTTGGCTGTTCGAGGTGGTCTCTCCCAAGGGTATTATACGGCCGGTGCCACCCTGGATCTTAATCTGATTCGCTTTGATGTGGCCACCTATGGTGAAGAGATCGGAGTGGTCGGCGGCCAGAAAGAGGATCGCCGCTATGTGGCTCAGATATCCTTTGGGTGGCGCTGGTAAGATTCTCCATTTTGATATAAGCGCTTTCTGAAAAAATAGCGGCCTGCTTCGCAGATGCAAAGCAGGCCGTTTTTTTATGAAATGATCGGTGTTGCCTCAGGCGCCTTTTTTACAGATGGCTTTTGATAGAGTGCCGAGAGTCTTTCTTCGTGGTGTTTCCACACCACATTTCGTTTGACTTTTAAGGTCGGGGTAAGCTCCCCACGGGCCTCAGAGAGGCGGGTGTGTGAGATGGTGTACGCTTTGATGCGTTCATGGGGTTCCAATAAGGTGTTGGCTTTTTCAATTTCTTTTTCAATGCACCGCTGAACATGGGGATGGGTGGTGAAATTTTTATCCACCTCCATGCAGATGCCGTCACGGAAAACCCACGCGTCTCTCCTAAGAGATTCTCCTTTTTCCAGCAGTTCGGGGATAAGGGCATCAAAGTCTGGAACCACAAGGGCGCTGACAAATTTTTTTCCACTTCCAAAAGCGACAACGGTATCCACAAAAGGGGAGAGGGTGAAAAGGCTTTCTATCTTTGCAGAAGGAACATTTTTACCCGTATCAAGAACCAGAAGACCGTTTTTTCTATCCACAATGCGAATATGTTTTCCTGAAGCCCTCTCCACAATATCGCCGGTGCGATAAAATCCATCCGAGGTAAAAGCGATTTTTGTGGCCTCTTTGTTGTTCCAATATCCGGTAAAAAGATTGTCTCCCTTTACCTGCCATTCTCCATCTTCGGCGATGCGGGCGTCAACGCCAAGGCATGGAGCCCCTACGGAGCCTGGCAAAATAGCATGGGGCAAGTTGAGATTGACTGTGTTGCAGGTTTCGGTGGAACCATACCCTTCAAAAATACGGATACCCATGGCCATATAGGTTTTGCACAGATCGGGTGAGAGGCTGCCTGCGGCGGAAAAGGCGAAGCGGAATCGGCCTCCCAGACGCTCTCTTACCTTGGAGAAGATGAGTCGGTCAAAGAGACGGTATTTTAGTCTTAAAAAGAGGCCTGCCCCATCAAGAAGCGGACTTTGTTCCGACATATCCACAAACCCTTTTTCATCAGAACGGGCGTTGACCAGGCTTATTCCTGTGGTCATGGCAGCTTGAAAGAGACGTTTTTTGGCAGGGGAAGAGGAGGCCTTCTCCTTCATTGCCATGTAGATGCGTTCATAGATTCTGGGCACAGACATGAAGAAGGTGGGCTGGAAGTGTGATAGATCTTCAAGCAGGGCCGAAGGGGTTGTGTAGGCGATGGGCAGGGCAGCGTGCATGGCCACGCCGTGTCCGCATTCTCTTTCGTAGGTGTGAGCCAGTGGAAGGAAAGAGAGAAGGAGATCTTCTTTGGTGAGCAGAGGAATGGCCGCAAGGTCTCTGCGGCAGGCGGCATTGAAGGAGAAGTGTGTGTGCACAACCCCTTTGGGGTTTCCCGTGGTACCGGATGTGTAGACAATGGTCATGGGGTCGTCAAGGGAGACCGATTTCCAGCGCTCTTCCCATTTGCGGGGCTGGGTTTCCAGATAAGCTCTGCCTCTGCCGCGAAGGGCTTCTAAGGTGGTGACTTCTTCATGGGAAACGGGTGATGCTGAAAAGCCCATGGAGATCATATGTTTTAGAGAGGGGCACTGCGGTTTGACTCGCAATGCCTTCTCTTCGGTTTTCTGGCCATCCAGAAAGAGACCGACGCTTTGGGAGTTATTCATGAGAAAGATCAGTTCACGGTCGGTAAGGCTTGGATAGACACAAACGGTAATGCCTGCGGCGCATAAGATGGCGTAGTCTGCCTGAATCCATTTAGGCGATGTGGGTGCCATGATGGCGATACGGTCTCCCGGTTGGATTCCCAACGAGAGGAGGCCTGCGCTGATCTCTTGGACACGGCGGCCAAATTGTTCGTAACTGAGGGTGTGAATCTCTCCTGAGTTGGAACACCTCCAAGTTTGGGCCAGGCGTTCGCCAAATCGGTTTCTGTTTCGGTGGAGAAGCTGGGGGAAGGTTTGCTGGGTGATGTACCATTTCTCGCTAGGGGTCGTGGTCATTGCATGCTCCGGGTTGGGTGAATACAAATGGACGATGGTACCTGTGTTTGAACGATGTTTACTCATTGCATAGTGGGATGAAAAGGTCCAGTTTTAAGGAGCAAGACGTAGACGTTTCAAGGCTTTTTAGCGTGGACTATTCATGGCAGAGGGAGCATGCTTTTGACGACGCTTCCGAAGCGCTTCAGCGCTGTGTCGGCCAAATCAAAAAGAGAAGGTGGAATTGCAAACGATGGAGCACAATTGGGCAGGTGAAGAGAGGGGAGACCATGCGATGCTGAGGACTTTGAGACGGGCCCTGCATCAGATTCCAGAAGTTTCCGGCAAAGAGGAGAAGACGAGTCGCCTTTTGGCAGAGTTTCTTTCGCAGTGCGACCATCACGGGATGGTTACTGATTTGGGGGGCCATGGCATTGCCGTTATTTTTGAAGGGGCGGCTTCGGGAGAGACCCTTCTTTTTCGTGCAGAGTTGGACGCGGTTCCCCTTCAAGAGAATTCCGGAAAACCATGGGCCTCCCGGCATGATGGCGTATCCCATGCCTGTGGACACGATGGGCATATGGCTATTTTGTGTGGTGTGGCAGCCTGGCTTTCTGAAACACCGCTTTCCAGGGGGCGGGTGGTGATTCTGTTTCAACCTGCCGAAGAGAGTGGTGAGGGGGCGCGAAAGGTTCTTGAAGACTCTCGTTTTGAAGGACTTCTCCCCGATTACGTTTTTTCCCTTCACAATATCCCTGAAGAGAAGATGGGGCGTTTTAGGGTGCCTGAGTCGCTGTTTGCCTGTGCTTCTCTGGGGCTTGATATTCGCCTTGCAGGCAGGCCGAGCCATGCGGCGCGCCCCCAGGAGGGGATTTCGCCTGCACCGGTTCTTCTTTCAACGCTACATGAAACAGGGCTTTTACATTCTGACCGGGAAGATCCTTATTTTATGGGGACGCTTACCCATATGCAATTGGGCGAAGCCGGGTTTGGAGTCGCCCCTGGAGAAGGACGGATGCAGTTCACCTTGCGGGCCCATGGTGAGAATTATCTGGACTACCGAGTTGAAGAGGTTAAGAGTTTTGTTTCAGAGGCGGCATGTCGGCAGGGGATCTCGTGTGATTTCCAGATGGTGGATGTTTTTCCGGCAACACGGGTCGATTCGACGGTGTCTCGTCTTGCCTTTTCTGCGCTTGAACAGGCGGGTTTTGAGGTGGCACTGATGAAGGAACCCATGGCGTGGAGTGAAGATTTTGGATTGTTTACAGGCCGTTTTCCAGGTCTTATGGTTGGTTTGGGAGGCGGGCTTTGTTGCGGTTTGCATACGTGCAACTACGATTTTCCCGATGAGCTGATAGAGTATGGGGTCTCCTTTTTTCAAACCATGGTGCGGTGTTTTTTGTAAAGAGGGGGAGCGTCTTCTTGGGGGAAGCTTGGCGCTAAAGGCGACCGAAAATCAGCAAGGCCGGTGTGATTTGTGAGGTTTTCAGCTCTCCTTTGATCCATGAGCGAATATGAGGTGCAAGGGTTTCGAAGGGCTTGTACCCCTGATTGAGAATGGCGGCATGCTCGCCCTCTTTCAAAACAAGGGCTGGAAAAGCCTGGACATTGTAAGTTACCGTTGTAGAGAAGTCCTGTCGGGTCTCCCCATGGATGGACGCACTGTCTACCCTCTTTTTAAATTGACCTTCATCGATTCCCAAGGGAAGGGCGATGCGGCAAAGCTCGTCGTGATTGGTGATGTCTGTGAGGTGAAGGTAAAATGCCTCGTGAAGCGCTTTGTAGTAGGGAAGGGCCATCTCTTCAGCAAGGGTGCGTACCGTCACAAACGCCCGGCTGGCCGGAAAGGAGTCGTAGAGGAATTCGGGTGCCTCATCAAGAAGGTGGCCATGAATCACTTGGCCGGTGGTTCGTGTGACCCCGTTCCAATTTTTCTGCAAGGCTGGCCTGATTTCTGGAGTGATGGCAATGGGATTATCGACACGAAGGCCTCCCATGATAAACCGAAAGGTTGCCTCTGATTGAAATTCCGTCATAAGGGCGTCAAGCACCGGGGCAAATCCAAAACACCAAGCACACATGGGATCCCCCACATAGATGATCTCTCTTTTTGTCATACCGGCTCCACTTCATTTTAGTCTATTGCAAACGGGCAAAACAGAGACGGCAGGCCCCTTGCGTTGCATTTGGGTGCCTGCCGTTTCATGGCCTGCCGAAACGTTATAGCACAGATGGAGCCGGAAAAGACAGAGGGAGCCGAACCATAACCTGGGAGCGTGTGAGCGGTTGCGAAAAAGAGGGACTGGGTGTAAAGGATGAGGATTGTCCTTTTTAATATCTGTTTTTCGCTGAAGTGTAAGGAAGAGAACGTATGAAGCCCAGAATCGGTATCACCACTTTTTTTGATCGCAAACCCCATAAACAGTACTGCATGGTGAGTGACCACTATGTGCGCTCTGTTCGCATGGCAGGGGGGCTTCCCCTGCTTTTGCCCATCACCTCAGATACCGATGAGGTCTTTGAATACCTGGATACCCTGGATGGGCTTCTCCTCTCCGGAGGAGAAGATCTGTCCCCTCTGCTCTACGGAGAAAACCCATTGCCTCAGGTGCAGGACATCTGCCCGCAAAGAGATGGCTTTGAAATTCCCTTGGTGCAGGAGGCGTTAGAGCGTGATTTGCCCATGCTGGGGATCTGCAGGGGGATGCAGGTGATGAATGTGGCCACCGGAGGGACTCTGTATCAGGATCTTTTTTCTCAGCTCAAAGGGGCCCTCGGGCACCTTCCTCGTAAAATGGCTGTGGAGGCCCTCTACCATACCGTGACCCCTGAAGAGGGGAGCCTGGTGGCTGAGATGTTTGGAACAGAACCCCTGGCCGTCAACTCCTTTCATCATCAAGCTGTGAAGACCCCGGGTAAAGGGTTTCAGGTGACGGCGCTCTCCACCGAAGATCGTGTGGTGGAGGCCATGGAATATGGGGAGAAAGCTTTTTGCATGGCGGTTCAGTGGCATGCGGAAGATCTAACCGTTGACCACCCACACTTTTTAAAGCTTTTTAAAGCCCTTGTGGAGGCAAGTCGCAAGAAGCCTTAAAATTCGGGTTTTATTTTGTGGAGGTGCAGCATCGGGAGATCAACCCACTCTTTTGATGATTTAAGGAGCACCCATGTACTTTGAGACAGCAGGTATTGAAGTGGCTCTGTGGATTCCACCTGCAGTGGCCTTTGTCATCTCTTTTTTTGCCTCCATGGCCGGACTCTCCGGTGCCTTTCTGCTCCTTCCGTTTCAGATGTCGGTTCTGGGGTTTGTCTCTCCTTCGGTTTCTGCCACCAATCAGCTTTTTAATATTGTCGCCATTCCTTTAGGGGTGTGGCGATTTGTCAAAGAGGGCCGGATGGTCTGGCCCTTAACCCTTGTGGTGGTGGCCGGTACCCTTCCCGGTGTTCTTGTGGGGGCCATTGTGCGGGTGCGCTGGCTTCCCGATTCCAATCACTTCAAACCGTTTGCCGGTGCCGTTCTTCTCTATATTGGCCTTCGTATGACGAGAGACCTTCTCAAGGGGCGCTCCAGTAAAAAATCGCACCCCACAGATAGCAAGGATTTTCGTACAGAGGTGATCCATGCGGGGGTGCGGAAGATGGCTTACTCCTTTAACGGAAAAACCTATTCGTTTTCTGTGCCAGGGATCTCTCTCATGAGCTTTGGGGTGGGAATTATCGGGGGGATTTATGGCATTGGGGGAGGAGCGATTATCGCTCCTTTTTTTGTGGCGTTTTATGGGCTTCCTGTTTACACCATTGCCGGAGCAACCCTTATGGGGACGTTTGTCACCTCCATGACAGGGGTTCTTTTTTATCAGGGGCTTGCTCCGTTTTATCCGCACCTTCATGTGGCTCCAGACTGGGGTCTGGGCATCCTTTTTGGTTTGGGCGGACTTGGGGGCATTTATTTGGGGGCAAGGTGCCAGCGCCACGTTCCTGAAAAGCCCTTGAAGTGGATGCTCTGCCTTGTGCTTCTCTTTACCTCGATGAAGTATCTTTTTCCTCTCTTTCTTTGATTCGGTTGGAGGCTTTTTTATGGTTGATTGATAGGTGACTGGATCTGTTGACCAATGGTGTGAACATTGTTACTCTTTTTTCATGCGTGAGAGCACTATGCATGGATATAAGGGAGGTGTTGTGATGCGTTTTTCTCAGCGGACAGAGAGATCCCAAGGGCCGCTGGTTCTTGATATCAAGGGCAATGCTCTGGATGATGGGCCGGGGATACGCTCTGTGGTTTTTATGAAGGGGTGTCCCCTGGACTGTTTGTGGTGCCACAATCCCGAGAGCAAAGACCCTCTTATGCAGCTCTCTTTTGATGGCGAAAAGTGTGTGGGGTGTGGTGACTGTGCCGGTGCATGCTCTGAAGGGGCCATAACTGGAGCTTCTGGGCAGAGCCTTGATCGCTCCCTCTGTTCTTTGTGCTTGGCGTGCACTCAGGTGTGTCCCTCCCGAGCCCTTGAACCGGTGGGCAAGGCCATGACCGTGGATGAGGTGGTGGAGGCGGTTATAAAGGATCACCCTTTTTTTGAGGCGTCAGGGGGCGGGGTCACCCTTTCCGGTGGAGAACCACTTTTTCATCTCTCCTTTTGTTCTGAGCTTTTAAAGGCTTTTCAAGCCCGAAATATTCACACATTGGTGGAGACCTGCGGTCACTTTAATTGGAGCCGGTTTGAACGGGATGTACTGCCCCATGTGGATACAGTTTATTGTGATATCAAATTGATGGACCCTCACCAGCATCTCCGCTACTGCGGTGTGACAAATCAACTCGTATTGGAAAATCTGAAGAGGCTTCTTGCCTTAAGCCGTGAAGGGGCTCTGGAGCTTTTGCCGCGTATTCCTCTGATTCCAGGTCTGACGGCCCGTCGCTCCAATATAGAAGGCATCGCTTCGTTTTTGATGGCCCATGGTGGGGAAACGGTCCAGGTGATGCCCTATAATCCGCTTTGGGTTGATAAATGCAGAAAAATCGGGGGAGAGTTGCCCCTTAAAAGGTTGAGTGAAAGAGAAGGGTTGGGCCGCTTTATGGAGAAGGCCGAGATTGAGTGCGTGACGGAGATTCTGGAGGCTTCCGGTTTGGCTGTGGTGTAAGAGAGAAAGCCTCATTATCGAGATTTAAATCAATTGCAGAGCGGAGGTGATGGCATGAACTGGACGGGGAAGACGGTTTATATCACAGGTGGCTCCAGCGGGATTGGTATGGAGACAGCCCGGCAGCTTTTGGATCGAGGGGCGCGTGTGGCTCTTTTTGCACGGGGAGAGAAAAATCTGGCTGCTGTGGCCGAAGCGTTTCGCCAGAGACCCGAGAGTCCAGAGGTCTTTTATGAGGTGATGGATGTCTCCTCTTGGAAGAGTGTTGAAGCCGCTGTGAAAAAGACGGCTCAGTCCTTCGGTCCTCCGGATGTGGTTTTAAACAGTGCCGGAGTGGGCAAGGTTGGCTATTTTGAAACCATCTCTTCAGAAAACTTTGACAAGGTGATGGCCATTAATGTTTCCGGTACCCGTAATGTGGCTGAAGCCACTCTGCCTTACCTGAAAAAGAAGAAGGGGACTTTGGCTCTGGTTTCGTCTTCGGCAGGGTTTATTCCGGTGTTTGGGTACTCCGCTTACGGCACGTCCAAGTTTGCTGTTTATGCCCTGGCTGAGATTTTGCGTTATGAGATGAAACGCTTTGATGTAACGGTCTGTCTCTTTTGCCCCTCAGAGGTTGAGACCCCCATGCTGGAGGCAGAACGGCTTGTCATTCCCAAAGAGACCCGTGCCTTGAAAGATTTTGCCGGTGTTATTTCGGTTGATAGGGCGGTATTGTCCCTGATTCAGGGCATTGAAAAGGGGACGTACATGATCATTCCGGGGTTTCGAACCAAGATTCTATACTGGTTGCGTCGCGTGGTTCCTGGGCCGATTTATCGAGGCATTGCCGATGTGACAGCCATGTTGGGTGCATCACGGAAATAGGTGTTATGGGAGGCTGCAGATGGCGGGACGTTCAATCACAGGATATTTTCTTTATGCTCTTTTAAATGCCATGGGGTGGATGGTGAACCATCGAGCGAAACTCAACGCACGACTTAAAGGTGCTGATGGGTGGATCGATTTTTCCGTGGGTATTCGAACCGAAACCGGAAGTGCTGAGGCGGCTATTGTTTTTAATTCGGGTCGGGCAAGGGTGGAAAAGCGCATTCCGCCTGCATGTGATGTGCGTCTGGTCTTTGAGTCTGACCACAGCCTTCGGCAGCTTTTGGGAGCCACACCCATGGAGCAGATCTGGATGGTCTTAAAAGGACAGCTTCGAATGGAGGGAAATCAGGCCCTTTTAAATCTCTTCTTTTTTCTTATGTCTTCGATGCTTCATAAGGGCCAGATTCGTTCCATGCAAAAGGAGGCGGCCCAGCGTGAAGCTTTTCATTTGAAAGAGAGGCCGGCGTCCGATGCCACTTCGCGCCAGGAGATGGGACGGAGGCAGTGCGGGCGGCTTGAAGCAGGTGGTCCAAACGATCCAGGGGTGAAATATCTCTTGGATCCGTGGCTTGCTCAGTGGGGTATTGAGGATTTTCCACGTCTTGCCTCTTTTTTGGAATGCCATTTTACGCAAAAGGCTGAGGTGTGTGCCGAGCGTCCACTGATGATGACCCGTTGGTTTCGAGAAAACGGATTTGAGGCAGATTCAACCGGCTCACCCTGGGTACCAGAATTGCGGCAGGCCCATGCGCTTCATCACTATCTTGCCAATAGAGTGCCCCTTGTGGCCGAGGGCTCTCGACTGGCAGGCTCCACCACCTCCAAACCTGTAGGCGTTCTTGTTTTTCCCGACAGTCATGGCACCACGCTTTGGGGAGAGCTTCTGACCGTCTCCCATCGGGCCCATAACCCTTACATCATTTCTGAAGAGACCCTGGATGCGCTTCACCATGAGATCTATCCGTTTTGGGCACGTCGAAATTTTAAGGAGTGGGTGAGGCGTACCCATGACAATCCAAGGTGCCAGAGGCTTGATGAACGGTTTGCTCTCTATTTTGTTTGGAAGCAGGCAGCCCTTTCCCATACCATCGCGGATTTTCCCAAGTTGCTTCGCTTGGGAACAAGCGGGATGATTGAAGAGGTGGAAGGCTCCCTTTCTTGTGTGGCGCAGAGCTCTTCAAAAGCCCACACCTTAAACGCGATGGCGATTTGCCTCAAAGGTGTTGAGGCCTATGCTGAAAATCTTTCATCCTGCGCAGAAGAGAGTGCCAGAAATGCCAATGATGGGCTTCGGAAGCAGGAGCTTTTTGCGATTGCTCAGATCTGCCGAAAGGTGCCTCGGTATCCTGCTGAGACCTTTCAGGAGGCTCTGCAGGCCATCTGGATCGTTTGGGTGGCGCTGCATATGGAGAACACCAACGCAGGGCTCTCCATTGGACGGCTGGATCAATGGTTGCAGCCTTTTTTTGAGCGGGACATCTCCAGATGTTCGACAGCAGCAGAGCGAGACGCTTACATTAAAGATGTTGTGGATCTTTGTGGTGACTTTTTCATGCGTTGCACCGACCATCTTCCCTTGACCCCAGATATTGCCAACTACATTTTTGGGGGGAGCTCTTCGGATCAGGCCATCACGTTGGGTGGGGTGACTCCCAAAGGGGAGGATGCCGTTTGTGATATGACCTATATTCTGCTTAAAGTCACCGAGCTTCTCTGCATCAGGGACCCCAATGTCAATGCCCGCTTTCATCCGGATGTCAACAGCCAGAGTTATTTAAAGCGGCTCTGTTCAGTGAACCTTTTGACGGCAGCCACGCCTTCCATGCACAACGACAAGGCGGTTTTTGAGTCGTTGTCGCAGTATGGGTGGGACCCTGAGCACATCAATGACTGGTCTGCCACGGGTTGCGTGGAACCCACCCTTTCGGGCCGTCATATCGGCCACACCAATTTTGAAATGCTTAATATGGTGGCGGCTCTTGAGATGGCGTTGAACAATGGGGTGCTGCCACTATTAAAGAGCCGCATCGGGCCCAAGGCCGGATCTGTGGAAGAGGGAGATTTTCCGGATTTTGAGTCGTTTTTTGCGGCTTTTACCCAGCAATTTGCCTTTCTGATCGATGAATCAGTGGCTTATAACAACATGCTGGGCCGAGCCCATCAGCTGATTCGGCCCACACCACTTCTTTCCAGTATGATTGAAGGGTGCAGGCAGACGGGAAAAGATGTGACCCACGGAGGGGCGCTTTACAACACCTCGGGTGCGGCCTGTATTGGGCTTGCCGATGTCACCGACTCTTTGATGGTGATCAAGACTCTGGTGTATGATGAGAAGAAGCTGAATCTTGAAGCGCTTAAAGCCGCAGTGAATGCCGATTTTGAAGGTCATGCCGAGGTTCTTGCCATGGTGAAAGAGCGGGTGCCTCTTTTTGGATCGGGAAGTGCTGAGGCCGTTGCCATGGCAAATCGTATTACCACGTTTGCCCATGACCATTTTGGATCCCACACCAACTACCGAGGAGGGCGGTACACCGCCGGATTTTGGTCCATGTCCAACCATGTGGCTTACGGAACCCTTTCGGGTGCGCTGCCGTCGGGCCGCAGAAAGGGAAAGCCTTTTACCCCTGGTCTTACCCCGGCTCCGCATGCCTCGGAAAATCTTCTGGATAACATTCGCGATGTGGCATCTCTGGATGGAAGAGCTTTAAGCAACAACATCGCGTTTAACGTTCGCGTGGTACCCCGGCCTGGAGAGAAGAGTGAGAGTGTCATTCACACCATGGCTTCTTATGTGGGGAGCTACTTTTCTTTGGGCGGTATGCAGATGCAGATGAATGTGGTCACCTCGGAGATGCTTAAAGACGCTCGGGCTCACCCTGAAAACTATCGCAATCTTTTGGTGCGCATCTCAGGGTACAATGCGTACTTTGTGACCTTGAATCCCGACATGCAGCAGGAGCTCATTGAACGAGCGGAGTATGGATTGTAACCAATTCGGTTAGGATTCCAAACAGCTACTTTACAATGGATGCGAACCATGGAAAAATGTGGCTTTCAGGTGTTGACATGGCCACCGGGCTCCTGTAAAAGTGGCTTCGTTCTTCGGGCGAATAACTCAGTTGGGAGAGTGCAACCCTTACAAGGTTGAAGTCACAGGTTCGAGCCCTGTTTCGCCCACCATCAACGGGTCGTTAACTCAGTCGGTAGAGTATCTGCCTTTTAAGCAGAGAGTCACTGGTTCGAGCCCAGTACGACCCACCACGAAGAACATATTTTGATGGAGAATCTTCATCCATCGGGCGAATAACTCAGTTGGGAGAGTGCAACCCTTACAAGGTTGAAGTCACAGGTTCGAGCCCTGTTTCGCCCACCATCAATGGGTCGTTAACTCAGTCGGTAGAGTATC
>JAKSCC010000060.1 GCA_022360815.1 Desulfobacterales bacterium
CGAGCTGCGCCAGATCTACGAATCGGTCCTTGAAAAAAACATCGACCCGGCCAACTTCCGCAAGATGATTCGAAGCCACTACACCATCCAGAGCCTCAAAGAGAAAAAGGTGCAAAATACCGCCGGAAGACCGCCGGAACTTCTCACCTTTGGCGGCACCTTGGATGTGTATTGAGTGAAACAGCATGCCTTCGGCGAGCAGGGGATAATCCCCTGCACCCCATGGGGTGAATGCCCAAGCGTAAGTCAAGAACACGATGCCTTGCGGCGTGCATTCACACAATCTGAACGGGCGCTTCCAGCACCATAGACCGGCACCCCCACCTGATCTTTACAAATTCACCGCCAAAACCCATTTTCATATCGATCTTGACAAGATAACTTCATCCTTCGTTTTGATTGCCCTTAAGGGCGATCAAAACGAAAGACCTGTTTGTCAAACTTTTTTAAAAGTTTGGCCCCCGGCAGGGTCGCCGAAGGCAAATCACCCTTTGGGCATTCACCACTCCATATGCTCAAGATGGCTTGGCACCACGACCATGCTGAGCAAGATGGGTTTTAAAAAAGACCACTTGATTCCGATATGGTAAACCTCTTCCAGATCCCTGATGGCGTCCCAGCAGTTGTGGCAGGGGGTAATCACCAGCTTGGCCCCGGTTTCAAGAATCTGATCCCGCTTGACCGTCAGTCCTATGTTTCGCTCTTCGCGGTATCGCCCGATACCGTTTAACCCGCCGCCGCCTCCGCAGCAGTAGTTGTGCTCCCGGTTTGGTTTCATCTCTCGAAAATCCGTGGCGATCTCGTTCATGATATAGCGGGCCGCATCGGCAAGGCCTGCGTTTCGAATGTAGTTGCAGGAGTCCTGATAGGTGACAGGCTCTTTGATTCTTTTGGTAGGATCAATGGTCAACTTGCCCGATTGAAGGGCTTCGGCCAGCCACTCCACATAGTGCAGGCTCTCCACCGGAGGTTTTCCATTTCGAATGCCCGCCCAGTAAGGCCCTTCGGTAACGGTGGCCCGATAGGCGTGTCCGCACTCGGTGACCACCATGCGTTTTGGTTTCAAGCGGTCAATGGCCCCGTAAACCGACTCCACCTGAAGCTTTGCCGCCTCCCAATCTCCGGCAAACATGGCCAGGCTGGTCTCTTCCCACCCTTCCGAAGGCACCGTCCAGTTCTCTCCGGCCAGATGAAAAAGCACGGCCGCATGGGCCAGGTCTTCGGGGTAGTGTTTGGGTTCTCTGGCGTTGACCGTGTAGATGATATCCGCATCTTTTTTGTCGATGGGAATCTTAAGGCCCGGCCACTCCTCTTCGGTCTCCTCTTCCATCCACTCGCAGGTATCCACCCAGTCTTCGGTGGTCACATCCATCTGAGCACGGTAGACCCGGTGCATGCCCGAGCCCACCTTCATCTCCCAGGGGATAAAGCCTTGGGAAAAGAGAATCCCGCGAAGATAGCTGAACATCACGCCCACATCGATGCCCAGGGGGCAATACATGGCGCAGCGGTTGCAACAGGTACACTGGGACCAGGCCACATCCATGCAGTGGATCATGAACTCGGTGTCCACATCCCCACCCTTCTCCACAAGCCTTCCCAGGGTGCTCTGGATTTTATAAGAAGGCACCTGCTTCCAATCTTTGTTGTTTGCAATATAGAGAAAACAGGAGTCGGCACAAAGCCCGCACTTCATGCAGCTACTTAGCCAGGTCTTCAAACGGGATTTCAGCGTTTTTTTGAGAAGCGCCTTAAGAGCAGGCACATCCACCTTCCGCTGTTTCATCTCTTCGTAATATGTTGCTCCGCCCTTATCCTGCAAAAGGGTTTGAAGGGCTTTTTTGGTTCCAATGGGCTCCGGGGTGCACAGCTTTTTCTCGGTCATGATACCCTCCTATACCGGCATGCCCACAGATTTCATGCCACCGCGCTTGATACCGAAATCCATGCCTATTTGTATGCGTGAACAGAAAAAAAACACCATATGGGAGAGCCGGGTAAAGGGGATGGCCACCAGAAGCATTTCGCCAGAGATGATATGGGCCAGAGTCCAAAACGATGCATTGCCAACCTGATGGTAGGCCAGAAAACCGGTAAGAAAAGGGGCCACCGCCAGAATAAGGGTGCCCAGCTCGCGGCAGGTGGTCATCCGGCGCACTTCAGGCCGCATCAAGCGCCTGCACAGCATCCCCAGAGCGCCCACCAAAACCCCAACAGTCAAAAAGTCTGCCACCGCATCGGGAAGCGTTGGAATGGTGATCCCCCAACGGGATTTGATAATCACCGCATGGGCCGAAAGAAAAAGTGGCACCACCACGCCACCCACGTGAAAAAGGTAAAACATAAGCGTATAGACAGGCTTCATGCGCCAGCTTCGCGTGGCAAAGGGGGTCATCCAGAAACAGACCGACCGCAAGGCCCCTTTGATGCCAAAAAAGAGGTGTCTGCCATACGAAACCCGATCCAATTGCCAGTCCAGGTTCTTTACATAGCGAACCACATGCAGCAGAGATCCGAAAAAGAAAATCGCAAGGGAGGCCCAAAGAGCTGGGCCGGTAAAAAAGGATATCCATTCATTCATGAATCATCTCCTTATGTTTGTATTCAAAGAGTAAATGCACGGGAGCGACTGCCTCCCCGTTGCGTCAAAGCTTAAGGTCACTTTTTCTGGGTATGACAGGTGGCGCACTCACCAGCCTCTTGAATCCCCATGGAGGTGTGGCACCCCAGACAACTCGCCTCATCATCCATTTTGTGCATGGCGACCATCAAAGAAGGTGTTCCACCACCCTCCTGCTCGCCATGACACTCGGCACAAGCGGTGTCAGGCTCCTTGTGGTGACAGGTATCGCACGCAATGTCGGCGTCTTCGTGGAGAGAATGGTCAAAGGAGACGGTTTCAAAGGCAGAGGGTTTGAGATCCATGCGGTTCACATGGCATCCGCTGCACATTTGGGGGCCGGATTTGCTGGCATGGCACTCAATGCACTGATTGTGAAAATGATCTTTCAGTGCGTTTCCCGAAAGGTCTTGGCTCATTTTAAAGGAGAAATCATCTGAGACTGTGTCGTGACACACCACGCATGAGTCGGCACCCAGTTTTTGGGTGTGAAATTCATGGGGAAACAAGACGTCAGCTCTCTCAGAGCTTCCGATAGCGTCCTGATGGTTTAAGGGAATCAAAAGGGAAGGGGACGTCAAAGAGTCCGTGCCCGTATAGGCAAGCCGGAATCCCAGACAGAGAAGAATCAGAAGGGAGGCAAAAATGGCTTCAGTGCGTTTTCGCATAACTGCAGCACTCCATCGTTAATCAAACAGGTTATTAAAAAAGAGGGGTCCCCGTACAGCTCACCTGCGGGGTTTTCCCAAAACAGACAAAGGGGTCATGTTCTCTTTTTTCCTGCTTCAATAGAGACGGAAACTTTGCCAGAAACGACAAAGACAACCATAAGAGGCTTTTTTGCACTGCGACATACAAAAAGGCTTCTGATTCTGCGTTACACAAAAAGGGCTTCTCTTTTCCTGACGATCAAACAATCATCTTGAAAAAGATCTACGCCAGCCCAGGCGTTTTTGCTCATATTCAACTCCATACCCACTGCGATGGGTGGAGCTTATCTACGCCGCTGCATACATCATGTCAACTCACTTTTTATCACGCAATCCATAAATTAAATTTGCAAAATACATATTCTTTTACATTTCAATATGATATCGACAAGAACCCAACATAAACCCGTCCCTCCCCATTCAATCATTCCCCTTATGAACATCTTAAATTGGTTTTTTAATCATTGTACACAAAAGAGCATTTTACCTATTATTTTAAATAGATAAGAAGAAAGTGCGGGTCGTGACATATTTCGTTTCTCAGCATCTCTTCCATCGAAAAAAAGATGAAAGACACCTCCCCACCCACAGAATGTCAACAAAATGCGCCCCTGAAAAAATTGCAACACACCTCAAACCACCGCATTTGAGAAAATTATCAAACAAACCAATCGCCATAACAAATTTCTCAAATACAAAATTTTTTTAATAGATTAGCAATACCATTTGCCTTCATTTTAGGTTCACCCTTGATGAAATTATCAAAACAACCAAAACCAAATACGTTCCCCAAAACTTAACAATGATTCAAAGCATCCCGTTATTACGCAAAATAAACTGCGTTCACCAAATTTGGTATGCGGTTTGCTAACAAGCATAGACGCCGATCGCAAAACAGACGTGAGCAGAGAGGCAACGAAGAAGAAACACCTTTGGCACGCATGAACTTCGAAAAGGAATTAACGTTTCGCTTACGCGACTTTAATGACTTAGACCGCTTTGGTAGCACCTTTGCCCTTGTTACCAAAGCAACCAACCAACAAAGGAGTAAACATGTCAGATTTCAACGCAATCATCGAAGCCCTGGTATCCACTGACACCGACAAACTTACCAGCCTGGTCAACGACGCCCTGGCCAATGACGTACCCGCAGGTGACATCCTCAACAAAGGACTCATCGCTGGTATGGATATTGTTGGCGACAAGATGGAAAGCGGCGAGATGTACATTCCCGAGGTCCTCATGGCAGCTCAGGCCATGGGAGAGTGCGTGGAAGTTCTCAAGCCCCTTCTGGGCGACGGTGAGTCCGCAGGCGGAACCAGTGTTATCATCGGCACCGTTAAGGGCGACCTCCATGACATCGGTAAAAACCTTGTGGCCATGATGATGGAAAGCGTTGGCATGGAAGTTCACAACCTGGGCGTTGATATTGATCCCGATGAGTTTGTGACTCAGATCAAAGAGAAAAATGCCAAAATCGTTTGCCTCTCAGCCCTTCTCACCACCACCATGCCCATGATGAAGCAGACTGTTGAAACCATCGCTGCTTCCGGTCTTCGCGACCAGGTAAAAATTCTGGTAGGTGGCGCACCTGTTAACCAGGCCTTTGCTGACGAAATCGGAGCCGACGGCTACGCTGCCGACGCCGGTGCAGCTTCCAAGCTGGTAAAATCTCTGGCCAGCTAATCCGAAAAAAGACCTGTTTGTAACAATTTATACGCAAAAAAAGGTCTTCTTGTGCAACACCAAGACCAAGGGTGTTGCACAGCCGACCTACTCTTTAAGAATAGCCCCTTGAAACACAAAAGGAATAAATATGTTTGAAGTCATCGGAGAGAGGATCAACACCTCCCGCAAGCTGGTTCGTCAGGCTGTTGCAGACCGTGATGCCGACTACATTATCGACGATGTGAAAAAGCAGCAGGAGGCTGGTGCTCACTATATTGATGTCAATGCCGGTGCCCGTATCGGCCATGAGATGGACGACATGAACTGGCTGTTGGATACCATTCAGCCCATCGCCACCGTGCCTCTGGCTCTCGACAGCCCCGACCCTGCAGTTCTTGAGATGGCTTACAAAAAAGTGGAAAAGACCCCCATGGTCAACTCCATCAGCCTTGAAAAAGAGCGTTATGACGCCATGATGCCTTTCCTCGCAGGCAAAGACTGCCGCATTATCGCCCTCTGTATGGACGACAATGGCATGCCAACCTCTGCCGATGACATCGTCGGTCGTGCCTTTACTCTGATTGAAGAGCTCGGAAAAGCCGGTCTCTCCGAAGACCGTGTCTATGTAGACCCTCTTATTCAACCTATCAGTACCGATGTAAAAAACGGTCTTCTCGTTTACGATGCGGTTCGAACCATCAAGACAAAATACCCGAAAGTCCATATTACGGGCGGCCTCTCCAACATCTCTTACGGCCTTCCTGAACGGCGTATTGTCAACCGTACTTTCGTCAGCCTGATGGTTGGTGCCGGCATGGACTCTGCTATTATGGACCCCTTGGACGCCAAAATCATGGCAACCATTAAAACCGCCGACATGCTCGTGGGTAACGACCCCTTCTGTGCAGGTTTCATGAAGGGTGTTCGCGCTGGAGCCATCGCCAGCTAAGCTCTTTCTAAGGCACTTTGCCACAACCTTCGTCGGGTCTGCTCTTTCCACCACAGAGCAGACCTTCCCCCTCCGGCCCCCTTACCGGAGGTATAAGCCGGGCCCTCTCCATATCCGGGTGAATTCCTCTCTCCTTCACATACCCTCACCCTGAAAAGGTTATGGGCCCTGGCTTACCCATGGTGACTTGCCAAAGTGGACCCCTCTCTTACGCACACCAAAAGCCCGGTCCCCCCACCATTGCTTTTTATAAAAAAACAGGCTTTCGGTGGTCTTCGCCACGCCATCCATGCTAAGAAGATGAAGCCTGCCCCCTTTACAAGGGGCCTTTTCGTTCCATTCGATATGAGCCTTTAAGATACGGCAGAAAGATATGCAGACAGGCCCCCATTTTTTCCCTAAGATGTCTCAAAGAATCTCTTCCAGATTAAAAATCTTCATCCTCCTCATCTGCTGCGCCGCCCTCATCCCCATGCCACAGCTCCTCCCTCTTTTAAACCCGGCGCCTTCCCTTCATCTCACGCCAGAGGAGAGCCAGTGGCTGGAGGCTCACCGAGCCCGTATCCGTGTGGGTGTCAGCCCCCACTGGGGGCCTTATGAGTTCATCGACAAAAAAGGAGAGTACAAAGGCTACGCAGCCGAGTACCTGAGCCTCATTGAAGAAATGCTGGACATTGAGGTTCAGCTTGTACAAGAAGCACTCTGGTACACCACACTGGAAAAGGCCAAAAACCGTGAAATTGACCTGCTTTTAAGCACAATCAGCACCCCTGAAAGACGAAAATTCCTTCTCTTTACACCACCCTATTACACCGCGCCCTACCACATCATCACCCGAAAATCCAACGAGGCCATCCAAAGTGTGGGAGATCTGTCGGGTAAAACCCTGGCCTACACCAAAGGGTATGCCATCGATTTTTTCAAAAGCCAAAGCGCAAGAAACATTCAACTGGTTCCGGTGGACTCCGACCACATGGCCATTCGCAAAGTGGCCTTTGGCGAAGTGGATGCCATGCTCGGCTGTCTGGCCACCACCCTGCATGCTGTCGAACAAGAGGGAATCACGGGCCTTAAAGAGATTGGATACAGCGGATTCAGCCCCTCACACTGTATGGCATCCCGAAGTGACTGGCCCCTTTTCAGCCAGATCCTCACCAAAGCACTGGCCGCCATTGATGCCGAAAAACGCGCCGAGATTCACAAAAAATGGATCACCATAGAGAGCCCACACGCCTCCATTTCCCAGAAGGCATGGAACTTTTTATGTCTTTGTCTCTTCTTTCTTATTCTTGGAATTGCCCTTGTGATGGCCTGGAACCAAAGCCTTCGGCAGCGTGTGGAGAAGAAGACCCGCCGACTCAAGGCCAATGAGACAAGGCTCAACGAACTTCTGGCCATCGGTGAGATGCGCACTGAAAAACTGCGCCAGACCGAGCGCAACTTTATGGAGCTCATCAACCACCACACCAACGGTATTCTGATTCTTCAACAGAAAAAAGTGATTCTATGCAACTCGGAAATGGTGGCCATTTTCGGAAAACCCGTCACCTTTGAAATTAACAACTTCGATGGGGTTCCTCCCGAACATTTGCCCCATCTCATCACCTTTTGCAACGCCATCTGTGAGCCCGCAAATTTGCCGGTAAGCGTGAGTTTTCAATTCAACCACCCAACGGCAGCCGCCCCCAGAAAATGGGCCCATTGCCGAGCTTCAAGCATCCGTTACATGGGCTCACCTTCGATTCTTGTGGTGGCCGTAGACACCACCGCCAGCGAAGAGATGAAAAACATCGTCCTCATTCAGGACAAGATGGCCTCTCTGGGACGCATCTCTGCAGGCATCGCCCATGACATCCGCAGCCCCCTTTCCGGCATCAATATCTTTTTAGAGCAGCTTCCCAGGTATTTGCCCAGAAATGAAACCTCTCAGGTGGCCTATGAAATTATTGATGAGATTCAGGCAGCCTCCTCAAAAATTGAGGCGGTGATTCGACGGGTGATGGACTTTTCAAAAACGGGCAAGCCGCAGTGCAGGCCATGCCTTGTCAACCCCACCATTCAAAGCACGGTAAAAATTGTCCACCGCACCCTTCGCAAAGCGGGCATTCGATTGGAACTTGATCTTCAGGAAGGGGTGGGACCCATCATGGCGGAAGAGACCCATATCCAAAGCCTTCTCTTCAACCTCATCAACAATGCCAAAGAGGCAATGATGGGTCAGGAGCGAGAAAAAGTGGTCACCATATCCACCCGTCAAGAAAACGATGTGCTCTACTTCACGGTTAAGGACAACGGCCCTGGCTTCTCCATGGATCACCGAGAGGCGATCTTCGAGCCTTTCTTCTCAGAGAAACAGAGCGGCACGGGTATTGGCCTCTCCATCTGCCAACGAATTGTCAGCGACCACGGCGGCACCATCACCGCAACATCCCAAGAGGGAGAAGGGGCGGCCTTTGTCATGGCTTTTCCCCTCCTTAAAAAGATGGGAGATATCTAAAAAAACACGTTTAAGAACAAACGCATTACAGCCTCTTTACCCGTTTCCAGCTGTATCTAAAAATATGGTGTTTCAGCCCCAAAAGCCGAGCCGCATGGCTCTCATTTCCGTGGCTCATCTCCATGGCCTTGGTAAAATAGTACTTCTCAATGCTCTCCTGAAGCGATTTAAAGTCAAGCCCCTGGGCCGTGAGCTCCGGCAAGGCGTCCATATTGATATAGGGATGATCCAGAGCGGAACTGCTGATATCCAAATCCCCTGATTCAATGCACTCGCCTGTGGCCACAAGAACCGCCCGATCCATGGTGTTTCTCAGCTCTCGAACATTACCCGGCCACGGATGATGACAAAGGAGCTCCAATGCGTCCGGGTGAATCTCTCGAATGGGTTTGCCCAGCTTTTCGGCAAACTGAACCACAAAGTATTTGGCCAGAAGCGGAATGTCGGCCTGGCGCTCAGAAAGCCTAGGGACCTTGATTTTAACGGCCTTGAGACGATAGTAAAGGTCTTCCCTGAAAAGCTTTTTCTCCACAAGGTCTTCGATGCGGTGGTTGCTGGCGGAGACCACCCTCACATTCACAATCTTTTCCTGCGTGGAGCCCACCTGATAAAAGCTTCCGTTTTCCAAGAAACGAAGCAGCTTGGCCTGTGAGGGCAGAGGAAGGTCTCCAATCTCGTCAAGAAAAAGGGTGCCTCCATCGGCCGACTCAATAAGCCCCTTTTTTCCACCGGAATGCGCCCCACTAAAAGCCCCTGCTGCATACCCAAAAAGCTCGCTCTCCAAAAGATCTGCAGGAATGGCCGCACTGTTCAACACCACAAAAGGCTGGTTAAACTTGGGGCTGTGGTAGTGAATCATTTTGGCCACCAACTCTTTGCCGGTTCCGGTCTCACCACTGATAAGCACCGAAATATCTGGGCTCTTGGCCACTTGCTTCACAAAGTCGAGCATATCCCGCACCACCCGGCTCTCTCCAATAAGAACCGGCATGTTCTCGCTCATGAACTGCTGCTGAAGCTCTCGAATTTCACTTCGAAGCCGTATGGTTTTCAGACTTTTATGGATGGAGTGTTCCAACGTATTGATATGAAGCGGTTTGACAATGTAGTCATCGGCACCCGCTTTCATGGCCCCCATGACGGTCTCCACATCTTCGTAGGCGGTGATGATGGTCACCAGGCACTCGGGATACTTGTGATGAATCAGCTCAAGTACCTTTAGCCCGTGGATGTCTGGAAGGCCGATATCCAGAAGCACCATCTCCGGAACCTCTTTTTCCATGGCGGCAAGCACGCTTTTGGCGTCGGTGAACGGGCGTATGTCGTACTGATGCTTCAGTGCCATGCAAACGCTTTTAAGAATCGATTCATCGTCGTCTACTATATAAATCCGTGCTTCCTGCTGCATACCCACCCTCTTTTTGGTGCCAGACATTTCATTTCAATATCCCCTGCCCAACGCCTGCGCCATGTTGGCCCTAACCGTGATTCAGAAGGCGTCACCCTGTTACTGAAATAACAACCTGTCCCTTCATAGGAAACATGTCACACAAACAGATCCAAAATTACAGCAAAACGCTATATAAATCATCCCTTTTCTACATACGTTGCCTCACAACACGTAAAGAAATTGTCTCTTTACCACAATACCAAGGTACCCCG
The DNA here is from genome assembly GCA_022360815.1 of Desulfobacterales bacterium. GTDB lineage: Bacteria > Desulfobacterota > Desulfobacteria > Desulfobacterales > Desulfolunaceae > Desulfoluna. The sequence goes on from JAKSCC010000060.1 coordinate 10,107, forward strand.
TCTTCGAGTCCGGCATTTTATGGATCCGTCTCGGCTTAGAAAATGGATGTCCCAAAGAGCTAAAATTCGAGGAGTGTATGGTGTGACGTGCAGCAGCACGTCAGATTGCATTCCAAAATGCCGCTGCAGTTGTGGAGGGGTCGCACTATGAGGAAAGCGTTAGTCGTAATCGTACCAACCTCGTCCTACCTTACGGCCGATACGACCGGCATCCATGTGCTCTCGAAAAATGCCGGGAACCTTAAATCGCTCACCATAGGCCTCGGTTAAAATGGTATGCACCTTATCCAAAAGATCGAGACTCACATTGTCACTCAAGCGAAATGGACCCACCGGATGGCCCAGGCCCAGGCGGCACGCGGTATCAATATCCTCTTTGGTGGCCACGCCCTCATCCAAAAGACGATACGCTTCGTTGAGCAGGGCCAGAAGAATGCGGTTCACCACAAACCCTTCGACATTCTTCACCTTGACAGGCTCTTTACCGATGGCCCGGCAGAAATCCATACCAAAAGCCACCACATCTGAATCGGTCAAAAGCCCGGGAATCACCTCCACCAGTTTCATCACCGAGGCGGGCGAAAAGAAGTGAAGCCCCACAAATCGCTCGGGACGGGCCACCGAGGCGAGCTTGGTGATGGAGATGGATGAGGTATTGGAGGCAAAAATGCACTCGGGCTTGCAGATGGCATCCAGTTCTTTAAATAGGGTGTGTTTGATATCCACAACCTCAAGTATGGCCTCCACCACAAGATCCACCGATTCAAACCCATCAAAACTATCGGTCGCCTTAATACGACCCAGAATTTCACCTTTAGTCGCCTCCTCTATCTTTCCTTTGGCCACCGCTTTGGAGAGAATTTTATCAATGGTCTGCAGGCCTTTATCGGCCAACTCCTGATTGATCTCCTTCATGATCACATCCATACCGGTTTTCGCACAGCACAGTGCAATCTCTGCTCCCATCATTCCTGCGCCAACAACACCTACCTGCTTCACATCACTCATCTCTCTCTCCATGGGTTGAATTGATTCGTCAAAACAGATCTTAAACTTTTCGTTAACGTAAAGTTTAATTCGTGCGGCGTCAAGAGCCTGCTTTCCCACCTGCCTCCCAAGCCTCTTACGGATCCGGAGTAAAACGAGCTCCGGCAAGCAGCTCTCTGACGATCTGATCCAACCCGTCGGGGCTCTGGTCAAAGCTCTCCACCAAAATCTCCATTCTGGCCTGTGGAAAAACAGTGGCCCAATAGTGGAAAACCCGTCCGGATTCCCCTTCTCCTTCAAACTGGGCATCGTATCGCAGAGAAGATGAGGCGGTATTCTCGAAAGAATTTATCACCTCTCCCCGCTCGCCTTCATTTTGCTTCCAGCTTTCAAGGAGCTCCTTGGTGCTCTTTTTCACGTAAAAGGTTACCCACCCGTTCTTCTCACATAAAGCCTTTAGATCAAGTCAAAACCGCACTGTCAATTGCCCTCTTTATAATGAAAAATGGATCGATCTTCGGGGAAGCCAACACAAAATGCCTCACCAAAATAAGAAGCTACTGCCCCACAGCCAGACGAC
>JAKSCC010000142.1 GCA_022360815.1 Desulfobacterales bacterium
CTCATCGGTAACAGAAAAGTCATACATAGTAGGCTCCCTTTGATATTCCATTCTGCATTGTAATGTCGTTCGGTATATTAGAGATCAAAGAAATAAGGGCGCAAGTGTCCCTATGTAGGTGGGTAACGCTTTATTAGTCCTTGATGGAGACGTTAGAAGTCCCAACTCAAGGAGTTGTCTGTACGTAAGATCTGTTGGGACTGATGGGGATGGGAGGTAGGTACGTATTGGGGCCGTGCTGGAGCATTCTGGGACCCTGAAAGTCCCAACCAACAAAAAACGGGATGCTAAACTTTACGTCTAACATCCCGTTATTATATACTTTTTATTGGCACGCCTGGCACGACTCGAACGTGCGACCTACGGATTAGAAGTCCGTTGCTCTATCCAGCTGAGCTACAGGCGCGCATGGTGCGCTCTCCGAACGCGAGAAGGTATGTACCAAAGCGCTTTTTGTTTGTCCACATAAAAAACACGCAAAATCTAAAAAGAGCTGCGTCAACTCTTTTGTTGCGGGGTTTTTGACCTGTTCATTTTAGAGGTATCACGTTGAATTGACAAGATGCATCGTCTTTATGTTCCCCGTTCTGTATAAAAAAGATTGCCCAAAACAAGACTAAGTATCGACGCCACCTTTGCTGATGGTGTATTCTTGAATCATAAAATGAAGCCAGCATGGGACACTGCAGGGACAATGGTATTTAGCCGATGCACCTTTCAAATAAAATAGGGTCCGGCTCTTGACAACCGCCCAATGCAGGACCATCATTCTGATGACGGATACACCAGGATCGCACTCAACCTTCCCGATTGAAGCGCCTGTTTGCGTGGTGAGCCCCTGAATTCAACTGAACCTGACACGAAGATTCGCCCTTTTAAGCGACAACAATAATAGCACAAAGCGATCCTGATTTTTGCATCAGGGTTCTGACACATGTGGTGATATGACATCTGACACCTCTGTACCGGCAAAACCAAAGGCCGGCAAGGCTTCTAAAAAAAACCTGCCGGTACCCAAGGCGTCCAGCGGAAACGCCGTTACCAAATACGATCCGCTTCAGAGCTATCTTTCTGAAATCAGTCAGTACCGCCTTCTGACCCGTGAAGAGGAGGTGGAGCTGGGCATTCGGATACAGGAGCATGAAGACTCGGATGCCGCTTACGAGCTGGTAACGGCCAACCTTCGCCTTGTGGTAAAAATCGCCCTCGACTTTCAGAGGGTCTGGATGCAAAACCTGCTGGACCTTATTCAAGAAGGAAATATTGGCCTGATGCAGGCCGTCCGAAAGTTCGACCCCTACAAAAATGTAAAATTTTCCTACTACGCTTCCTTCTGGATCAAGGCTTACATTTTAAAGTTCATCATGGACAACTGGCGCCTGGTAAAAATTGGAACCACCCAGGGGCAGAGAAAACTCTTTTTCAAACTGAAAAAAGAGAAGCAAAAACTTATTGAGCAAGGATTTGATCCCAAACCCAAGCTTCTCGCAGACCGACTCGGTGTCTCTCAAAAAGAGATTATTGATATGGACCAGCGTCTTGACGGCTGGGACGTTTCTCTAGACGCTCCTTTAAAGGAAGATTCCGACACCGAACGGATCGAGTTTTTAAATGCCGAATCAGACTCCGCTGAAGACCAGGTGGCAAGGAAGGAGTTGGAAACGCTTCTCCATAATAAGGTGGAGACGTTTAAAAAAGGCCTCTCTGAAAGGGAGCTTGAGATCTTCACATCCCGTATTTTCTCCGAAGATCCCCTCACCCTTCAGGAGATCGGTGAAAAGTACAACATCTCCCGGGAGCGTGTGCGTCAGATCGAAAAAAATATCACTCGGCGCATGAAGGATTTCTTCCAGGACGAACTCCCCGATTTCAACCTCTACACCGACAAATCTGAGTAACTCCCTTCCCAAACCCCACGGAATGGATACCGCTTTGATGAATCCCAGATCTCTCCACCTTCAGGGTGTTGCCAACACCCTGAGGGCCGTTATTGCTGCCCTTGTGCTTGCCACCACCCTTGCCGGCTGCACCTCCAGCACCCCGATGTTTGCAGCCAACCAAGAGTCACCTTCTCCTCTTGCACCTCAAACCTCCCCCACACTTGATGCCGAATCATGGCCACTCTACCAACTCTATCTTCAGGCACAGCGCGCCATCCACAAAGACGATCTCTCTTCTGCAAAATATTACCTTACTCTCGCTTCACAAAAAGACCCGGAATCCTCTCTTGTCAAACGAGAGGTGGCTGTGGTGCACCTTCTGGACAATGATGTGGAGACAGCTGAAAAGACGCTTAACACCACCCTTAAGGTAAATCCAAATGATGTGGAGAGCCTGCTGATTCTCGTTCGCATCCGCCTTGGCCAGCGTCGTATAAACGATGCCGAAACCCTTCTCAAACGTGTTATTTCAGCTGCCCCCAACCGAGAAGACCCCTACTTCAGGCTAGGGTTGATTCAAACCTCAACAGGCAAACACAAAGAAGCCTTAGAAACTTACCAAGCCATGCTCAGGGTTTTCCCCTATTCCTTTGCCGGCCACTACTATGTGGGATTGCTCCTCATGGACAAAGGCCAGCGTGATAACGCAAAAAAACATTTCCGTGAGTCCATTGCCATTGCCCCTGAGTTTACCGGAGCCCGCATGGAGCTTGCCGCAACACTCATGAACGAAGGAAAAACGGCTGAGGCCACGAGACACTATAAAAAAATCCTCACAGAAGATCCCACCAGCATTCGAGCAGCATTGGCTGTGGCTCTCACCCACTTGAACACTGGCACCCCCCAAAAAGCTCAACACTACATCAAAACAATCACCCAACGCACCAGCGCCTGGCACTCGGTTTACGCCCTGATCAACCGGCACTATATCTCAAATCAACGATTTTCAGATGCCAAGCGTCTTCTTGAAGCCATGGAAGGTAGCTACGGAAAGCTTTCGGAATACAACTACATGTTGGGATATGTCTGTGAAAAAATGGGACTCCCCAACGAGACCACACATTATTTCAAACGAATTTCCCCAAACTCTGAGTACTATGAACGAGCGATTCTCTTTGTCAGCATTTGGCAATGGGAAAGTGGCATGCAAGAAGAGGCGGCCGTCACCTTAGAAGATGCCCTGGATCAACACCCTGAGAGCATTGACATCCTAACCTATCTCGCCTCGTTCCATGAAGAACTCAGCAACTTCGCAAAAGCAGAAAACTATCTTCTCAAAGGAATTGAGCTGAATGAAACCGATGCCAGCCTTCACTTCCGCATCGGGGTTCTCTATGACAAATGGGGAAAAAGCGAAGCGTCCACACGCTCGGTCAAACGCGCCCTGGCCCTGGACCCTGAGGATGCAAATGCCCTTAACTTTCTCGGATACACCTATGCCAGGCAAGGCATCAACCTGGAAGATGCCGAACGCATGATCAAAAAGGCCCTTGCCAAGAAACCCGGGGATGGATACATTACCGACTCACTGGGGTGGGTCTATTTCCAGAAAGGGCTCTTTGCAAAAGCCCTTGTCATACTGCGAAAAGCCGCATCCATTCTTCCCGATGATCCTGTTATATTAGAGCATCTTGGAGACGCTCTGGTGAAAAACAATCTAACCCAAGAAGCCCTGGACTCCTACAAACGCTCCATTGAACAGGGCCACGAAAACATACCTGCCATCGAAGAGAAGATTCGGCGCATTGAACAGAGCCTCTCGTCTCGGCATTAGATGGCACCACGCATCACAGAGGCCTTCTGCATGACTGCCGCGCGACTCATCCTGATCTTCACCCTTGCCCTTCTTATTACGGGCTGCTCGCTTTTCACCCCCACGCCCCGCTTTACTGAAGATGGCGCCCATGAGGAGATTGAGCGTCTGGAGTCTCTTCGAAAAGAGGTCCAGACCTTTAGAGGCTCTGGGACCATGGTTCTTGTTCAAAAGGGAGAGCGCCAGAGATTTCGCATGGCGTGGGTTGGAGAGGCGCCCAACCATCTTCGTATGGAGATTCTTGCAGCAGGCACCCCTGTAGAATCTCTCGCCTACGACGGCAAAAAACTCATGTTCCGCTCGCAAACCAAGGCCCACCCCTTTTACACCGATACCGTGAAAAACCCCTCACTTGAAACCATCACCGGGGTTCCCCTCACCCTTTCAGATATCCACGCCCTTCTCTCAGGACGATTTGCCGTGGGCTCCTTTAAACGGGCTCGCCTCATCATCCAAAAAAACAACCTGCCCCTTCTCGTCACACGCCCCGGCTGGAGCCGCATCAAACGGATTCAGCTTGATTCCCATGGCAGGGTGACAAAAGCCTCGCTCCTCTCGGGAGGAACCCCGACCTACACCCTTGAGCTGACCCCCCAGAAAAGCGAAGAAAATACCTTCTGGTACAAAAAAGTGAAGGTCAATGGTCAGGATAACCAGGCCACCCTTACCATAGACAGGGTCACTACCGGAATCGAGGTTCCTCACAATGCCTTTATTCTAACCCCATAGTCCCC
>JAKSCC010000004.1 GCA_022360815.1 Desulfobacterales bacterium
AGTGTCATGTTAACGCTCCTGTCTCGCCCTCAAAATGGGGTGTTTGACTTAATCTCATAGTATAAAAAATGATAAGCCACAATAACTTATTGGTTCTTTATTTGAGAAATTGTGGCGCTCGAGTGGTGTTTATATTGTTTAATAAGTCTAATGATTGAACATAGGTTTTGGTTGTAAATCCATTTAAGGGTAACTAGTTTGGTTGCCTTTTGGGACTGACATATATCTACTTTCTTGAGGGTTTTGTTCGCTTTTATATATTTCAATAAAAATGGCCGCATCATGTGCGGCCAGGTTCTCCTGGTGTTGACTCTATTTTAAAGGGACTTGCTGGGTCTATTATATTTGCGTGATAAGGGCCGTATTGAGGCGAATAAGCTGTTGGATCTCCTTGATGTAGGCCTCTCCTCGGATGGAATACCGTCCGATGCCCAGAGCAAGGGTCTCTCCATCGGGATCTTGGCCTTTGGCTCTCTGCTTTTTACGAAGCTCACGTAATGGTTCATACGCCCATAGGGTGTTGAGGTTAAAGAGGTAACTTCGAATGGATTCGGAGACGGAGTTAAAGCGGGCCACCTTGTGGGTGGACCCAGCATCTCTGTTTTTAGGTACCATGCCATCGGTGGAACCATAAACCCACTGGCCGAACATGTTGTTTCCCTCACGGGCAAAGCGCGAGGTGCCCCATGCTGACTCATTGGCCGCTTGGGCCATAGCCAGGGCGAGGGGGATGGTATCAACCCGGCTTAAAAGGGTCTCCCTGTGAGTCTCTTCATGGACTTTGAAAGGTGTGAGTCTGTATTTAACAGCCAGCGATTCTATCCAGGCGATCTCTTTTTCCGACGGTGTGCGGATGCCGAAGTTTTGATGCAGGGTGCTGAGACGTGAGCGGTCTTGAGCAATGGCCCTGTTTTCCCAGGCAATAAGAGGCTTCATGTAGCGTATGAACGCCTCTTTTTTGGTGGGAATGTCTGTGTAGGCGGTGAAGTCTGGAAGGGGCGTCTCCACCGGGGCAACAAGTTTTGACTTATCTTTTGTCTCAACAGGCTTGGATGTCGATAGGGTAGAGTAGAACCTGATAAACAGAAAGGCAAGCGTTACAACAAGGGTAAGTCCTGCCCAGGATGCAACTTTTTGAGCCCCTTGCGGGAGGCGCAGTGCGTAACTTTTTATCATACAGCAATCCATCCGGTACCCGTGCATTCCCTCTCCAACTAGTAGGGTATGCCATGGGGTCATGTTGCGGGGAGGCCTCCCCTCTATTTTAAAAAAGTCTTAAATATCGGGGGTTCTATGGTTTGTCAACCCTCAGAAAGAGTGCCACCTCCCTTTTCTATTTCAATGAGAAGCTCTGTGATGGAGCTGTCTGTGGCCTTTGAGACGGTAAAACGTGTGCCCTGAAATGTATGTGTCTCTCCGATGTGAGGGATGCGTCCCAACCTTTGGAGAAGAAATCCGCCCACTGTTTCGTAGTCGCCTTCGGGTAGAGAGAGGTTTATGCTGTCACGGATGGCTGTGATCTCTGTGCGGGCGTTGACAAGAAATTTTTGAGGTCCGATGCGTGTGATGGTTTGCTCTCGAGGGTCGTGTTCATCTTCGATTTCGCCCACCACCTCTTCGAGAATATCCTCCACAGTGATGATGCCTGCGGCACCACCGTATTCATCCACAACAATGGCCATGGCATGGGCCGTTTTCTGGAGCTGAATAAGGAGTTCATCGGCAGGTTTGAACTCTGGTACATAGGGGGCTTTGCGCACATGTTTTTTGAGCAGATCTTCCGCAGGGGCTGCCAGGAGGTCAAAAATGTGCACGGTGCCGGTAAGGTGATCCACCCGATCAGAGAAGACCGGGAGGCGGCTGTGTCCCGTCTCTCCGGCCAGGGTCAGTGCCTCTTGAATGGGTGTCTGTTCACTTAAGGCCACCACATCCACCAGGGGAACCATGGCTTCACGTACTTCTGTCTTGCTGAGGTTGAATATCTGATTGATGAGGCGTTTTTCTCTGCTTTTTACATCGCTGTCTCTGCCCGAGACCTTTAAAGCGATTTTAAGTTCATCCCGAGAGAGCATGGGCAATTTTTCAACATGTTCGCTGCCGGAGCGAGGGTAGAAAATTTTGCTGATGGAAAAAAGCAAAAGGGTAATGGGGGCGATGATTCGTGAAAGAATCCAGAGAGCATGCGCAAATTTAGGTGCAAGCTCTGTGGCCCTCTGCTGGAAAATGGTTCGAGGAAGAATTTCTCCACACATCAAAAGCACAGGAGACATCACCAGCACCGTCGCCAGTTCAGCCCAAGGGCCGAGGAGTTGGTTGAACCAGATGGCAGCTGTAATGGAGGAGATGACCACCGATGCGTTGGTGCCGGTGCTGGTGGTGGCCAGAAACCAGCGAGGTTTTTGCATCATGGAAAGGGCAAGGGTTGCTCCCTGGGAGCCTGCTCTCGCCTTTTTTTTCAGGCGGGTGCGATTGGCAGCCAGAAGAATCATTTCGGTGCCGGAGAAGAAGGCCTGAAGTGTGAGGCAGATGAGAAGAATCAGAGGGTATAAAGGGCTCATCGAGTATCCTCCCGGTCGTATTCATCGTAAATTTCACCGAAAAGTTCTTCCAGGAGATCTTCTAGAGTGACGAGTCCGGTGAGGACGTTTTGGTCATCCACGCAGAGAACCATGTGGTTGCGATGCTTTTTAAGGGTGTAAAAGAGTTTATCAACCAGAGTGTTCTGGCTGACGGTCGGAGCGGCTCGCATGATCTCTCCGACCGTTTTGCTGTCGGGATCTGCATCGGAAAAAGCAGCAATGAGATCTTTAACGTAGAGAATGCCCTTCACCTCATCAGGGTGGGTGTCGTAGACGGGTATTCTTGAAAAGTATGCTTGGGTGACCTGATTGCGTGCCTCTTCAAGAGAGGTGGCGCTTTTCAGAGAGAAGATTTGGTCTTTGGGTGTCATGACGCGGTGGACACGGGTGTCACTGAATTCAAAAACGTTGTGTATGAAATCCCGCTCTCGTTCTTTGAGCTTTCCGCCTCGATGGCTCTGGTCCACCATTTCGCGGAACTCTTCTTCCATTAAAACGGCGGCAGCGTCGTTGATCCGGAAACCCAGGGCTTTTACAATAGCACCTGCGGTGGCGTCGAATACAAATCGCAGCGGTAGGATGATTCTTGAAAAGATGGCCAGAGGGCGGGCGGCAAGACTGGCTACCTTTTCGTTGTGGATTACGGCAAAGGTTTTGGGGATGATCTCTGCAAAGACCAGGGTGAGGGTGGTCATGCAGGCTACGGCGGCGAAGTGGCCGTACTGGGGAAAGAGCCCAATAAAGATATCTGTGGCAATGACCGAAGCGGCGATGTTGATCATGTCGTTTCCTGTAAGGATGGTGATGATCAACCGTCTGGGGTTGTTGAGAAGTGCCTCAACGGTTTTTCCGGCACGGGGATGCTGCTCTTTGAGTTTCTCTTTTTGGATCAGGGTCAGCGAGAAAAGAGACGCTTCGGTTCCAGAAAAAAAACCTGAAACAAGAAGAAGCAGAAAAATGGATCCCATTTTGAAGATAAAGTCGGTTTCAAATAGATAGTCCATGATGCGGGTGGTGATGGCTCCTTAAAAAATAAAATGGCGGTGTCGTGGCGTCATGGTGAATGTCGATTTTTTGTGCCTTTGAGCCCATGATGATGAAGGGGGGAAAGGCGGGTTGAACTGTTTTGCTGTTTAGGCAATGGCTGACTATACCATTATCAGAGCAGAGGGGCCAGAGCTTCTGTTTGATGATGATTGAAGAGGGGGGCGTTGTTTCTATTTGGATGAAAAAGTGTTAAAGCGGGAAGTTCTTGTCCTGTGAAAGGTAAATTTGTTTTTGACTTGCGATAAATAAACCCTTTGGCACAGGTTTTATGGGTATCGGTATTGACATGAGAGGATGTATAGCATGAGAGGATGTGGCGGACTGGCGCTGGCATCGATTTTGACAGCCATTGTGCTTTGGTCTGGATCGTTTGTGGCTTTGAAGGTGGCTTTTCAAAGTTGCGACCCCTATTTCGTTATTTTTTGTCGCATGGCTTTGGCCTCTTTGTGCGCCCTGCTTTTTTATCGACAGATTCGCCGTTGTGCTTATCGGAAAGGGGATTGGCTGTTTCTCATTGGAATGGGACTTTGTGAGCCTTGTTTTTATTTTTTGTTTGAGGCCAAAGCCCTGATGCTGACCACGGCGTCCCAAGCGGGTATGATCACAGCCCTTCTTCCCGTGATGGTGGCTGTGGGGGCTTGGGTGGTGTTTCGAGAGCGGATGACCTGGCGCATTGCATCGGGTTTTTTTCTTGCCATAGCGGGAGTGGCTGCCCTCACCTGGGGAGGAGAAGCAACGAAGATGGCTCCCAACCCGGCTTTGGGAAATTTTTATGAATTCCTCGCCATGGTAACCGCCACCGGATATACCTTGCTTTTAAAGCGTCTCTCAAGTCGATACACGCCTCTTTTTTTGACAGCTGTTCAGTCAGTGGCGGGCTCGCTCTTTTTTGGGGTGCTTCTCTGGTTTTTTGACATTCCGTTGCCCCAAAGCCTGCCTTTACATGTGGGGCTCAATATTCTTTACCTGGGCACATGTGTCACTTTCGGAGCCTATTTTTGCTACAGCTATGCCATGGTACGCATGCCAGCAGCCCAGGCCTCGGCCTTTATCAATCTGATACCTGTCTTTGGTCTTGTCTTGGGATGGGCCGTTTTGGGGGAGGTATTGGCACCCCATCAGTATGGTGCCGGTGCTTTGGTTATTGCTGGCGTCTATTTGAGCCAGGGAGGCAGCTCTTTTGCTCAGGTGTGATGCCTCCGCATTGACAGCTTCTACACGCTTAAAGTATGAAGTTAAGGTGCCTTGCTGGCAGCCTTTTTTATTGTTTGACCCCAGGAACCAACCCCTGAGGATATGACTGGAGTACCCATGCAGACCGACATTCGTGATGTAAACGCACCCGATGAAGAGTTGCTGATAAATCACTGCAGTGGAGCCCTTCTTCTTTACGGGCTTGACAACGATGGTGAAGCGCTTCTGCTTCATGCTTTGGGTGAGGCAAGTCTGCAAGGGGCCTTTTCTACTCTTTATCGGTGCACCACCCCAGATGAGGTGAGTGCCGTGCTCTCTACTTGTTCGCAACTGGTGGCGGCTCTTATCAACAGAGAAGCCCCTGAAGCAGGTACCATCGTAGAGTCTCTTCGTGGCCATCCTTTTTATACTCATCTTCCTTTGATTTATATTTCTTCGAGTGCCTGCGGGGGGCGCTCTTTTCCACGGCCTGTCTCCTCTTTTATTCGATCTTTGGATTCCAAGGCCCCTGACTCTGTAAGAATTCTTGGGATTCTCCTTTCAGAAGCGTTGTGGCTGGGGCGTTTGACCCGTGAGAATCGCAGTTTAACGGAGGAGGTGGAAGAGAAAGTACAGGACCGCACCTTAGAGCTTCGTCAAGCCATGGAGCGTCAAAAATTTTTTGCCGAGCAGGCTGAAGGGGCCAGTCGGGCCAAGAGTGCCTTTCTTGCCAACATGAGTCACGAGATTCGGACTCCAATGAACGGTGTGGTGGGGATGACGGAGCTGCTTTTGGGAACGCGTTTGGATGCGCTTCAACTTGAGTATGTCAATATCATAAAGAGCAGTGCCACTTCCCTTGTAACCATTATTAATGCCATTTTGGACTACTCCAAGGTAGAGGCTGGAAAATTGGATCTGGAAAAAATTCCCTTTGACCTCAAGGGTGTTGCGGACGATGTGCTGGACCTTGTTGCTGTGAGGGCCGAGAAAAAGAAGGTGGGTGTTTTCTTTTCCATGGGGGAGGATGTACCCGTCCTTCTTCTGGGGGACCCTGTGCGTCTGAAGCAGGTGTTGACGAACCTGATGGACAATGCTGTGAAATTTACCGGAAAAGGAGAGGTGAATTTGACCATCTCTCGGGAATCTTCAGGTCCACTATCTTTGAAATTTGAGGTGGCTGATACAGGGATAGGTATCTTTGAGAGTGAAGTGGAAGAGCTTTTTAACCCCTTTACCCAGGAGGATGCTTCGGTAACCCGCAAGTACGGGGGTACAGGTCTTGGGCTCTCCATTTGCAAGCAGATAGTAGAGATGATGGGGGGCAAAATAGGGGCCAGAAAGCGGCCGGAAGGGGGAGCTATCTTCTGGTTTACGGCCCAGTTTGACGGGGCACCTTCCGGGGCAAGACCCTGTGCGGTGCCCGAAAAACTCCGCCAGGGAAAGTATCTGGTGGTTTCTGAGAGTCTTCCTGCGAGAAAGTCAGTTCGAAAGCTTCTGGAGTCGGTAGAGCTTCGCTGTGAAGAGGCGTTAAATGGGTACCACGCCATGGAAATTCTACGGGCTACGGGCTCTCTGCGTACCATTGGCGGAGTTATTCTTGATGGGGATCTCTCCATTATGAAGCCCGATGAGCTGGCCGAAAGGATTCACCAGAGATCCTCTGAGACCATGCCTGTGGTTTTGATGATGAATAAAGGCCCGGCCCTTTCTACCGATGTGTTGGAGAGGAGGGGGTACCATGCGGGCTGCGTCCGTCCGTCAAAACCACAGGCTCTTATCGACACCCTTCGTGTGGCCATGGGGGCTGTGGATAGTGGCACCTTGGGTGAAGAGGGCCATGACTCAACGTTGGTGCCTGATGGAGATAAAGGAGAGGCGGCAAACCCGATTCTGGTGGTGGAGGATAATGCCACCAACCGCCTGGTGGCACTGAAATTTCTTGGAAAAATTGGTTATACAGCCGATGTGGCTGTCAGTGGGCTGGAGGCGGTGGAGCTTTTGAAACACCGAAGGTATGAGCTGGTTCTAATGGATGTTCAGATGCCAGAACTTGATGGTATTGCAGCCACTCGGCAGATTCGTCACCCAGATACCGGTGTTCTTTTTTCTAAGGTCCCCATTGTGGCCATGACCGCTCACGCCATGAAAGAAGATTGTGAGCGTTGCCTGGACGCTGGAATGAATGGCTACATCTCCAAACCCATTACCATCAGTTCACTTCAAGGAGTGGTGGAAGAATATGTGGGGAGACGTGGGTAGGTGATTGAGAATCAAACGGTTCATATGATTGAAATATTGGTTTTAACATATGGCCCTGGACGATCGTTCAGGCAATAGCCTTATATATCACGTCAATTTTCAATGAATCTCCTTGAGATGCCTGGCAACTTCAAGTGGACTCGGGGAAAGGAGGCTGGATGAAGCTGGTCACATGGCGTAACTCTGGTGGGGCGTCATCTCTTGGGTGCATTGCAAGTGATGGTAAGATTTTGGATTTGAAGCAGGCGGCAAAGACGCTGGAAGATGGTGCTGTGCCAGCCTTTGGGAGCATGCTCTCCTTGATTCAGGCAGGAGAAGCCGCCCTTGACAAAGCCCGTGGTGTGGCAGAAAGAGCCGCTGCACAGGGTGAAGAGGCGTGGTATCACCCGTATGACCCAAAAAAGCTTCTGGCTCCTCTGCCTGCACCGGAGTCGGTGCGGGATGCCATGGCCTTTGAAGACCATATTATCAACTGCATCCGAGCGGTGGGGTTGAAAAAGTTGGGGGCGCTGGATGAAAAACTGGAGAAGCGCTGGGGCAGGCGGGTAACCCTTGCTCGCTTTATCAACCGCGCCTGGTATGACAGGCCCCTTTATTACAAAAGCAACCGATTCTCTGTTGTGGGCCCCGAATTCGAGGTGGCCATTCCCTCATATTGTCAAGCATTTGATTATGAGCTGGAGTTGGGGGTTGTTTTGGGGAAAAGGGGAACCAATATCAAGGCGTCCAAAGTAGACGCCTATATCTTTGGTTACACCCTTTTTAACGATTTTTCAGCCCGCGATGCCCAGCTCAAGGAGATGAAGGGGCGCTTGGGGCCGGCCAAGGGAAAGGATTTTAATGGTGGAAACGCCATGGGGCCCATGCTGGTGACCACCGACGAGCTTGACGTGGAGAAAGGCATTTCCCTTGAGGCCAGGGTCAATGGGGAGCGTTGGTCCAGAGGCAATACCTCGGAGATGTACTGGAGCTTTGGCGAGATAATAGAGGCCATTTCAAAGGATGAGACCCTTTATCCGGGCGAATTTATCGGCTCTGGCACCTGCTCGGGCACAGAGGGCAGAGGGTGTGGGCTTGAGATGGGGCGTTTTCTTCAGAGAGGCGATGTGGTGGAGCTTTCGGGAGAAGGGCTGGGAACACTTCGCAACTCCGTTGTGTAAAACCCTTGTTTTGTGATGGTTCCCCCTTGACACCCCTTCTCTAATATTGAATAAATCCAATCGCAATCCATTGGTGGTGAAAGGGGCGTTTTCTTTCCTTTAGAAGGGTTGCATCCTAACGAGAAACGACTGAATTGATCTGATATTGAATAAAGGAGAACCCTTATGGATTCCGCACAACATTTTTCAAAGCGGGCCTTTTTCTGGATTTTTCTGGTGATGGCTCTTTTGACCCTGGCCATTGATGCCGGTGTCTATTTCACCTTTAACGTGGCTGCCATGAAAGCCGTGCGCGATGCCGCAGACCCCGAAGCCATAAAGAGCTTCTCTTTTTTGTTTGAAAATTTCACCACCATGGTGGTGCCTGCCACTGCCGGTGCTGCTCTGGTTTTTACCCTTTTGCTTTGGATGATTGTCAAAGGCCTCCATGTCAAGGCGGCGGCTTTGGTTTCTCCTGAACCGGCTAAAAAAGAGGAGCCCAAGGTGGACCCTGAGGTGGAGAGACGAAAGACCAGAAGGGTTTTTCTGCACCTTATGTCCACCCTCCAGAAAGAGGGGCGTCTTATCGACTTCTTTGGCGAAGATCTTTCGCTCTACAGCGACGATCAGATTGGTGCTGCGGTTCGCGGTATCCATGAGAATTGCAAAAAGACCCTAAGCAAATACGTTACCTGCGGTCCTGTGGTGGATACCCCTGAAGGCGAGAGCATCACCATTGAGGCCGGTTTTAACCCCGAAGAGATTCGTCTCACCGGAAACGTTACCGGAGAGCCGCCCTTTACCGGCGTGGTGCGTCACAAAGGGTGGAAGGCTGAAAAGACAGACGTGCCGCTTCTCTCTGAGGAGTCCGACCCCGATGTTCTGGCTCCTGCCGAGGTCGAACTTTCGTAAGGTGAATGCGCAGGGTCTGTGATATTTTCACGGTTTAATCTGGATGAAAACAGGCATCCTGCTGATCGTTTTGCCTTTTACATTTTTGATTGTTTTATCTCCCCACTGCCCGCACCCGCGGGAAGCAGTCAGTGGGGAAAACTGAAAAGTTTTTGCGGGAGCCATTTTTTAAAAAAGCGACCCGCCGGAGGCCATATCCTATGTCTTCATATATTGTCGGTATTGACCTCGGCACCACAAACTCCGTGGTGGCTTATACCGAAAAACCTGTGGATGGGGCAGAAAGCCCGTCGTCCATCAACCTTTTTCGCATTCCGCAGCTCGTGGATGCAGGGGTGGTGGAGAAGCGTGACATGCTTCCCTCCTTTGTGTTTCTGCCCGAAGCCCATGATGTGGGGCGAGGGGCCACGGCACTTCCCTGGGATGAAAGCCCGGCGTGCGTGGTGGGCGAGTTTGCCCGCAAACGCGGCTCAGAGCTTCCCCAGCGCCTGATCGCTTCGGCCAAAAGCTGGCTCTGCAACACCATGGTGGATCGAAACGCCAAGAACCTTCCATGGAAAGGTCCCCAGGAGATTTCCAAAATGTCTGCGGTGGAGGCCTCTGCCGCTATTTTAAAACACATGCGGGATGCCTGGAACCATGAGATGGCATCCGAAGATGCCACTCTTCGCTTGGAGAATCAGGAGATCTATCTTACGGTTCCCGCCTCCTTTGATGCGGTGGCCCGAGAGCTTACCGTTCAGGCGGCTGAATTGGCAGGCCTTTCGCATGCCACCCTCCTTGAAGAGCCCCAGGCAGCCCTTTACGCCTGGATCGAGTCCATGGGGGATGAGTGGCGCAAGAACGTGAAAAAGGGTGAAACCCTCTTGGTGTGTGACATCGGCGGCGGAACCACCGACTTTTCTCTTATCGGTATTTCTGAGGAGGAGGGCGAGCTGGCGTTGGAGCGGATCGCGGTTGGCGACCATCTTCTGGTGGGCGGCGACAACATGGATCTGGCCTTGGCCTGGTTTGTAAAATCCAAGATGGACGCCAAGGGCCAGAAGCTGGACGACTGGCAGATGCGAGGCCTTTCCCACTCCATTCGAAGCGTCAAAGAGAAAATTCTCTCCGGCAAAGCCGAAGGCCCTGAGCCTGTAACCATCTTGGGGCGCGGATCAGGCCTTATTGGCGGGACTTTAAAAAGCGAGCTGGCTGCATCAGAAGTGGATCAGATTCTCCTTGAAGGTTTTCTGCCTCTCTGCTCTGTGGAAGATCGGCCTGTTCGAAAGCGCCGAAGCGGTCTTCGTGAAGCGGGTCTGGTCTACGAGCAGGACCCGTCCATTGCCCGTCATATGGCGTGGTTTCTTGCCCGTCAGGCTCAGGAAGGCCATCTTGCAAAGATTCCCGATGCCATTCTCTTTAACGGCGGCATCATGAAGTCCGATACGGTTCGAGAGCGCATTCTTTCGGTGGTGGATCTTTTTCGCGAAGAAGCGGGTGCTGAAAGTTCGGTG
Source organism: Desulfobacterales bacterium (assembly GCA_022360815.1). Classification (GTDB taxonomy): domain Bacteria; phylum Desulfobacterota; class Desulfobacteria; order Desulfobacterales; family Desulfolunaceae; genus Desulfoluna. The sequence continues at coordinate 10,609 of JAKSCC010000004.1, forward strand.
CGCGAGGTTGCTGCTTGCGATTTTGATCTTTCGGTGGCCCGGGGTGCGGCCTATTTCGGCCTGGCCCGTCAGGGCAAGGGCATTCGCATCAGGGGTGGTCTCTCCCGTTCCTACTACGTGAGTGTGGAGTCCTCCATGCCTGCCATTCCCGGAATGCCGGCTCCCATGAAGGCCCTTTGTGTGGCGCCCATGGGGATGGAAGAGGGCACGGAAAAGCGGGTGGAATCCGAAGATTTCTATCTTTATGTGGGCGAGCCCGTGGGTTTTGATATCATGGCCTCAAGCACGCGCCGGGAAGACAGCTCCGGTGATGTGATCGACTCTTGGGCCGACGGCGAGCTGGAGGATTTGACCTCCATCGAGACCACCCTTGAGGGCAGCGGAGGCGAGGCCATTCCTGTCCAGTTTGAGATCAAGGTGACGGAGATCGGAACCCTGGAGTTCTGGTGTGTGGCCCGTGAGAAAGATGAGAGATGGAAATTGGAATTCAACGTACGCGAGAGGGATGATGCGGGATACTGAAGCACTGAAGTACATCATCGGGATCGATCTGGGGACGACAAACTCCGCGATCTCTTATGTGGATCTGAATGAGCCGGAGGCGGGCAAGGGGCGAAAAAATATCAAAATTTTTCGGGTGCCCCAGCTTACGGCAGAGGGGACGGTCTCGCCCATGGATGTGCTGCCGTCGTTTCTCTACATTCCCGGAGCCTACGATATTCCCGATGAGTCGGTGATTCAGCCGTGGAACCCCGCGGAAAAACGTTTTGCAGGGGTGTTTGCAAGAGAGCACGGAAGCAAAGTGCCCTCACGCCTTGTGGCCTCGGCTAAGAGCTGGCTCTGCCATGACAAGGCGGATCGTGAAGCCAAAATTCTGCCTTGGGGGGCTGGTGAGTCGGTCTCCAAGGTGTCGCCTGTGGAGGCCACTGCCTTTTATCTGGAGCATTTGAGAAAGGCGTGGAACAAAGAGATGGGCGCAGACGACGAGGCCGCCTTTCTTGAGAACCAGTTTGTGGTGATCACCGTGCCGGCATCCTTTGATGAGGTGGCACGAGACTTGACGGTTGCCGCTGCAACCAAAGCGGGCATTAAAAACGTTACCCTTCTGGAAGAGCCCCTGGCCGCTTTTTACAGCTGGCTGATCCGCAACGAAAAGAGCTGGGAAGAGAAGGTCAAACCCGG
>JAKSCC010000158.1 GCA_022360815.1 Desulfobacterales bacterium
AAAAAACTTTTCTATTGCCCCACACGTCATTTAACTCGCCCTTTGGGCGAGTTAAATGACGTGTGAGGTTGAAATATGAAATCACTGAAACGGTTGGTTTCAGTGATCTAAAAGCCTGTTTGTCAAACTTTTTAAAAGTTTGGCCCCCGGCAGGGCCGCCAGAGGCGAATGACAACCAAATGGTTACAAGTGAAAAGAGCCTTTCAAGTGGATATCACAGCAGCACTGATTGTTAAAAAGGGAAAAATTCTTCTGGCGCGAAGACGTCCTGGTATTGCCCACGCCGGAGCATGGGAGTATCCGGGTGGAAAACCGCTGCCTGATGAGACGGCAGAAGATGCCATTGTCCGGGAAATTCGAGAGGAGTTGGGCATCGTCTGCCGTGTGGTTGGTTTTGTGGGTGAAGGCCGGGGTCAAAACGGAGAGAAACCGATCCGTCTTCTGGGATTTGAGATGACCTGGGAATCTGGGGAGATAGTTCCGTCGGACCACGATCTGATCCATTGGGTCGCCCCTGAAAATCTTCTCGACTACACGCTTCTGCCTCCAGATATTCCCATTGCCAAAACATTCATCGCGAAACACTCTTTATAGTGCAGCTATTTTGCATTGGTTCGGCTACTTTTTCTTATCTCCCGCTCTATCAGCTTTCCCACCATCCATGCATCCTCTGCCAGCTTACCGGACAGTTTCACATACTCCCCCAGCCAAGGTGACTGCAAAACATGGTGCTGAAGTGCCTCCTGCACCGCTGCAATTTTTTGCTTCTGGTGAAAACTTTCTCCGATGTAGTTGGGTGGGATATAAACGCGGCTTACCGAAACCCGCAAGTCTCCGGTACTGTCTCTCTTAGCACGCACTTCAATAATCCGCCCCTTGCCATTGGTAAAGTACCCCGCACCCTTCTCCATCATTAGGGCACTTGTACCCACCTCGTAATACTCGGAACCCGGCTTAGCGACCTGACCATTCCAAAAGCCAAAAAAACCGGCGTAAGCTGGAAAAGACAAGAAAAGGGCCACAACAAAAACCACAGCTGCGATCACACGACTTTTTGCATACGATCTTTTACTCATGGGCACCTCCAAGTAATTGCATGGTACGGCATGACAATCAAAAGAAGGAGAATTTTTCATAAAGGCAAGGAGAGGGCCATGCCGAGTTGATGAAACAAGACAATCTATCTTTGATGGATCCACAAAAAGTCTCTCTCCATGGGGCTCGACTTTTTTGCGAAGCTATCCTCACTTTGAATCATTATATCTATTATACTATATACATCGAATAATAAAATCACCACCTCAAACCCAAAATATCAAAATAAATTGACGCGATAGACTCTGTTTCGTAGCATGGCTTTGCCCGTAATATTTGCGGCAAACGACCTTAAAATAGTCCCCCCAAAACGCGACGGCCCCAAACCTCAACCAGCGGAGATTCTCATGAGCCACCTCATCACCACCTGCACCGACCGTATTGCACGTCTTACCCTCAACCGGCCCGACGCCTACAACGCACTCAATGAAGAGATGGTCCAAGAGCTGGAGGCCTACTTTTCCAGCCTCATGTACAATGAAAAGGCCGGTGTTCTCATCATTGACGGAGGAGAGGCCAAAGGATTCTGCGCGGGCCTCGACATGAACAGTTACGGACCCGAGATCTTTGGCATGAAACCTGTGGATGCCTACAACGCCCAGGCCCGCATGAGTCGACTGATGCTCGCCATGCGGCGAATCCCTCAACCCGTCATCTCCTGCATCCACGGCGCAGCTGCCGGTATCGGCTTCTCCATGGCCATGGCAAGCGACATTCGGATTCTGGCCGAAGGGGCTCGCTTTTCAGCCGCCTACATCAATATTGGTCTGGGAGGAGCCGACATGGCCTCCAGCTACTTTCTTCCTCGTCTTATCGGCTCAGGACGGGCCAATGAGTTTCTCCTCACCGGAAACTGGCTGAGCGATACCGACGCCATGGACTTAGGGTTTGCAAGCCGCCTTCTCAAAAAAGAGGAGATGCTGCCCCAGGCACTGGAGCTTGCCACCACCATGCTCTCCAAAAACCCTCTGGGCATTCGCATGACCAAAGAGGCCATCAACGCCAACATCGAGGCCGGCGGTCTGGAGGCTTGCCTTCAGATGGAAGACCGCAACCAGATGCTCATGGCTTTTGCCATGCACCACCCCGCACGATAAATTTTCGCCAAAAAGATCACCCCACACCACGGCACCAAAGGACGCTGACTTGCCACCTCCTCTGGTGCCACAGGTGCCAAACCCAAAGGCCAATCCTGGCCTGAATCAAACAACCGCTCATGTAAAGCAAAAAAAGTTCCTCACTGTCACCATGAAGGCACTATCTGTTCGTTTTACTGTTAGAGCCAAATTTCAAACCCTTCAGCCCTTTAAAAAATCCTCTCAAAACAAGGCTTAAAAAACCTGTCCCTCACTCTTTTTCAGACCACCCCATATTGGTATTGAGCATGGAACAATTTCCGTGTATATTCCCTTTCCATGTATACGTATCAGAAACAGAATCTCTATTATGCACAGGTACTTCCCGGCATTGAAGAGGAGCTCTCGCGGGAGCTCTCCTGGCTGGGTGCTGAGGTGATAAAATCCGAGTTTGGCCTTCTCACCTTCACCACCGACAAAGCAGGACTCTACCGCATCAACCTCCGCTCTCGCCTTGCCACGCGAATCCTGGCCCCCCTCATATCCTTCCGCTGCCCTGATGCTGACAAGCTCTACCGAGCCACTCGAACCATGGAGTGGCGGGACTTTTTGCGTCCCAACGGCAGCTTTGCCATTGTGGCTCACGCCTCAGACAACGAGGCGATCACCAACTCCCACTTTGCTGCCTTAAAGCTCAAAGACGCCATCTGCGATCACTTTCGAGCTCGAGTCGGCAGGCGCCCTGATGTGGACAAGCGCGACCCCGATGTCATTTTCCACCTGCACATCAAAAAAGAGCGCGCCAGCATCAGCGTGGACACCTCCGGTGGCTCGCTGCACCGACGTGGCTACCGCACCCAAGGGGTCGAAGCCCCCATGCAGGAGACCCTGGCTGCCGCCATTCTCGCTATTTCCGAATGGGACTTGGAAACCCCTTTGGTAGACCCCATGTGTGGATCGGGAACCCTGCTCTCTGAAGCCCTTATGCTCTCCTGCGACATCCCTTCCGGCTATCTTCGAAAAAACTTCGGTCTCATGCGCCTTCCCAACTTCAACAAAAAACTCTGGGAAGCCGAACGGGAAAAAGCGGTCAAGCGAATCCAGCCCCCGGAAGAGGGCCTTATCATGGGCAGCGACATCTCCAAAGAGACCGTCTCCGCCGCCCGCGAAAACATGGCAAACCTTCCAGGTGGCAGAGAGATTCCCATCTTCCAGAAAGATGTGCGAAAGCTCAAAATCGAAGAGGAGAGCGTCATCATCTGCAACCCCCCGTATGGCATCCGCTTGGGGGATGAAGAGAAGATGAAGGTTTTCTACAAAGAGTTCGGGGATTTTCTGAAAAACGAGTGCAAGGGCTGCACCGCCTATGTCTATTTTGGAAACCGCGACCTCATTGGCAGCATTGGACTCAAGGCGAGTTGGAAGCGACCTCTTATGAACGGCGGCCTCGACGGACGCCTTTGCAAGTATGAGATGTACTAAGGACAGGTAAGATGGCCAAGAAGAAGCGGATACGCTATGAAGAGATCCACGCCTTTCCCAATGTGATCTTTACGGAGATCGTGGACGCCGACTCCCGCAAGGTAAACCGGAGCTGGAGCGAAAATGTCTTTGAAAAAGAGCAGGAGACCGTTGTGGAGATCGGCTGCGGCCGGGGAGAGTACTGCATCGACCTGGCGAGGCGAAACCCCCACAAAAACTACCTGGGGGTCGACATCAAGGCAGACCGCCTCTACATCGGTGCCAAAAAGGCGATGGAAGAGGGGCTCACCAACGTCATGTTCGTGAGAATCCGCGTAGAATTTCTTCCCACCTTTTTGGAGGGCCACCCCATCTCTGAGGCATGGATCACCTTTCCAGACCCTTACAACCGCACCATCAATGGACGAAAGCGCCTGACCGCCCCGAGGTTTCTTGATCTTTACCGAAAAATCCTCAATCGCGGAGCCAGTCTTCATCTCAAAACCGATGACCCAACCCTCTATGAGTTTTCTCTGGAGAGCCTGAACCAAAGCGGTGCCGATATCCGTTTTCACACCTTCGACCTCTACAGCACTTCAGAGGATCTCGGCGACGCCAAAGCCGTTCAGACCACCTACGAAAAACGCTACATCAAAGAGGGGCGTCTCATCAAATACATCCACTTTACCCTGCCTGCGCCTTCCGAAAATTAAAGGGCACAGGTCAAAGCCGATATGGAGGAGCTGGGGAGAAACCTCAGCTCCTTATTGTGTTTGGCACACAGCTTCTTAACGCTCTGACAGGCATTGTGGCTGTTGCATGAAACAGGACAGATTACCATATCACACCGGCACACCTGGTGCTCCAGGCTCTTGCGCCCACCACTCATGGTCCCGTCATGGTATTCAAACCCCATCCCCTTGGCTTCGGCAACCCGCCGGTAGTGGGGCTCCATCCGAGAGAGACCGCCCACCATCAGCACACGGCGCCCGCAGATCATGGGGCATCGCCCCTTTTCCGAGCACCCCACCTCTTTGCAGCTGCAGCAGGGTGCGTCTGCCATCTGAAAGGCCTTCTCCTTTAAAGGCACATCGCTTCGCCCCACCGCCAGGTGCATCACTTCGTCGGCCAATGCGCGGTTCTCATTTTTAAGCTCCATACTTCGAATTTGCAGCTTGCGTTTCTCGCGCTCCAAGCGCCTCACCTCGCGCAAAAGATCATCCCGCTGACTCTCCACCTCTTTTCGAAGCCCCCTCTCTTTGGCAAGCTCGACCTCCAGTCTCTGCAACCTCTCGGGTGCATCCCCCTTCTGGGTCCTTAGCTCTTCAATCTCCTGAGATAAAGCCTTCTGAGTCACCCTTAGTGCCTCTTTTTCTCGTACCAGAGCCCTTCTGTCTCTCTTCTCGGTGTCGTACCCCTCTTTAAGCCCCTCCCACTTCTCAAGGGCTTTTTTTTCATTTTTCCGCGCCTCAAAAAGTTCAATGGCTGTGGTGTGCCCCATCATATGCGCTTCACCGGCCACCTCCATCAGGGTTTTGGCGGAAAGGTCCCGCCGCATGGCCACGCAGTAGAGGGCACTGGCGGCATCTCCACGCGCCATCGCCTCCTTGAGCCGTGGAAGAAGTGCGCTTTCCGGAAGAGCCTTGCACACCTCCATCACTTGGGAAAACTTCCGCTTGAGAAGGGCATCCACACGGCGGGCCACCTGGGTATCCCCGCCCACCTCTTCCATCAGGTCCCGATGGATCTCCCAGGGTTTTAGACTTTTCACTCGCCTGCCGCAGCGTTTCAGAACACGGCGACCTTCATCATCGGTCACCCCCAACCCCACCACCGGACACTTCAAAGGAGAGGGAATCTCCCAAAGGTAGCCGTGGAGCGGGTCTGCACAAAGAGCTTCTATGGCCGCTGCATCGGGTGCAGCCGTCGGTGTCACGATACCTTCAAACATAATTTATACCCCTAATTTTTCTTGGCAAGACAAACATTTTGATTCAAAAAAATGGAAGCCATTTAAACGGATGCCACCCTCTTTACCATGAGGGCACCCCAGCCTTCCACTGACACTCTCATCTGTTTTCAAAGAGCGAAGGCCACCTTAAAACCAAACAGGCCTTCGCTCAAAAAATCAAATCCGCTTGACCATCACCTTGTCGGCATCTTCACGACGAAGCTCCAGGTGGTAGCCCACCACCTTGGCGCGAATCATATCCCGGGCTTCGTCCACGGTCTCCACCTCAATGATGTTGCCGATGGCTGCCCCGGACTCTTTCAACTGCCGAGTGATGTTTCCGCCACCCGTCACCTTAACAATGATGCCCCGCTCCTTTTCAGAAAGGGAGCCAAGGCTCACCGCCTCGCCGGTATCGGGATCGAGCCCCCCGATATCTTTGAGGCCACCAATGCAATCTTCCAGACACCCCTGGCACTCTTCCCTGGGGTTCTCATTGTCACAACGGGCAGCAAACTGGTGAAGCCACTCTTTGCCTGCCCGTGGGCAGAGATCGATAAACTCCATAAAGGAGATAATCCGATCCAAAACGGCACGAGAGACAGAGTGCTCCATCTTGCAGGCAGTCTCTTCGGCTTCGGCTGCATCAATAAAAAGGACGCGTGTGAAAAAATCTTTTAAGGCCTCATGACGACGAACCACGTCACGGGCATGTTTCTGCCCCTTGGAAGTCAGGGTGATAAGATCATAAGGGGCATAGTTGATATACCCTTTTTCGGCCAGGGCGCGTAAGGCTCCGGTAACCGATGAGCTGTTGACACCCGTCTTCTGAGCAATATCCTTGGCCCGG
>JAKSCC010000275.1 GCA_022360815.1 Desulfobacterales bacterium
GGAATGTTCTTCAAGCATGCCTCAAGCTCTGCTTCAACAGCCTGGGAAATGAGGTCCCGAGCACCTTCACGGAGTATTTCAGTTAAGGGATCAATGGGGTTTTCTTCTGGCCTGGAGAAAGGGCTTTCAAGGTAGATTGACTCATTCATGGCGCATTTGCCCCTGTTGATTTGGATTCGTTGCTGGAATCAACAGGATACGCCATTATCCCCACCGTCTGTACATCAGAAATGACTATAGCTCGGTCCTCATATACTATTCATCAATCAGGCGCATCAAAAGAAAGTTCTCTTCTATATCTTGAGCCGATTTCTAATAGAAACCAAACCGAGGGGCGCTGGCAAGCCTGCACTGCCGCACGATGGAATTGTTGGTATGAAATCCCAGCCAGCGTCGGCGTATTGAAAGAGACAGGCTCACACCTTTTTTGGGAGCCATTTGAAATCCATTTTGAAGCGACCAATCTCCTCGTAAAGGGGAGCCGTCAACTCTTTCTCGTTTTTAGACCAAAAGAGTTCTGATGCGTTTGAAAGTACCTGTTTCATCCAATCCGATATTTGGTTTGGATGAATCTGATATTCTGAAGCAAGTTCGGCTAAGGTCTTCACGCCACGGATGGCTTCAGTTGCAACATCTGTCTCGAATTTACCGGTAAATTTTCTACGTTTTTTCCCATCTGTATCCTTTCTCTACTAGCGTTTTTTGGGATGCAGATCCCACTTAAGTGGGTGGCCCTAAAATCGGGGGTAAGCGCACTTGAAAAAGTCAGGCAGGTTCTTAGGGCCTAATATGGAAGAGAGAAGTTCATGGCAGATCCAAAAGGCCGTTGTGATCTCGCTTTTTCTGAGGGAGATGAAAACTCGGTTTGGCTCACAAAAATGGGGGTATCTTTGGGCTATTTTAGAGCCAGCAGCGTTTATCGGTATTTTTTGGCTTCTTTTTGGCTTTCATGCAAGAAAGGCACTTCCTGGCATTGACTACCCTATCTTTATCATGGTCGGCATCATTCCATGGCTTTTGTTTAACAATATTGTCACCCGGTCCATGACAGCCTTTGAAGCCAATCGGGGACTTTTTAGCTATCGCCAGGTAAAGCCTATCGATACGATTTTGGCCCGGGTTTTGGTGGAATGTTCAATCTATTTTATGGTGTTTCTTTGCTTTATGCTTCTTGGACGTGCTTTTGAATTTAATGTGTCTATAAGTAATATTCCAGGGGTGGGGCTTATCGTGGGAGAGCTGATTCTTTTCTCTTTTGGGGTTGGTCTTTTTAGTGCAGTGGTCAGTCATTTTACTGAAAATTATCAGAAAGTGATCCGTCTTATGTTTCGGCCTCTCTATTTTGCCTCTGGAATGTTTTTCTCTGTGGAGACTGTTTCAGAAAAATTTCGATGGATGCTTCTTCTCAATCCAGTGATTCATTTCATTGAGCTAATTCGGTCATTTTATTTCAACACTTTTAATACGAAGCACGCCAGTGAAATTTACATTCTTTTTTGGACAACAGGTTTTTTGTTTGTGGGGCTTTTTCTCTACACTCGGCTTCAAAATAGGATCATCGCCTCATGATACATTTAAAAAATGTGACCAAATACTATGAGGTAAAAGGAAAACGCAGTTACATTTTAAAAGGTGCTACATTTTCTATACCGACAGGGAAAAATCTTGGCATTCTGGGACGAAATGGGGCTGGAAAATCAACGCTTCTTCGTATGCTGGGAGGCATCGATTTTCCCAACGCCGGAAAGATCGAGTCAAACCTTCGTTTCTCTTGGCCCCTGGGACTTGTCGGGGGCTTCCAAGGCAGCCTGACAGGTAAAGAAAACGTTAAATTTGTCTGCAGATTTTATGGGAAAACACCAGGTCATATACGGACGGCTGTAAGTTTTGTAAAAGAGTTTAGCGAATTGGGAGATTATTTTGACATGCCGATTAAAACCTATTCAAGCGGCATGAAAGCAAGGCTTGGTTTTGCCTTAAGCTTTGCTTTTAATTTTGATTGTTATCTTATAGATGAAGTGCTTTCTGTAGGAGACAGGGCGTTTCGAGCCAAAAGTGCGAAAGCTGTGAAAGACCTGAAGGGACGAAGCACCATTTTCTTGGTGAGTCATGACATGAACACGTTGAAGAAGATGTGCGATGCAGGTGTCTACCTCGAAAATGGGATGTTGACCTATTTTGATGACATAAAAGATGCTGTGGCTGCATACCAGAAGGACTGAGAAGGTGACGCTTGAGCAAGGCAACAAAACTCGTTAAGGATCCCATCCTTTTTTTTAAGGACAGCCGCTATAAACTTCCCTACACGGTAATTCTTTTCCCCATGGTGGTGGTGGCTTTTTATCTTTATCTCTTTTCCGTGGAAAAGTACCGTTCTTCGGCCACCTATCTCGTGAAAGACAACGCGTCCAAAGCCAACATAGGATTTGATCTGGGCATATTCGGAACGAGCGTTTCCTCCCAGAAACAAGACGCCTCCATCCTTGAAGCGTATCTCGCCTCAGATGAGACACTGGACTGGTTAGATCAGGAGTTCGGGCTTAAAGATGCATACCATTCAGGGAAGACCGATCTTCTCCACAGGTTGACCCCGTTCTCCACCCGGGAGGATTTTCTTGCCCTTTACCGAAAGAACCTCTCCATCGTCCACGACGATCTTGCAGGACTTATCACGCTCTCCTTTATGGACTCAAACCCAGAAAAAGCCAGAGAGGTTGTGTCGTCTCTTTTGCGGTATGGAGAAGTTTTTTTAAACCGCTTGAATCGTGAAAGTGCTGAGAAACGCATCGCCTTTCTCGGGCAGCAGCTGAAGAAGAACAGAGAGACCCTGGATGGGGCAATAAAAAAGCTCAAAGAATTTCAGGACGCACACAGCATCGTGGACCCAAAGACCGAAATGGAGCTTCAGCACGCCATCATCGCAAACATAGAAGGGACCCTTGTGGAAAAACGTGCGGAGCTGAATCAGCTTCGAAGCTATCTCAAAGACGATACCATTGATATTGTTAAACTTTCCGATGGGATCAAGGAGATGGAAAAGTCTCTTTCTGCCACAAGGGCCAAGCTCTCCGGGAAGGAGAAGGAGCGTCTGAACGATCTGATGTTTCAGTATGAAAATCTGAAGGCAGATGTCTCTTTTGCCACCCAGGTGTACAAAGAGACCCTTGTACAGTTTGAGGTGGGAAAAATGGAGGCACTTCAGCAAAGCAAAGTTCTTGAAGTGATCACAAAGCCCGACTTGCCCGAAGAATACGTCTGGCCGGACAAACCGAAAACACTGATGACTCTGGCCTTCTTATTGGTGCTCTTCTACAAGATCGGCCAGCTAATGATTGCGGTAGTTATGGATCACAGGGACTGATGGATGCGCAAAACTTTTTCAAAATTAAACAAGGGCACGAACAGATGAGACCCTACAGGCAAAGTTTTACACACAAGGCCACCTGCTTTGTATTTCTCACGGGCATCGGTGCCCTCTTTTATGTCTCATCTTCTTTGGCATCCGGTTTTTCGGTCTCCGAATCCGCCGTTGTTGAAAGCCCCGCTGAGGTACAACCCTCATTCGCGAAGGCCAGAGTGTTTGGCTGGAATCTTTTTCAAGGTGATTTCAAGCGGGTGAAAGATCCCTGGTTCAACCCGTCGTACCGCATTCATATTGGTGATGTGGTCTCCATAAGGTTCTGGGGGGCCCTCGAGTTTGCCGAGGAAATTCCTGTGGACAGTCGGGGGCACATCTTCCTTCCCAAAGTAGGAAATATCAAGGTGGTGGGGGTGAAAAATTCAGAGATAGTGGACGTGGTGCGAAGCAAGGTGAGGACCGTTTATAAAGAAAAAGTTCATGTGTACGCCAATGTGGGAAGCTACCAGCCCATCACCGTCTTTGTCACAGGAAACGTCAACAAACCGGGTCTCTACAAAGGAATGTCTTCTGATTCTCTGCTGCAGTTTATTGATAAGGCCAGAGGCATCCAGCCTGAATGCGGAAGTTACCGAGATATCACCATACTGAGGGAGGGAAAGCCTGTCGCATGTGCGGACCTCTACGCTTTTCTCACGCAAGGGGCACTGGAGCCGTTTCAGTTTAAAGGCGGAGACGTGATCTCTGTGGGGGATGTGAAAAACCGCATCACTTTTTCAGGCGATGTGAAAAGACCCTACCGGTTTGAGTTTGCCTCCGAATCTCTTCAGCTTTCAGACGCCATGAACTTGTCCTTGCCAAACCCAACAGCCACCACCGTCACCATTACAAGGTGGTTGCCGAATAACAAAAAAACTGTGAAGGCGCTTTCCGTTGAGGCGGCAGACGGAGTGGAACTCTTCAGCGGAGATCTGGTGGAGGTCTCCTCCGATCACATCTCAGATGTAAATGTGGTCACCATCGAAGGCGAGCATGAAGGGACGCGCACCCTTCTTGTGAAAAGGGGGGAGAGCCTGGGGGGGATCATGGATAGACTAGTCTTTACCCCCCGTTCCAGACCAGGTGCCATTCAGCTATTTCGGAAAAGCGTGGCCAAAGCCCAGAAGCAGTTTCTTGAAGCCAGGCTAAAGAAGCTGGAAGAGCAGGTGCTCACAACGCCATCCATCACCAAAGAGGAGAGCCTGATCCGTGCCCAGGAGTCCAAAGGAATCCTCGCCTTTGTGGACAGGGCCAGAAAAGTGGAGCCCAAGGGCCAGATTGTCATCAACGAAAAAACAGACCCAAAGGATATTTATCTTGAAGACGGGGACAGGGTATTTATTCCGGCGCAGTCGGGCCTTGTGCTGGTCCAGGGTGAAGTCGCCTTCCCCGGAGCCCACACTTTTGTAAAAGGCATGACAGCCGGAGCCTATATCAGGCTCGCTGGTGAGATGACAGAGCGTGCCAACCCCGAAAATGTGCTGGTGGTTCATCCCAATGGGCGTGTGGAGCGTTTTGAATCTGAAAGGGAGTTAAACAAAATGAAGCCCGTGTCCGGTGACGCCGTATTCGTGTTGCCGAAAATGGGAGGGAAAAATCTTCAGATTGCAAAGGATGTGACGCAGATATTGTATCAGGTGGCGGTGAGTGCGGGGGTGCTGGTGGCGTTGTAGTAATTGCTCGAAAATTTACCTAACTGATGTTACGCACCAAGCCAAAAATACGCTATAGTTGCTCTTGTGAAACAAGACCTTGCAGTGGTCAACAAAAAACGGGCACCAGAGTTAAGTTACAAACTGATATGTCGGCATCTCGAAGGTTGCCGGGCTAACGCCGCCCAAAGTTGAATGCAACCGTTCTGAATTATA
>JAKSCC010000358.1 GCA_022360815.1 Desulfobacterales bacterium
GCCAAAACAGTTAAATACCATCTGTCTTCGCGTGAGAGACCTTCTTTCACATGAAGACAGAACCAAGCCATTTTGTGGCGATGTAGCTCAGTTGGTTAGAGCATGCGGCTCATATCCGCAGTGTCCGCGGTTCAATTCCGTGCATCGCTACCATAAAATAGAAAAGAGTCGACAAATGGAGTACTTTTTGTCGGCTCTTTTTTTGTTTTCTCCCTCCCCTCTACCCACCCCTTCCCTGACTTCTTTCTTGAAATCGACTTCAACCTTTAATAGGGTAAAGTCTCACAAAACAGATGAAACCATCATGAACCACTGACATCCTTACAGATCCCTGAACCATTTCTTTGTGAACCAAAGCGGGCAGACAGCACCCTCTTTGGACCGGACGGGTGTCACTTTAATTCCAATGGCATCGTTTCATCAAAAAAAACGATCCAAACCCCTCTTCTTCCCACCGAAGAGACCCAAGAGATGCGTGGCATGAGCACCGGTATTGATCGAATCATTGAGGAAAGAATCCAGACAGCCATGAAAGAGGGAAAACTCAGTGACCTTCCAGGCCACGGAAAACCCCTTGAGATGGAAGACGACAGTGGGGTCCCTGAAGATCTTCGCATGGCTCATAAGATCCTTAAAAACGCAGGATGCGTTCCAAAAGAGCTGGACGATCATGTCAAGATCCGCCAAACCGAAGACCTCTTGAAAACAACTCCCAGTGCCACAGAAAAAATTCGGGCCATGAAACGCATTGCCATCTTAAAAACCCGGCTAATGAAAAGAGGGCATCACACCTCTATTTTCGATATTCCAGAAGGGTATGAAGAAGAGCTCATCTCTCACCTGGAAAAATAGATCAACCCTTTCAACAGAGATGATGCCGTAAACACCCAACACCTTGATGCGACGCCCACGACATGGCGTCTCCAGTGCTGCGGATCGCCAAAACGCCTTTGGCCTTTTTTACGGAGCCATCACCACAAGCGCACGTACCATCTGATATTGAATTGAAAGAAGAAGTCCATGAGCAAACTAAATCTTGCCATCATCTACGGAGGCACCTCACCCGAACGTGAGGTCTCCCTTGCCAGCGGAAAAGCCGCCATTGAAGCCCTTGACACCTCCCGCTACAACCTTTTTGAATACGACCCCAAAGAGGGGCTCGGCAAACTGGTGGCCAACGCCCCAACGCTTGATGTCGCCCTTATTCTCCTGCACGGCTCTCCCGGCGAAGATGGCACCGTCCAGGGCCTTCTCGACCTTCTCAAAATTCCGTACCAGGGGGCCGGTGTTCTGGGCAGCGCCATCGCCATGGACAAACCCCTTTCAAAGACCCTCTACAAAGAGGCTGGTATCCCAACCCCCAAGGCGGCCTACATTCATAAAGGAGACGTCGTAAACGCATTCGACATCACCCAAGACCTGGGCCTTCCCCTTTTTGTCAAACCCGCCTGTGGCGGCTCCAGCGTGGGCATGAGCCGGGTCACCAGCACCCAAGAGCTTGAAGATGCCATCGCCCTGGCTCACACCTATGATGAACTGGTGATCGTGGAGTCGTTTATTGACGGCATTGAGCTAACCTGCGGGGTTTTGGGCAACACCGAGCTTGAAGCCCTTCCCATTATTGAGATCATTCCCGAAGGCGAAAGCACCTTTTTTGACTACACCGCCAAGTACACACCCGGCGCCACCACCGAAATCTGTCCGGCCCGCATTGAAAAAAGCGTTTCAGACAGGGTAATGCACCTGGCCCAAAAGGCCCACAAGGCCCTGCACCTTAAGGGCTACAGCCGCACCGACTTTATCCTTAAAAGAGACGGCAACCTTTTTGCCCTTGAGACCAATACCATCCCGGGCATGACAAGCACCAGCCTGCTGCCCAGGGCCGCCCGCACAGCCGGCTACACATTTACAACCCTTCTGGACCGGCTGATTGAACTGGCCTTGGAGGGCTAAATAAAAAAGCAAAATCCCAAGGCCCTGGTGGCCTGTTCCACCCGACCTTAAACTGTAAATGGTTCCAAATAAAAATCGTCTAATACTTCAGATTGTTAAACCCGATAGATGAGAGGACATGTAAAGATGAAGGTACTGGTTGTTGGCAGCGGAGGAAGAGAACACGCCCTGGTCTGGAAACTCGCCCAAAGCCCTCGCGTGGATAACATTTTCTGCGCCCCGGGCAATGCAGGTATTTCTGAAATCGCCACCTGTGTGGACATTGCAGCGGATAACATTCCAGCGCTTCTGGATTTTGCAGAAAAAGAGTCCATGGACTTCACCGTGGTGGGCCCCGAAGCCCCCTTGGCTGCAGGCATTGTAGATACCTTTGAAAAAAAGGGGCTCAAGGTCTTTGGTGCATCCAAAAAAGCGGCACAGCTTGAGGCCAGCAAGGCCTTCTCAAAAAAGATCATGAACCGCTACGGCATTCCCACCGCCACCGGCCGCAGCTTTACATCCTTTGAGCCTGCCGCAAAATACATGGCCCAGTTCGATGGCAAGGTGGTGGTCAAAGCCGATGGCCTTGCCGCCGGCAAAGGGGTGATCGTCTGCAGCACCCCCAAAGAGGCCGACACCGCCCTTAAAGAGATCATGGAAGACAAAGCCTTTGGCGATGCCGGAGCCCGCGTGGTTATCGAAGAGCGTCTGGAGGGCGAAGAGGTCTCCTTTCTCGCCCTCACCGATGGAAAAACCGTCCTTCCCCTTCCCACATCCCAGGACCACAAGCGCGCCCACGACGGCGACAAGGGCCTTAACACCGGTGGCATGGGGGCTTACTCCCCGGCTCCCATTATCGACAAATACATGCACGACAAGATCATGAAAGAGGTGATGATCCCCACGGTAGAGGGAATGGCCAAAGAGGGAATCCCCTACAAAGGCATCCTCTATGCCGGCCTCATGATCGACCGGGACCGCATCAAGGTTCTCGAATTCAACGCCCGGTTTGGAGACCCCGAGTGTCAGCCCCTTATGATGCGGGTCAAAAACGACCTTCTGGGTCTGATGGAAGCCACCATAGACGGCACCCTGGCGCAACACACCATCGATATTGATGAGCGGGCGGCGGTCTGTGTGGTCATGGCCTCTGGAGGATATCCGGGAAGCTACCGCAAAGGAAATGTCATCAAAGGGCTCGATGAAGCCAAGGCGAACGACCTTGAAGTCTTCCACGCCGGAACATCCCTTCGTGGCAACAAGGTGACCACCTCAGGTGGCCGTGTTCTGGGAGTCACCGCGTTGGGTGCGGACGTAAAGCGGGCCATCAACAAAGCGTACAAATCCGTGGAAAAAATATCCTGGACCAAAGCCTTTCATCGCACCGACATTGGCGGAAGAGCCCTGGCCCATATGGCCACCCCTGCCCGTGTGGGCATCATCATGGGCAGCGACTCCGACTACGAAACCATGAAAGGCGCCACCGAAATTTTACGAAAATTTGGGGTCCCCTATGAGTTTATGGTGGCCTCGGCCCACCGAACCCCTTTTGTGGCCGCTGACTTTGCCATCAAGGCCAGAGAAAAAGGCCTTCGGGTGATCATCGCCGCTGCCGGTCACGCGGCCCACTTGGCAGGCGTCATGGCCGCCCACACCACCCTGCCCGTTATCGGGGTTCCGGTGGACTCATCGGCCCTCTCCGGCATGGACGCCCTGCTCTCCACCGTTCAGATGCCTCCAGGGGTGCCCGTTGCCAC
>JAKSCC010000230.1 GCA_022360815.1 Desulfobacterales bacterium
GCTCATCAACCCCTGGGCTTTCTGGATTGCTTACCGATGCCAGGGTCTTCTCCTGAGCCGACTTCACCTACACCTGCTGGGCCCTTGAAACAGACGGCCCTCCCAGGGGCAGGGCCATGGAAGCAAGCACCACACCTGCGGCGGTGAGAAAGTCCCTCCGCGTGAGGTAGCCGAACCCTTTTTCAGAGCGATTCAACGTCAACTGGTAAGAACGCTCCAAACTCTCCTCCACGAGGCGAAACGCCTGATCTGTGGCCAGCATCTCCTCTATGCCCGCGTAATAAGGAATGACGGCACACTTTGGTATCTCATCTGTGTCTGCCACATCAAACAGCGCCTTACCAAACTTCGACTCCAGGTAGAGGCGGCGCTCTTCAGGGGTACTGGGGGTCTGCATAAAGGCTCCCTTACTTAAAGTTGATGGCCTATGGCTCCGAAAAACGCCTGATTCAACAGGCTTTCCCCACAATCCTGGGTCTGTGTTATGTTGTTATGGGGTCGGGCCATCCCAACAATCTGAATATTAAAATGTATATAACTCTATCATTTAGCCGTTTATGTTGCTTAAAGTGGCATTTTTAGGTAGCAAACTGCATGCTTAAGCATGTGAATGATCACCTAAAAAGCTGAGGTTCTGATGGCACGAGCAAAACGGCACTACCTTTCGGATCATGTCTGGCACATCACCCATTGATGTCATAAAAAAGTATTCCTACTAAAATTCGTACGAAACAGTCGGCGTTGGCTTGAGAGGTTGTTTGAGGCCAGAAAATGCTATGGTTTAAAAGTTCTCAACTACATTGTGACTTCCAACCACGTTCGTCTGATTGTTGTTGATGGTGGCGGACGTCATGTGATTCCTGATTCAATCAGACTCATTGCAGAAAGAACAACCCAGAAGTTCAATCAACGGAAAAATAGAAACGGGGCGTTTTGGGAAGACCGTTATCATGCGAAGGCGATTCAATGCCATGAGCACCTGGTTAAATGCCTTACGTACATTGATTTGACCATGGGCGGAACCGGTGTGGTGAAGCATCCGTCGGAATGGGAACTCAACGGATATCATGAGATACAAAACATCTGGGCTTACCCCCAATTTGACTCCACGGTGACAGTATAGACCCGCCCTATTCGTGTTACCAAATAAGTTGCATTTTTTACTTGACTACAAACTTGATGCTGTTAGTATAGATCCAAGCATGGAGTATTACTTAAGTAGATTCTATTGTCCCTGTCAGCGTCAACACGAAATGAGTCGTCATCGCCAGACTCCCTACCTGTTCCACAGGCCATCTCGAACGCTTTCCTCAAGCGGTCTCGTGGTGGTCTTTCTTTGTGCCTTTACTCCATGTTAATTTTTCCCATCGTATAACACCATAACTATCTGGAGTACTCAATAAAAAACGAAGAGCAGGCAAAATCTCACGGCTGGCCCATTTTTCGATTCCAACTTACGGGGCCGAAAATGTTAGCCACAGTGACCGGGCTCTCGGATGATGATTGGCTAACCGCCGGGCCACTCGCAGTGGATCTTATCTGTCTGACTGAAAGCCTTCACGGAAAAGCCTAAAAAAGACGCTCCCACACAAACACCCCCAGTTTGACCCAGCGAATAGAAAAGGGGCGACGGCCCTGGTAGCGGACCACCACAAAATGAAGCGGATTCTTGCCCGGTGCCTGCCACTGAATGCGAGTATCGGGAATATATTTTTTGGGCTTTCCAAGAATCGCAATCATCTCTTCAGGCTCCATGGTGCCTTCAATTTTCTTCACCTTTTCAAGATAAGCCAGCTCTGCAGCATTCATGCGCTCCACAGCATACTCATCCCGAAAACGCATGGTGCGCCCCATAAGGTGAGCAAAAAAAAGAATGACAAGAAAAACAAAAACGGCAAACAGAAAAAAGGGAATGAGGTTCATGGCGACCTCCTCTTCTGAAAAAGCAAAATAGTGCATAGGCCGTAGCTGGGCCTTAGGCTGTGTTTTATTCAGATTATATCCCAAACAAATATGAAGACATACCCCCCCATCGCCATTTAAAAACAAAAAGATGCGTCCCCTCTTTGGAAAGGAGACTGTCCACACAAAATGAACCTTTTGCATTCCAGAGAAAAAACCATTCTGTTATGATGCCCTGCGTAGGAGAAAAAGACTTCCACCCGGCAGCACAACACGCCGGTATATCAACACAATTTCCCAACACCCTTTTGACGCATCCGGACAGAGAACGTCCCCCTTGCGCAGCCAGGAAAAACCGGCAAAAGGACAGATCATGAAATCAAACATTGATACCACGGACCGCAACCTGATCAAGCAGCTCAGCCTGGACGGTCGCATGCCGGTGAACAAACTTGTGGAGCACCTGGGTGTCACCCCGCCGACCCTCTATTCAAGGCTTAAAAAGCTTCTCGGTTCAGGGGTCCTCCGAATCGCCGGACTCATTGACATCTTCAAGACAGATGATCTGGTTATGGCCATTGTGGCTGTCACCATCAATGACGCCTGCAAAATCGAAGACAAGCTCGAGCAGTTCGCCGAACTGGACCAGGTCAACTCCGCCGTGGTTGTCACCGGACGATTTGACATTCTCATGGAGGTGGTGGTTCCCACCATGCCCGCTCTGTATGAGTTCATGACCAAAGATCTCCCCGCCTTAGGAGAGATCGATGCCAGCGAATCCTTTGTGGTGATGCAGGCCAAAAACAAATGGATTCTTCCCAAAAGCAACTTCAGCTGGTTCGATAAATAATCTTTTTTTTGCAAAAATCATCCAGCATAAAAACCACACAAAAAAAGCCCCTGCAGATACGAAAAACTGCAGGGGCTTTTTTCATACTTATTTGATGCTATCCCGAAGAGTTACCCCAGAACTTTAATCAGCTCAACGGTAAAGCAGAGGGTCGCATGGGGACCAATGGCATCGCCAGCCCCTTGGGCGCCGTAGCCGATGGAGGCGGGAATAACCAGCTCATACTTTGATCCCTCTTTCATAAGCTGAAGCGCCTCCTGCCATCCTTCAATCACTCCGTTTACGGGGAAGGTGGCGGGCTGCTCGCGCTTGTAGGAGCTGTCAAAAACACTGCCATCAAGAAGGCGGCCCTCATAGTGAACGGTTACCTGATCTGAAGCACCGGGGGTCTTGCCGGTGCCCTCTTCGATCACCTCATACTGAAGACCGGACTCGGTAACATTCACGCCCTCTTTCTTGGCATTTTCGCCCAAAAACTTTCGACCTTCGGCGCGGTTCTTATCCCCCACCTCACCCTGGGCTTTCTGGGCCTCTTCCTGAAGATGCTGCTGAAAGGCCATCATCACCTGCTGCATCTCACCGGGAGCCATGGTGGGCTTTTCGCCACGCATACCCGCTTTGAAAGAGTCACAGAAAATATCCACGTCAATATCAAACCCTTTGCTCTTGAAATCCCCTGCAATGCTCTGGGCGATGATGTAGCTCACTTTCTTAAAATCTACGACCATGGTGATCACCTTATCTGTTGGTTGAATTGGCATCAAAACTCAAAAAAAAGGCTGAGATCACACCGAAGGAGCCATCTCAGCCATGCAATATTAGAAAAAACTACCACAATTCCCCAAAAAATGCACGAAATCGCTTAAAAACCCAAATCGGCATTGACCAGAATCACCTTCACCCGACCTTTGGGAAATGACTTTTCTGTGATGGTCCAGGTATTGCAGATGCGCTGGGGGCTTTTGCAGTCATGGCAAACACCGGTTTGTGCGCAAGGGGTCTTCATGCCCAGACGCATGGCATTCACAGGCGCTGCATAGCTCTTTACCCGCTCCATGGCGTCTTCAAGATCTGCCACCACCTTGTTGCGGCCCACGATAATCACCACCTCTTTGGGGCCAAAGGTGATCGCGGCGATACGGTTGCCAATCATATCCAGATTCACCAGGTAGCCCTCTTCAATCACGGCATTGCTTCCGGTGATGTAAATATCCGCCAAAAGGGACTGCCGGCGCTTCTCCATCACCTCTTCCGGCGAACAGTCGGTTTTATCGTAGGTATCCAACACCTCAAAGTCCGAAGACTCTTTGAGCTCATGGTAAAGCCCTGTCTCCACAAAACTTTTGGACCCTCCCCAAGAGAGGCTCTTGCCTTCGGATGCACCAAGAATTTCGTCCATAATGGGCTTCACATCTTCGGTGGTATCTGCAACATAAGCGTCAAAATTATTGGCTTCCAGGCGCTCTTTGACAGATTCAAGACGCAACTTCCAGTAAGAATCGATAGCGGCATTGGGTGAACTGCTCATGGATAACTCCTTCATCGGTTTGGTAAAATCGTATGATGTAAAACCACAAACCCTGACCACCGGGCTTGTCTCTCTTCTCGGTGCCGTGGCAGGTGTGTGCAGGCCTCCAGTTGGTAACTGGTAATCGCACCCCCTCATTCAAAAGGGTCCGCCATAAAGGCTATAGCTATCAGCACCACCTTATAAAAAGCAAGCCTTCGTGAAAGCCAAGCGGAGCGTGAAGAGAACAATTATCATTGATTGCAATCAAGACCATTTTTACTTCAACCTAAAAAGTGCTTGACCTCATTTCCGGGGGATGAGTAAGTATGAGTTTTCCATGCGTTCGAGGCCATCAGCGCCTGTTTTCAAGGCTCTGAAGCAAACCAGATAACTCATGAACACGATGAGGCTTCGACGCACCGCGCATAAAATCGGGGAGCAATCACAACCAAATCTTCCTGATATTGTCATCTGTTAAGGTGGGCCATTCTATTTTTACGGCCCCATCCCGGGCTATGCTCAAAAAATAATCAGGAGATACGTTTATGATTCAGGCAGAGACCCTTTTCCCCGGCAGGAGGCGGCATGACTGATATTTCCAACCGCCCTTTGCGCATCTGTATGATCAGCTATCGAAGCAACCCCCACTGCGGCGGTCAGGGCGTCTATGTGAGAAATCTGGCAAAAGCCCTCACCGACCTGGGCCATCGTGTTGAGGTGGTGGCAGGGCCCCCCGACCCCCTTTTGATTGCCCCGAGCAAGCTGACCATGCTGGACTGCCTGGATCTTTACAATGCGGAAAACCCCTTTCGTACCCCCACCGTGGGAGAGCTGAAAAACCCCATCAACCTCATGGAGTGGCTCAGCATCTCCACCATGGGGTACCCCGAGCCCAAAACCTTTGGCTACAGGGCTTACAACCACCTGAAAAAAAGGTTGGATGAGTTTGACATCATCCACGACAACCAGAGCCTCTCGTACGGTGTCTGGGCCTTAAGCCGTTTAAAACCGACCATTGCAACCATTCATCACCCCATCACCAGAGACCGCCAGATTGCCGTGAAAAGCGTGCCAAGCTTCTGGCAAAAAATCAAGCAGCTAAGATGGTACTCCTTTATCGGCATGCAGAAACGTGTGGTCAAAAGGCTGCCCAAATTCATCACGGTCTCGGAATTTTCCAAAGCCGATATCCATGAAGAGTTTAGTGTGCCTGCAGACCGCTTTCACGTGGTGCCCAACGGCATCAACACCGAGCTCTTCTATCCGCTTCCCCATATTGAACGCGAGGCCAACCGGCTGATCGTCACCAACAGTGCCGACCAGCCCTTAAAGGGGCTCAACTATCTTCTCAAAGCGGTGCACGCCATCAGCCTCAAGCGGGAGATCAAGCTCACCGTCATCGGTGCTCCCAAAGAGGGGGGGCCCATTGAAAGGCTGGTAGATGAACTTGATATGGGGCGCATCATCCACTTTACCGGACGCGTCTCAAACGATGCGTTTCGAAAGCACTACGCAAAGGCCTCCATTGCCGTGGTCCCCTCGGTGTACGAGGGCTTTGGCCTGCCAGTGGGCGAGGCCATGGCCAGCGGCATCCCTGTGATCAGCACCACGGGCGGAGCCCTTCCGGAGGTGGCTGGCGAAGCCGCCATGCTGGTGCCGCCGGAAAACCCCGAAGCCCTTGAAGCGGCCATTTGCGAGCTTCTGGACAACCCCGAAAAGGCAAAACAGCTGGGAGAAGCCGGATACAAGCGCGTTCAAGAGAGTTTCACCTGGAAAAACGCCGCCGAACAGACCGTCAACGCATACAGGGAGGCCATCCGTGATCACCGTACGATTTAACGCCTTGGATATCAAACCCGGCTACAAAATTCTCGATATCGGATGCGGGCCCGGAAGGCATATCAGCGCCGCTTACGAGTATGAAAAGGTGACCGCCATTGGTGCCGATCTCTCCCATTACGATATGCTCCACGGCATCAAACGCCTTCAGTTTCACGATCATCTTGGCGCGCACAAAGGCGGCTCTTGGGCCTTTACCATGGCAGATATCACCAACCTTCCCTTTGCCGACAACAGCTTTGATGTGGTGCTCTGCTCTGAGGTGATGGAGCATATTCCTGAAGACTCCAAAGCCGCCAAAGAGATCTTAAGGGTGCTCAAGCCGGGTCACAACTTGGTGGTGAGCGTGCCCCGGTTCTGGCCCGAAAAGATCTGCTGGATGCTCTCGGACGAATACTTCAATGCCAACATGGGGCACGTGCGCATCTATAAAAAAGGGCCTCTGGTCCAGCTTATTGAAAAGCACGGAGCCACCTACTGGAATGCCCACCACGCCCACAGCCTCCAGGCCCCTTACTGGTGGCTCAAATGCGCTGTGGGCCCCACTCGGGAAGACCACTGGGCCGTCAATCTTTACAAGAAATTTCTGGAGTGGGACATCCTCTCACAGCCCAAACTCACCAAATTTATGGACAAACTTTTAAACCCTGTCATGGGAAAGAGCCTGGTGCTCTATTTCAAAAAACACGAATAGCTCTTTCGCATCATCACAATCACCCCGCTACATTTGCTTTGGTTCAAGGGGCCCTCACTGCCTGCGGCCCCCTGATCCCTACTTCTTTTTCTTACGGCGGTTTGCCTTGCGAGACGCCTTGCTCTGTTTGGCCTTCTTTTTGTTTCTCTTTTTGGGCTTTTGAAAGAGCGGCACCTCACTCGGTTCAAAAATACCCTCCTCCCCAAAAGGATCAGGGAAATTAAGATCATCTTTTTTCGCAAGCGACAAAAGGAGTGCTTTCTCCCTTGGGGTAAGCTCCTTGCCACCATCCTCCCGAAAACAAGCCCAATCTTCCATTTTATCGTGAATGCTTTGGGTGGCCTCTTTCTCGAAGCGTTTTTTCTCTTTGGAAAGAAACCCGTCCCGATCATTCAGACGAAAAAGCTCTTCAAACATTGCATAATCCGTCATCTCCCCTTCCATTTTTCCCGCCTCAAACCCTTCACGAATGACATCCATCAGCTCTTCTGGATAGATGCCGTAAGCGCATGAGGCGAGCATATCGAAGTAGGTAAAAACGTCTGGATTCGATTCGTCAGGATCCACCTCCTTTTCAAGCTCGCTTCGCAAAAAAGAGAGATACGCATCCCGTGACAAAACGCCGTCCAAAAAGGCATACCCAAGCGCTCTAAGGGCCGCCTCACGGCAAAACACATCTGCCCTATCGTTTGTCGCAAGCTCTTTAAGGCGCCCCATTTTCCCGCCGCAGGTTTGGTACAGCGCAAGATGGAGGTCTTCCGTGATGGAATCACCCAAAATCTCGTCGGCCAAAGGCATCGGCATACTGGCCAAATCCACAATCACATCATGGGCCTTCTCTTCCCGAAAAATTCCGAGAAGAATCAATGCGTAGATATAATCGAGCCTGACGCCCTCTTCCGGCACCTCATCAAAAATATGTTCAGGATCAGCAACCACCTCCTTAAGAATGGCAATCAAGTGGGGAGAAACCGCTTCGGGATTTTCAAGGGCCGCCTCAACAGCCTCTCGTTGATACCTGCACTCAAAACTCTTCAAGGCCTCTACCATTTCTACGGTATCCATAAGAAAACGTTCGACTCCTTTTTGCTGTTCCATTTTATGGTTCTGTGAAAAATCTATTTGTCATACCCTATATTCAAAACAAGATGCAAACCAACCGTTTTGAAAGAGGAAGCCCAAAACAAAAAGCCATTGCGTTTGACACGATGGCTCGCTCGTCATAGAGTGTGCCCACTTTATTCTCTTCCAAAAGATTGATTGAGGTTTATTCGTTCATGCAGACCAACCGCCCCCTTGAAATGGCCCACGATTTTGTGGAAAAGACCCTGAAATCCGTTTTTTTAACGGGCAAGGCGGGCACGGGGAAAACCACCTTTCTTCAAAGCATTCGACGAAAAACCTCCAAGCGCGCCGTGGTGGTGGCTCCTACCGGAGTGGCAGCCATCAATGCAGGGGGTGTGACCATCCACTCCTTTTTTCAGCTGCCTTTCGGACCGCTGCCTCCGGATGCCACCATTCAAAACCGAAGGTTCTCCAAAAAAAAGATCCACATCATAAAGACCCTGGACCTTCTGATTATCGATGAGATCAGTATGGTTCGGGCCGATGTTCTGGATGCCATCGACCAGATGCTGCGGCGATTCAAAGACCCGACCCAGGTCTTCGGCGGGGCCCAGGTTCTTATGATCGGCGATCTTCACCAGCTCCCGCCTATTATCAAACCCGAAGAGTGGGGCCTTCTGTCCCCCCACTACGAGACGGGCTACTTCTTCAGCAGCCTCGCCTTTAAAGAGGCCAAGCCCTTCTCTGTGGAGCTCACCCACGTTTTCCGCCAGAGCAACAAGGCCTTTCTCTCCATCTTGAACCAGGTGCGGGAGAGCCGGGTGACCCAGGAAGCCCTTGAC
The DNA here is from genome assembly GCA_022360815.1 of Desulfobacterales bacterium. Taxonomy (GTDB): domain Bacteria; phylum Desulfobacterota; class Desulfobacteria; order Desulfobacterales; family Desulfolunaceae; genus Desulfoluna. Next base: position 8,703 of record JAKSCC010000230.1, read on the forward strand.
GCCCTGAACCGGCGCCATACCGACTCGGCATCTTCCCAAAAAGAGGCAGGGGTCATCACCCTGACCACCCACAACGCCAGTGCCGACCAGCTCAACGACAAAAAGCTCAAAAAACTCAAGGGCCCCCTGGAGAGCTTTGAGGCCGATGTGGAGGGCACCTTTCCCGAACACGCCTTTCCCGCCGAGGAAGCACTCCTTCTCAAAGAGGGAGCCCAGGTGATGTTCATTCGAAACGACAGCTCCCAGAAAAAGACGTACTACAATGGCAAAATCGGCACGGTGGTGGAGCTTTCCGAAGATGAGATTCAGGTGCTGTGTGAAGGAGAGGCAAACCCCATTGTGGTGGGTCGGGAGCGCTGGGAAAATATTTCGTACACCTTAAACGAAAAGACCAAAGAGATCGAAGAGGAGGTCTTGGGCAGCTTTACCCAGTTTCCCCTTCGGCTTGCCTGGGCCATCACCATTCACAAAAGCCAGGGGCTTACCTTTGAAAAGGTGATCATCGACGCCGCCGCCTCCTTTGCCCACGGCCAGACCTATGTGGCCCTTTCCCGGTGCAAAAGCTTAGAGGGCATCACCCTCACCAGCCGCATCTCACCATCTGCCATCATCTGTGACGGCTCCGTCAGTCGATTTACACGTGAGATGGAAGAGAGCCTTCCCAAAGAAGAGACCCTTCAGCGGGCCAAAAACGAATGCCAACTCGCCCTCATCCAAGAGCTCTTTGACTGGAGCCCGCTTTTTGAAGCCATCCAGAAAACCGCCACCACCTTAAAGTATCAGGGTAAAACCGTTCAGGGGTCTCTGCCCCAGGTGCTGAATCGTATCGCAGCCGACACCCTTCCCGATCTTCTGCGCATTGCCCACACCTTTCAAGGGCAACTTCAGGCCACACCCGCCCAAGAGCCTCCCGAAGAGAGCGCCCCCCTTCAGGCGCGCATCCAAAAAGGGTGCGCTTACTTTCTGGACCGCCTGGAAAAAGAGCTTCAGACCCCCCTTTCCGAAGCGAGCTTTGCCTCGGATAACCAGTCGGTAGAAACCCTGGGCCAAGAGGCTCTGGCAAAAATTCTGGCTCTTATTGGCATGAAAAAGAGTTGTCTTAAAGGGTGTGCAGAAGGGTTTCGAGTCAAAAAATATCTCGCCACCCGAGCCAAAGCCCTTCTGGAGGAAGAGGCCCAAAGCACTCCCAAAAAACAGAAACGGGTTAAAAATTTGGAGAGCGACAACCCCGAGCTTTTCAAAACCCTTCAAAACTGGCGCACAACCCAGGCCGAAAAAGAGGATGTGCCTCCCTCGCGTGTGGCCACCCTCGCCTCCCTTGTGGCCATCTCAAACGAGCTGCCCCCCACCCGAACACGCCTCAAAGCGATCCACGGCATGGGCCCTGCCCGACTGAAAAAGTATGGCGAGGCTCTCCTTGATATGGTGGAGAGCTTTAAAAAAGAGCCAAAACCCGACGCCGCAAAAAAAATGAGAACCACCCGCAGCATTCAACAAGAGCTGCTTTAGCCCCCTTGACCGCATTTCAAATCCGCCACTGACTCAGTGGCCGACATTCTGAAAAACTCGCATTTGAAAAGATTGAAACAAAGCACGATATAACAAAGGCCATATTGACAAACCAAGAGGCCACAGGGTAGTAAAAGAGGTAATTTAATCGCCTCTTCAGACCCTAACCACAGGCCTCCTATGACTCGTGTCGCGCTTATCGCAACCCCTTACCCCCTCGACGAATTCCCCTCGCCGCCCCTAGGACTCTGTTATGCAGCCGCCGCCTTTGAAGCTGCCGGTGCCGAGGTCATCATTCTTGACTACATCGTCAGAGAGTACACCCCTGAAAAACTCCACCACGAGCTTTCACGGTTTTCTCCGGATATCATCGGCACCTCCAGTGTCACCATGAATGTCAAGAGAGCCTGGTCCATTCTCAGCGACGCAAAATCTGCCTCTCCCAATGCCCTCATCGTCATGGCCGGCCCCCATGTCTCTTTTGATATTGAAAACAGCTTTGCCTCCTGCCCGGCCCTGGATCTGATCATTCGAGGCGAAGGCGAAGAGACCATCGCCGAATTTCTGCCCCTTTGCAACCGACCCGATGCCTGGCACC
>JAKSCC010000291.1 GCA_022360815.1 Desulfobacterales bacterium
CGCTTCAAAGAGTGAGGCTACTCCCACGCGGTTTCTGTTCTTTGATTCCATGAAATGTCCCTAAGTATTTCTAAAAACGCCATCAATGATGAACTCATCATTGATTCTTATAACCTTTCGAACGCAATCGCACCAAGCCCCAAATGGAGCACGGACCACAGCGTGAAACGCCGTATGATACTTAAAGCGCTCGCCCTTGTCAAACCGGCCAAAACCATCAAAAGGATGAATACCCTGCGGGATTCAGGGCGTTAGCTGAAGCAGAGAGGAAGCAAAGGCTGGCAATAGACGTCCCTTTTGGATTTATCTTTTTATCTTACCACGGCTCCCCATACAAAACCCGCTTTTTCAGATTCCGCTCACAAAAAAAGGGCCACCTTCCAGTGACCCTTTTTCGACATCGCAGGGCAAAAATATCAAAATTGTATCGGTGGCCTTGAACGTCAAATAGTCGACCTGTTTGTCAAACTTTCATGTCACGCCGTAGCTTCAAGAAGTGACACGCCGCAACGGATAAGGCCTGCCCCCTCACCCGTTGCGCGCTTCCATTCAGTTTGCCAGTTTTTTCAAGTGCTGAACGCCCAGCATGTCGGCAAGGAAGGGGGCGGTGTGCCCCTTGCCTGACGCGGCCACGGTCTCGGGAGAGCCTTCCACCACCACATGGCCGCCCCCTTCACCGCCGTCAGGGCCCATGTCGATGAGCCAGTCGGCGCACTTGATCACATCAAGGTTGTGCTCAATCACAAGAACGGTATTCCCCCCTTCGGTGAGCCTCTGAAGCACCTCCAGAAGCTTTCGCACATCCTCAAAATGGAGCCCGGTGGTGGGCTCATCCAGAATGTAGAGGGTTCGCCCCGTGCTTCGCTTGGCCAGCTCCCGGGCCAGCTTGATGCGCTGGGCCTCGCCGCCGGAGAGGGTGGTGGCCGCCTGCCCCAGCTTGATGTAGCTCAAGCCCACATCCATGAGGGTATCCAGAATGGCAGTGATCTTGGGATGATTCTGAAAGAGCTCCCTTGCCTGCTGCACCGAGAGATCCAGCACGTCGCTGATGGAGTGCCCGTTGTACTTGATCTCAAGGGTCGCCTCGTTAAAACGCTTGCCCCGGCAGCTTTCACACGGCACATAGACGTCGGCCAGAAAGTGCATCTCCACCTTGAGAAAGCCGTCCCCGCAGCAGGTCTCGCAGCGCCCCCCCTTCACGTTGAAGGAGTAGCGCCCCTTTTTGTAGCCGCGCTCCTGGGATTCAGGCAGCATGGCAAAGAGATCCCGGATGTGATCAAACACCTTGGTGTAGGTGGCCGGATTGCTTCGCGGGGTTCGTCCAATGGGCCGCTGGTCGATATTGATCACCTTGTCCAGGTGCGAAAGCCCCTCAATTTTTTTGTGCCGTCCCACACTCAAGGTGCTGCCGTTGAGCTTTCGAGAGAGGGCGGGGTAGAGAATCTGATTGACCAGGGTGGACTTTCCTGCCCCAGACACCCCTGTCACGCAGACAAAAACCCCTAAGGGTATGGCCACATCATCGCCTTTGAGATTGTTCTCAACGGCCCCTTTCACCACCACCTTGGGATGACGTTTTTGAAGCTCACGACGGGTCTCCGGCACCTCGATGGCGCGACGTCCGGCCAGAAAATCCCCGGTGAGGGAGTGTTTCTGCTTCTTCAACGATTCAGGCGGCCCTTCGGCCACCACCTGACCGCCGAGGTGCCCGGCTCCCGGCCCCATATCCACCACCCAGTCGGCGCTCTCCATGGTCTCCTGATCGTGCTCCACCACAATGAGGCTGTTGCCGATATCGCGAAGGTGGCAAAGGGTTTTCAAAAGCTTCACGTTGTCCCGCTGGTGCAGGCCGATGGAGGGCTCATCCAGAATGTAGAGCACCCCGGTCAGCTCGGACCCCACCTGAGACGCCAATCGAATGCGCTGGGACTCTCCGCCGGAGAGGGTGGGGCCGCTTCGGTCCAGGGTCAGGTAGTCGAGCCCCACATTGACCAGAAACCCCAAACGGCCACCAATCTCCTTGATCAACTCTTCGGCGATCACCTTGCGGTTTCCCGAAAGTTCGAGGTTTTGAATAAAGTCGTGGGCCTGGGTAATGGTCATGGCCGTCACATCGATGATGGAGACCCCATCGATCAGAATGTGAAGCACTTCGGGCCTGAGCCTTCGCCCCTCGCAGCTCCGGCACCTCTTGGAGCTCATAAAAGAGGCGTACCACTTTTTGCGACGCTCGGAGAAGGTCTGGTGGTAGCGGCGCATCATCTCGTGAACCAACCCTTCAAAACTGGTGGTCACCTCGCCCTTTACCGACTTGGAGTTCCAGTCCACTACCAGGGTCTTGCCTTTGGATCCAAAGAGAATGATCTCTTTCATCCAGAGCTCCATCTCCTCCCAGGGGGTATCGAAGTCGATGCCCCACTGCTCCTCCATGGCGGCCAACTGGCTGACGCCCCAGCCGCCGCTTCCCAGATCCTCTCCTTTTAAAAAATAGTTTTTCCAGGGCACCACGGCCCCCTGGCGGATGGTAAGGCGGGTATCGGGAACGAGCTTCTCTTCGTCCATCACCAGGTGGGTTCCGATGCCGTTGCACTCCGGGCACATGCCAAGGGGAGAGTTGAAGGAGAAGAGAGACGGCTCGGGTTCGGGGTAGGCGATGCCACAGCAGGACCTCGCCTCGCTCATGCGAATGTCCTCGCGACCCAGCACGTGGATGATAATCTCGCCACTGCCCGACTTCAGGGCCGTCTCCACCGAGTCGGTGAGGCGTTTGCGAAAGGTGTCCCCCTTTTTGATGGCCAGGCGATCCACCACCACTTCGATATTGTGTTTCTTGTTTTTGGCCAGCCCCTGCACATCTTCCAGCTCGTGCACCACCCCATCGATGCGAACCCGTCCAAAACCGTCGTTTCGAAGGTTTTCAAAGAGATCTTTGTGCTCCCCTTTGCGGTTCTCCACCATGGGTGCCAGAATCAGAATTTTGGTGGATGGCGGCAGCTCCAGAATCTGCTTCACCATGGACTCGGCATCCCCCCGGCCCACCTTTTTCCCACAACGTATGCAGTGCTGCTCACCCACCCGGGCAAAAAGCACCCTCAGGTAGTCATAGATTTCAGTGATGGTGCCCACCGTGGAGCGAGGGTTCTTGCTGGCCGCCTTCTGCTCGATGGAGATGGTGGGCGAAAGCCCTCGAATGGTCTCGTACTTGGGTTTCTCCATCTGCCCGATAAACTGACGCGCGTAAGCAGACAAAGACTCCACATAACGCCTCTGGCCCTCAGCGTAGATGGTATCAAAGGCGAGGCTCGACTTGCCCGACCCCGACACCCCGGTCACCACCACCAGCTTTTTCTTGGGAATGGCGATATCTATATTCTTGAGGTTGTGTTCCCGGGCGCCCTTTACAATGACGGCATCCAGCTCCACACTCCTCGCCTCATCTTTTTTCGCTTTGGCGTTTTTCAACCGCTTCAAATCATCTATCTCCTGAGTTGGCCCATGTGCCAATGGGTATCTGTCAAATCTGCGGCACAAAAAAAGGGTTTCGAGCGATTCCCTTCAACCGCCCGAAACCCCTACAATGTGGTACCGGATTGTTCACTTGTCAAGGAGGCAATTCGCCCCTTTTCAAAGCTTAAAAATAGCCCACTTCAGGATGAAAACAGACAATGGCCGCTGTGGAGCTGGTGGGGTAGAACCCCCCGGCTTCGGTGAGCTCGGCCCCCAGGCTTTTGCCCCCCAGAAGCTCAAAAATTTCACGGTTGGCCTCTATGTTGACACCGGGGTATCCGGGGCTGAACCGCTTGCCCGTGCCGTTTGAAAAACCGGCCATCTCTTTGATCCTCTCGTTTAAAAAGGCGGCAAAGTCTTCGGCCACACGATCGGCCACGCCCTGAAGCAGGTGAGCCGATGCGGACTCGCCCCCTTTCTGAAAGGCCTCCACCTGCCGAGCCGACGCCAAACCGGCGGTTGCCATCTGCAGCCCCACACAATCGGGCACCCCATCTTTCACCGGCCTGAAGTAGCGGGCCAGGCTCACCCTTTTCCCATTTTTTTCCATCAGAGGCATGGGAATGCGGCAGAGCTCCTGCACATGGTTGTCCGGGTTGTAGAGCACCAGAGTATCTCCATCGCTGTTGCAGGGAAAAAGCGCCACCCGCCCTTTGGGAGCCACCCAGCCGTTCTCTCCGGCCTCTTTCAACCAGGCGTCGATCTCGGCGTGGGCCGCCTCATCGGTCAGCCCGCGCTCCAGCCGCTTTTTCCGGCTTCCCTCACGCCAGTTCAAGGCAAGGAGCGCCGCACGGTTCAGGGGAATCTCCTCCACATTGGGGCAAAAGGTCATGGTGCCATGGCAGATGGAGTCCCTCTGGCCATCAAAAGAGATCGCCAGATCCTCCAGCTCCTCCGGCTTGACCTTCTCGCCTGCCGGCAGAGCCGCATAAAGGGCCTTGGCGTTTTCGGCAACAAAGGCCTCCCTCTTCTCGCTGCAGAGATTCTCCATGATATTCACACAGGTCATGGCCGAATCGCAGTAGAAGACGTCGGGCTTCAAGGCCTCAGGGCCCTCGCCACCCGCCACGGCAACGGCTGCCGAATGCTTTCTGTTCACCGGGGCACCGCCAATCAAGATGGGAAGGTCGAGCCCCTCTTCTCTGGCCATTTTGGCCACGGTAATCATGTGCCCGGCGGTCTGGACCAGAAGGGAGCTCATGCCAATGGCATCGGCCTTCTCACGTTTGGCCACCTCAATAAAGTCGGCCAGGGGTACCTGAACCCCTAGGTCCACCACTCGAAAACCGTAGTTTTCAAGAAGGGTTCGGGTCAGGTCTTTTCCAATGCTGTGAACATCCTGAAAAACCGTGCCCAGCACAAGGGTCCCCTTGTGGGAGACCGCACCGCCCTCGGAGGTTCCCAGAAGCGCCTCGATATAGGTCATCACCTGCTTCATCACATCCGCCGACTTCAGCAGATGGGGCAGAGAGACCTCACCCCGTGCAAAGCGGGCCCCCAGCTCTTCCATGGCCACCATGAGATGGCCGGAGATAAACCCAATGGGCTCGATGCTCTTCAGGGCTTCGGACGCCTGAAGCACCACCGCATCTTTGTAAGGGAATTCCTTGCCACGCACCGTCAGAACACCGGGCCGGGCCTCACGCACCCCATCCTTGATGCGCTCGCACACAGCCTGTTCCGCAGGCAGATCGTCGTAGCTCCTCTTCTTCACCTTGCGCAGCCCGCTTTTGGCCTCGGCGATCGCCTCCAGCTCGGCAAAGGCCTCCATGTCCCCTTTCAGAATCACATCGAGGGCCAAGGCGTAATCGTCCTTGTCGATGCTCTCCACCGGCACATAGTGGTTGGGGTTCACAATGGCGGCATCCAGCCCCAGCTTTTTCCCCTCGTCCAGAAAAACCGAGGTAAGCACCATGCGCATGTACGGTTTTTTGGCCAAACCATTGGTGAGGTTGCTCACCCCGATGGTGGTTTTCAAGCCCGGAGCCAGAGCCTTGATCTTGGGAATGGCGTTCAGAGACTCCAGGGCAAAATTCATCCCCTCCTCTGATTCAGAGCCAATGGGAAAGGCGTTGATGTCCACCAGAAGCTGGCAAGGGGCGATGCCATACGCGTCACAAAGGGAGACCATGGCCTTGGCGATCTCCACCTTCTCGGCCACCCTCTGGGCCGGGCCGCGGTCGTCGGCACAAAGGCCAATGTAAAGGGGAGAGTGAAAGGCGGTGGCCTTTAAGATCTCTTCGGCCTTGCTGAGACCGCCTTCGGTGGACTCCATGGAGATGGAGTTGATCAGGGGACGACCCGGATACGCCTTAACCCCTTCAGCCAGCGCTGCGGCATCGAAGGAGTCGATGCTCATGACGCCTTTAAAATCTCCGGTCATGGCCTGAATCACCTGGGGAAGCACCTCTTCGGTTTTCACCACATTGGAGTCCATGCAGACATCCAGCACCGTGGTGCCCAGATCCTCAATCTGCTCCCGAACCACTTCAGAGAGGGCGTCCACATCCATGGGTCCTTCGGCTTCCACCGCATCCCGCACCTTTTTGGAGCCGCGCACATTCAGGCGCTCGCCAATGCGCAAAAACGACCCCTCTTCGATCACCACACTCTCCTGGGGTCCGGAGAGGCGCAGCTTGCCGTCGGGGTTTCGCTTTGCCGGTGAGACACCCTTAAGGGCATCGACCACGGCCTTGATGTGCGCCGGGCTGGTGCCACAGCACCCCCCCACCACATTGACCCCAAATTCCGTGACAAACCGAGCCACCTGTTTCGAAAAATCTTCCGGGGAGAGCTTGTAGACCGTCTGGCCCTGCTCCGACTCGGGCATACCGGCGTTGGGCAGAGCCGAAATGGGCAGACTCTGGGTCTCCGAAAGCTTTTTAATGGTGGGGATCATCAGATCCGGCCCGATGGAGCAGTTGATGCCAAACAGATCCACACCGCAGGACGAAAGGGCGGTGGAGGCGGCCACAATATCGGTGTTGAAGATCTGCATGCGGGAGAACTCGTTCACCGTCACCTGGGCCATGATGGGAAGACGAACCCCCTTGGATGCCATCGCCTTTTTGGCACCGCTTACCGCGGCTTTGAGCTCCAGAATATCCTGCTGGGTCTCAAAGAGCAGCACATCCACCCCGCCCTCCACAAGGGCCTCCACCTGATGGGCAAAGTTGGCTTCGATCTGCTCCCAGCTGCCCCGCTTCAAATCGGCGTCCGTGGGTGAGAGAACGTAGTTGGAAGGTCCGATGGAGCCCACCACAAAGAGGGGACGCCCGTCGTAGTCGGCATCTTTTTTGTGGGCATCCACAGCCCGGCGGGCCACCTTGGCCGCCGCCAGGTTCATCTCACGGGCCATCTCCTGAGCCGAAAGGGAGGCAAGGGAGACCCCTTCCGGAACCCCGGAAAAAGCCGAAGCGTCCAGATCAGAGAAATCGTACTCTTCCAGACGAAGAGCGCTGGCCCCAAAGGTGTTGGTCTCGATGGCGTGGGCACCGGCCCTTAAATACTCAAGGTGAATCGCCATAAGATCGTCGGGCCGAGAGAAACTGAGCAGGTCGCTGAGCATCAGGTAACTCTCCCCCCCAAAATCGGCCGGGGTGAGCCCCAACTGCTGAATCATGGTTCCCATGGCACCGTCCAGCACCACGGTGTTCTCTTTGACGTACGATACAAACGCGTCGTAACAGCTCATCTCTCTTTCTCCCTCCCATTGGATCGCTTTTTTTAAAAAAAAGCTCCGCAAAAAACTTTTCCAGTGCCCCACGCTTCGGCGTTAGCCGCCCCAAAGGACGATTGATGTGATGCGTGGGGTTAAAACATGAAAATCAAATGACTGCGAGACCCAAAATCGTTCGGAATCGTTCTCCCCGATAAGGGGGAAGGGTCTCAAGGGTACAAATTTCAAAACCGGCCTTCTGCATCATCCCCTCCAGCTCCGTGGCGGAAAAGCCCTGATGAAGATGCCCCAGCTTCTCTTTCACCCACGCCTCACCGTGGGGAAGCAGCTCCATAAGTATCAAGCGCCCTCCAGGCTTTAAAAGCCCTGAGGCCACCTCCAACCCCACCATGGGATCGGGAAGATGGTGCAGGGTCTGAGAGAGCAGGGCCAGATCGCAGGAGTGGGCCCCCACCTCACGGGAGAGCCCCTCGGCCATGTCGGCCTGCAGAAATCGCACATTGGTGAGCCCCACACGCTCCACATGGGCCCGGGCCGCCGAAAGAGCCGTGGCGCTGATATCCACGCCAACCACCTCTTTACAGACCCGGGCCAGCTCTGCAGAAAGCGCCCCGCTTCCGCACCCCAGATCCACCGCACGCTCCATGGAAGGAACCAGGGCCATCATCATACGCGCCCAGGCGTGCCAGGATTCACCGGGTGCCAAAAGGTGCTCATGAAGCCCCGGAGCCTGACTCTGGCGCCCCGCAAGCACCTCGGCAAGGCGCACCAGATCGTGGTGGGCATCCTCCACACGGGAGATCCGCTCCATGAGCAGATCCCACAAGGTCCGGGCCTCTTCCGTCAGTTCGCTTCTCTGTGAGAGGCGATAGAAGATCTTCAACCCTTCTCGCCTCTCTTTTATCAACCCCGCTCGCTTGAGTGTGCCCACCTGCTTGGAGACCCCGGACTGGGCCAACCCCAGCACACCGGTCAATTCGGTTACATTGAGGGGGGTCTCCAGAAGAAGACGCAGGATACGAAGCCGGGTCTCATCGGCCACAGTACGCAGCAACGATGCCATCTCTCTCATGATTTCGCCTCAAGATTCAACGGTTCCAAAACATAATCACCAAAGTGGAATACAGTGATATATGTTTTTATGTCAATGCTTTTCTACACTGCTCTGCCGGAGACAAACTTTTGAAAAGTTCGATAAACAATTTTTTTGAATAGACTGGATCAAGTGCCAGTAATTTGATTTTTCATGTTTTATTTTAATCGCCCAAAAGGGCGACTAAAATGAAGCGTGGGACAATGGAAAAGTTTTTTGCGGAGCTTTTTTTCAAAAAAGCGACCCGCCGGAGGCCAAGCCGAATAATGACAAAGGGGGAGCATATGGTTGTGGGAATTCTCAAGCTTCAATTCCGACTCTTTGGAGTCGCCAGTCTCAAAGAGAAACGAAAGATCATCAAGCGCCTCATTCACCGAATCCAGACCCAATTTCAGGCCTCGGTGGCAGAGGTCGGTCTCAACGAGATCCACCAGAGCGCTGAAATCGGCATCGCTCTGGTGGGAAATGAGGGCAGGCAGATCAACTCACGGCTGGATAAGATGGTGGACACCATAGAGGGGTGGGGACTTGCGGTGATCTCCGACTCTGAAATGGAGATTATTCACCTGTAGCTGAATGGTTCAGCTCAAAGAGAAAAACCCCGTTGGCCTTATGGATCAAACGGGCACGGCTGCTCAAAAAAATCTCAAGATTCCTGCGGGCCTCGGGCGTCCACTCGTCTCCCTGCATCACATGCTTCCATGCGGAGTTCATGTTGGCCACGATATGGGTGATGCCCCGCCTCTTCAGGTAATGGGCCATCTCCAGAGGAGAGCGCAGCTCACCGCCCGATGAAAGGCCAGCAAGGGTCACAAAGTGGGTTCCTGTGGGGTCCGGCACATAGGGGATGTCGCAGTAATACCCCCTCTTTCCCAGCCCCACAAAAAAGAGGCGATCCGTTGGTTTCAAATGTGCATTGATATAGAGATAGGTGGGGTGCTCAAACCGGCAACGGGCAATGTAGTCATCCCGACTCACCGCCCCCGAAAGGTAGCTCAGTGGGGAGACATACCGGTAGAGGTAGACGGCATAGCTTCCGCTCACCCAGACCCCATACCCCACAAAAAGAGCCAGCGACAGCGCGCCAGCCCATCTCAAAACAGCTTGCCGGCTCTTTTTGATACCCTCCGCAAAAAAGGCGAGGGCATAGACCGAAAGCACCGCCAGGTGAGGGACCACCGGCATCAGATAGCGCACCCGGGTGGCCGTCATGCAGAGGGCGATCAAAATAAACCCCTGGGAGAGAAAAAGAAGGCTCCCCACATTCCACCGAAACGGGCGAGGGACCTTGCCAAAAAGAAAGAGGATCAGAAGCGAAGCAGAGAGGATGGGCGAGAGCCTTCCATCAAAAAGCCGGGGGTTTTTGTCTTCTCCTTGAAAAAAGATTCGAACCGGCAGAAGGGTCACATCCAGTGCAGACTCCTTGTAGAGCATGCGCCGGACCTCCAATGGATAGAGGCGCACCCTTTTCTCAAGGCCCTTTGAAAGGACGGCCTCCCCTTTTTCAGGGGCATCCGCAAGAGCGTGAATTTTTTGAAAGGCCCCATGAAACATGGGGTAGATAGGGTTTCCGGTCCAGAGGGTGTTGCGCACCCCGGTGGGAAGATAGGCCAGCCCCACGGCCCCTACAAAAAGAAGGGCAAACGTCACGGCCTTGAGATCCCGCCCCTCGCCTCTGGAGAGGGTTCGGCTCACCAGTATCACCAGAAGGGCTGCCAGAAGAAGAAGCATGGGCAGAGCATTGTACTTGATGCCCAACCCCAGCCCCAGAAGCAGGCCAGCCCCCACCACCCGTCGACTCTTTTGAAAGCCCTCTTCCCGGGCCTTCAAGAGCTGCTCGGTGGCAAAAAAGGAGAAGAAGGCGAGCCCCAAATCCACATAGGCTGTGGTGGAAAGCTTCATCACCACCGGAGTGGTTAAAAAAAGAAGGGCTCCCCCAAATCCCCACGTCGCCCCCAATGTGCCTTTCAGGTGCCGAAAAATAAGCCCTGCGGTACCCAGACCAAAGGCGAGATGGATCAGTTTGGGAAGGATATCACTGCCCCATGCCAGAGCGCCCCAGTAGAGCAGGGTGAGGTTCATGGGATAGTAGGACCAATCCATCCCCGGAAGCTCCACCATGCCCCCTTCACGCAGGTAGATCTTGGGCATGGCCAGATGGTGGACCAAGGCGTCCCGACTCACCGGAGGCACCAGGCAGAGAAGCACGAGAAACCCCGCCACCCCCGCCAGGGCTATCCATCCCCACTTTTGAAGCCCCGTCTCTTTCACTCCTGCCTCCTTATACAGATTCCCCATGGGTCCCAATACCTTCTTGCGACGGTTCCGCGATCACTTGCCGTCAGGAGAAGAGATCTCCTGAAGCACAATTTTGTACCACTTGCCCTCGATCTCTACCGGGGGCATCTCAGAGACCGCCTCAAGGGAGCTCCAGGCGTCCAGACGCCTTGTGCGATACACCCGCTCTTTGTAACTGACAGAAGCAGCTCCGCCCATCAGAACAATCCCTGCAAAAAGGGTAAAAAAGATCAGCTTCCGCTTCCCCGAAGGAGGGTCACTAAGAAGGGCCACCACACCGCCAAAAAAGAGAAAGAGCCCGGCTGCGACCAGAAAGAGAACCATCATGACGCACCACCCTTATCCTTCAAGCTTCAACTTGAGGCCCTTGGACTCCAGCTTCACCAGCTCATAGGTCCGGCTTCCCATACCCAGCTCTTCGGCATGGGCGAGCTGGGCCGGCCAATCCACATGGGGGTGAAGGCCTTTGATTTTGTCCTCCCCCGGGCCCGTGTTCTCTTTCAGACAGCTACCGGGGTTGGCGGGCTGGGCATTGACCAGATCCACACACGCCTGATCGATGGCCACCGGATCGGTGGAGGCCAGAATCCCGATGTCGGGAACGATGGGCGCATCGCTGTGCCCCACGCAGTCGCACAAGGGAGAGACATCGGTGATAAAGCTGATAAAGAGGGTTTTTCCCCTCTTTCCTTTGAGGGCGGCACTGGCATACTCCACCATGGTCTCCAAAAAGGTGGGCACCGACTGATTCCACTGAACCTGAACCGCACCGGTGGAACAGACAATGATGCAGTCCCCGCAGCCGATACAGATCTCAGGGTTGACCATGGCCTTTTTCTTGCCATCCACCTCGCTGATGACAATGGCCTCCACCGGACAGTGTGATGCGCAGATGCCGCACCCCGTGCATTTTTTGCGCTTCACCTTGGGGCTCACCGTGGAGTGCTGGGCCAGCTTGCCCCTTCGTGAAGCACACCCCATGCCAAGATTCTTCAATGCGCCCCCAAATCCGGTAAGCTTGTGCCCCTTGAAATGGGAGAGCACCACCATGGCATCGGCATGGAAAATATCGCTGCCGATATAGGCCTTCTGCACGTGCTTTGCCCCCAGAGCCACCTCTTCATCGCTTCGGCCACGAAGCCCGTCGGCAATCACCACAGGGGCATCCACCACCGAATAGGAAAAACCGTTTTGAAAAGCGGTGGTCAGGTGGGAAGGGGTGTCGCTGCGGGTGCCGGCGTAGAGGGTGTTGGTGTCGGTCAGAAAAGGGCGGGCTCCGGCCTCTTTGATGGTTTCAACCATTTTTCTGACAAAAACCGGATTGATAAAAGCGGTGTTCCCCTTTTCGCCGAAGTGAATCTTCACGGCGGTCAGGGCTCTCTCCTTCAGAATCTCACCAAGCCCTGCGGTGTGCATCAAGCGGGCCAGCTTCTCGGGCAAACTCTCCTGAAAGGTGGCCCTCAGATCAATATGATAGACGGTGGATGCCACAGCGCCCTCCTTTTTCGTTGCATCATGGGATGATAACCTGCTACGTCACATGCCAAAGCATAATAGCGGTCACTATGCCACATGCCTTCGGCTGCTTCAAGTAAGCCGGAGCCCAGACCCTTTTCTGATGGAGACTGTGATTGATGGATGCCCGTTTACATACCCTTGAAATCATCTATCAGGCCCACCAACAGGAGATCAGCTCTCTTCCTCTGGCCTGCAAAAAAGGGTGCGCCACCTGCTGTACCCGCAATGTCACCCTCACCACCCTTGAAGCGCGCCGCCTCTTCGACTGGATCGATCAGCATGCGCCCCAGCTTATGGAGAAGGTAAAAGAAGAGGCCCAAAGCCCTCGACAGATCCCCACGTACACCATGAACGGCCTTACCGATCTCTGCATGGCCCAGCAAGAGGTGCCCGAAGAGCCCAGCGACCCCGGTTGGGGAGCCTGCCCTCTGCTATCAGACCAAGGGATCTGCCAGGCCTATGAGGCGCGCCCCTTTGCCTGCCGAAGCATGGTCTCAAAAAACAGCTGCCAAAAAGACGGATTTGCCGAAATGGAGGAGGTCACCCTCACCGTCAACAACGTTCTCATGCAATATATTGAACACACCGACGACAAAGGGCTCACCGGCAACCTCACCGACCTTTTGCTGCTTATGGAAGACCCGGACAGCCGAAAGGCCCATGAAGAGGAGTCTCTCTCGCCCCCTTCAAGCCACTTTGTGGCCAACCGCCCGGCCCAGCTCCTCATGGTCCCGCCTCCCCATCGCGACCATGTGGGGGCCCTGATGCAGAAGATTCAGAGCCAGAAAGGGGCTTGAAGCCCCAACCCTGTTGACAAACGGCCACCAGAGATTACTATTTGGCTTGATGGATCTCATCAATTCGGTTGATTTCCGTATTCGAGAGTCCCCGCAGAAAAACATGTCCATGCAGGAAACGCAGGGCAAAACCATAGAGATATCTGGAAAAAGGGAGACAGACATGCACATCGAAACCCGAGAAGAAGCCCTTGAAAGAGTCCTGGCACTGGACAAACCTTTCTGCCCCCACTGCAACAAAGAGATGCAACTGTGGGAGGTTCCCCAAATCACCTGCGGAGACGGACTGGGCTGGGGTGAGCCTTTTCTCTTCATCTGTTTTAACGACGAGTGCCCCCTCTTTAAAAAAGGGTGGGACGACCTCATGGATCAGGTGGGGCAGGTCTCATCGTATCGCTGCATGAACTACCCTGGAACAGAAAACTATGAGCTCCTTCCCGTCTTCAGCCACATGGGGGGCGAAGGGCAGATCATCACCGATGAGACCATGGCCAAGCAGGCCGCCTTTGAAGAGGCGGTCAAAAGCGGTTTCTCCATTCTGGCGGACTGCTACGTCAACAAAGACCTGGTCCAGCTCCTCAAGATGACCTTGGACTCCACCGAGCCGGGCCGGGTTCGCCTGAAGGCGGCAGAGATGCTGGGGGATATCGCCGATACCGAAGCCATCGACCCCCTTCGCAACACCAAATTCGGCATGGCCAAGCTCCAGGAGACCGTGGACGAAGCGATCAAAAAGATCCATGAACGCTGCTTCACCCGAGAGTGCCCCTTCTGCGCCGAAATCATCAAGAAAAAAGCGAAACTCTGCAAGCACTGCGGCCAGGACGTGGCGGGCAAATAGCCTCCGGCGGGTCGTTTTTTTGAAAAAAACCCCCAAAAAAACGTTTCGCTTGCCTCACACCCTCCTGCTGATCGCCCCAAAGGGCGATCAGCAGAAAGCCATAAAAGGGCTGTTATGAGGGCGTAAATGCCACCAACAACGCCGAGTCACGGCAGCTATCCCATAGCTTTTTCCATACGATTTAATCCCTCATCCAGCATGGCTCGCGTGCAAGCAAAATTGAGACGCAGCCAGCCTGGGGCTCCGAAATAGGCACCGTCGGAGAGCCCCACCCCGTGCTCCTCAAAAAAACGGGCGGGATTGTCCACCCCCACATCCCTTGCATCCATCCAGATAAGGTAGGTCGCTTCCGGCAAAAGAGGCTTGATCCCCTTCATTTTGGAAAGCCACGCATAGGCATGGTCCCGGTTGCTTCTTAAGTAGGCCAGCACCTCACCAAGCCAGGGTTCCCCGTGGATATAGGCCGCACGCGCCCCTTCGTAGCCCATCAGGTTGACGTGGGGGACAATCCCATCCATGGCCGCCTTGTAACGGACGCGAAGGCTCTCATCCGAGATAATGGCCATGGAACATCCCAGCCCCGGTATATTAAAGGTCTTGCTGGGCGCCCTCAGGGTCATGGTGCGGGCCGCCACCTCAGGGGAGAGAGAGGCCGTGGGGACATGTCTTTTTCCCTCATCCATGATCAAATCGGCATGGATCTCGTCGGAGCAGATCAGCATGTCCCGCTCCGCACAAAACGCCGCAATATCCTCCAGCTCTTCCCTTGAAAAGAGGGTGCCTCCGGGGTTGTGGGGAGAGCAGAGCATCAGAAGCCGTGTCTCGGGCGTGCAGTGGGCTTCAAGGGTCTCCCTGGAGAGGGCCAGGCGCCCGTTTTCCATGGAAAGAGGGATCTTCACCATCTCTCGCCCCGCATTTTTCCCCACCGACAAAAAAGGCGGGTAGGCGGGAGTGGGTACCCCCAACGCTTCGCCCCCTTTAAGCAGGCGTGCCGCCACATTGAAACCGGTCACCACCCCTGGAATAAAAAGAATCCACTCCCGCTTCACCTCCCAGTCAAAGTGGCGCTTCAGATGCGACTGCACGGCTTCGTACAAAGAATCATCGGCCAGGGTATACCCGTACACCGGGTGGGATGCCCTGCGGCTCAGGGCTGTTGTCACCGCCTCTGGGGCCGGAAAATCCATATCCGCCACCCACATGGGCAGCACATCCTCTTTGAACCACTCCCACTTAAGGCTTGAGGTTCCTCTGCGATCAACGGGTCTGTCAAAATCCATAACAACTCCTTATACAGCTGATTTTCTCTGCCATGACCATACGCCAAAGTTATTCCAGTTGTCATTCTTCAGCTTGGCCCCCGGCGGGTCGCTTTTTTGAAAAAAAGCTCCTCAAAAAACTTTTCCATTGCCCCTTGGGGGGCGATGAAAGGGATGCGTGAGGTTAAAATATAATAATCAAATAGCTGGAATTTGAACCCGTATCTCAAAAAAACCTGTTTATCAAACTTTTCAAAAGTTTGGCCCCCGGCAGGGCCGCCGGAGGCGAATAATGGCTGATTTCTTTTTTTTACACGCACCAAAGCTTGACATTCACCCGATTCACCGGGTAAACCCTTGCGGAAATAACTCGCGACCAAACCGCACGCCCCTCCTCACCGGGCCTGATTTAATCAACTACCCAATGGAAAAACCTGATGATCGAACCCATTCCCGCCTGGTGGCGTGCCACCGCATCCGATACCTCTGTCATCGACATTCGCAAAGGCCTTGAAGCCATTGACCGCCCCTTCTACCTCGTGGATCAGGGTCAGGGTCCTGTGGCACACAACTCCGGCGAGCTCCGTGTGGGCTGCAACAAACCGGAAGGCCCCTGGTATCCGGTTCTGGCCGCTGTCCGCGCCCTGCCCATCTCCAAACTGGGTTCCCAGACCTTTCTCAAACGCCATGGGGTCAAATTCCCCTATATCATGGGAGCCATGGCCAATGGTATCACCAGCGAAGAGATGGTCGAAGCGGCCGGAAGAAACGGCATGCTTGGATTTTTTGGCGCCGGTGGCTGCAACTTTTCCCGCATTCAAGAGGCGATCAAGCGCCTGAAGGCAAGCTCCAGGCAAGAGGGTTTTCCCATCGGTTTCAACTTTCTCCACCACCACGGGGCACCCGACGCCGAGATGAGGCTCTGCCAGCTCTACCTTGACGAAGGGATCAACTGCGTCAGTGCCGCTGCTTTTCTCACCATGACACTCGCCCTGGTGCGTTACCGGGTCACCGGTATTCACCTGGGGGCAAATGGGGAGGTCGTGGTTCCCAACCGGGTGATTGCCAAGCTCTCCAGAGAAGAGCTGGCCGAAAAATTCATGAGCCCGCCGCCCGTCGATATTCTCAAGAAACTCTTTGAAAAGGGGCTGATCACCCAAACTGAAATGGAGCTTGCCCCGCGCATCTCCATGGCCGATGACATCACCGCCGAGGCAGACTCCGGAGGCCACACCGACAACCGTCCGGCCCTGGCCCTTCTTCCGGCCATCCAGGCCGTTCGCGATCGCCTCATGGAGAAATACAACTACCCTTGCAAAATCGGTGTGGGCCTGGCCGGAGGTTTGGCCACACCGGTCTCTGCGGCGGCGGCCTTTGCCATGGGCGCCGATTACATCCTCACCGGCACCATCAACCAGGCCTGCCGGGAGGCCGGAACATCGGAAAAGGTCAAGGAGCTTCTCACCCAGGCGCGTCAGGCCGATGTCACCATGGCTCCGGCCGCCGACATGTTTGAAATGGGTGGAAAGGTTCAGGTTCTCAAGCGGGGGACCATGTTTGCCATGCGGGGGGCCAAGCTCTACAGCACCTACACCAGCTACCCCGATCTCGACGCCATCCCTCAAGCCGAACTCGATTTTATCGAGAAGAAGATCCTTGGAAAGCCCGTGGATCAGGTGTGGGAGGACACCAAAGCCTTCTTTGAAGACCGGGACCCCACCCAGGTGCAACGAGCCCTCAAAGACCCCAAGTACAAGATGGCCTTGATCTTCAGAAGCTACCTGGGCCAGGCCTCTCTCTGGGCGATCTCCGGCCTTGAGAGTCGTACCGGTGACTATCAGGTGTGGTGCGGACCGGCCATTGGCGCTTTCAACGCCTGGACAAAGGGGACACCCCTGGCCCAAAAAGAAAACCGGGATGTGGTCACTGCGGCCTTCAACCTGCTTGTTGGTGCGTCACTGGAGGCCCGATCCCGCATTCTGGCCAGCCAGTACCCTGCCCTTGCCGGCATCAGAGCCCTCCCGAAAACCATCGAGGAGTTAAAAATCTGCTCCAGGGAATTGGCTTAGCATCCGGCGGGTCGCTTTTTTAAAAAAAACGCCGCAAAAAAAACGCCTCTTCGAACCTAATCGTAAGAGGCGTTTCATCCCTTGTCACGCGCACATCTTCCCCTAAGACGAACCTTCACTCAAAAAAACACCCATTATTTTACAAGCTTATTTACTCTGGAACCTGATCCATGGCACAACCCCATCCAAGGGTATTCGCATAGAAGCCGGCCCCCTTATGCGAAATGATAAAACGGCCACCCTTTTACCAAACAATGTGGAGGAGTCATGCTGCGGTATATCGAAAAATTCAATCGTCTCTTTGTCGTCTGGGCTCTTATCGGATCGGCCATTGCCATCAAGATGCCTCAAACTTTTGCCAGCTTCAAAGGGCTCATCGTCCCCCTTCTCATGATCATCATGTTCGGTATGGGGGCCACCCTCAAGGTCTCTGACTTTATTGAACCTTTAAAAAAACCGTGGATCATCGGGCTGGGTGTCAGCGTCCAGTACCTCATCATGCCACTGGCCGCCTTTTTGATCTCCAAAGCCCTGGGGCTCTCCAACGAACTGATGGTGGGCATGGTTCTGGTGGGAAGTGTCTCTGGGGGCACCGCCTCCAATGTGGTGGCTTTTCTGGCGGGAGGGGATGTGGCTCTCTCCATTGTAATGACAGCCGCCTCGACCTTTCTGGCTGTCCTCCTCACCCCCTTTCTCACCCACCTCTACGTGGGCTCTACCGTGCCGGTGGACATGATGGCCATGCTTTTAAGTATCCTAAAAATCGTCATCGTCCCAGTGGCCGCTGGTATTGTACTCAACGCCCTCTTCAGCGAAAAGCTCACGCGAATTCGCCCTCTTTTTCCCTTTGTTTCGGTGGTGACCATCGTCTTTATCATCGGCATCATCATTGGTCTGAATCAACCCAAACTGGCCACTCTCGCCCTTCCTCTGGTTCTTGCCGTGGCCCTGCACAACGCCTGCGGGCTTGCCGCCGGGTACCTTCTTCCCAAACTCTGTGGCTGCGATAGACGCACCTGCCGCACCATCGCCATTGAGGCGGGCATGCAAAACTCCGGTCTGGCCGTGGCCCTCTCCATCAAGTACTTTACCGCCACCGCCGCCCTTCCCGGAGCGATCTTCAGCCTCTGGCACAACCTATCGGGCTCCTTTCTGGCCACCGTCTGGACCAGTGCCGATGCCAAAAAAGAGAATCAAGAAAAACAAGAGCCCATTCCATCTTCATAACAAAAACGCCAAGGCACCGCCGAGTCTGGCTGACCGATGGTGCCTTTTTTTACCTCTTTCTGACCCCATTTGCCTTTTTCAAACCACTGTGGCAAAAGCCAAAGACAAGGGGCCGCTGAACTGTTACGCTTAAAAGAAAAACGTCATGAAAAGAGAAATGGGAAAAAAAGATGCGCGAACTGCGTTTTTTTCAATTGGAAGCTTTTGTCACCACCGCCGATAAGGGGTCGTTCTCCTCGGCGGCAAGGGCTCTGGGTAAAGCCCAGTCTGCTGTGAGCACAGCGGTGATGAATCTGGAGATTGACCTTGGCGTTACCCTTTTTGACAGAAAGGGTAAATTTCCCATCCTTACCGAGCAGGGCACCAGCCTGTTACGAGAGGCCCGAGAGATCCTCGCACTGGGGCGCAACATGCAACTCAAAGCCGAGGGATTCTGCCAGCAAGAGGAAGCCTCCCTCACCATCGCCCTTGAAGAGTGCATGCCTTTTGAAATTGTCCAGAGCTGCCTCCATCAGTTTGCCCAGCGCTTCCCCCAGGTGGATATCCATATCGTTACGGTCTCCATGCGTGAGGCTGAGGCTCTTGTGAATGATCAGCAGGCAGACCTTGGATTTATCGTCACCTTTCCGCCGCCCGCCTTTCATAAAAACATGATGGAGATCTGCCATTTTACAGCCGTTCCCGTGGCCAGCACAGACCATCCCCTGGCCTCTTTGGAAGATCTCACCCACCAGGATCTCTATCCCTACCGCCAGGTGCTCTACCACAACAAGTGCGGAGAGAAAGAGAGCGACGAACAGATTGTTGGAGGCCAGGTCTGGTATGTGGACAGCTGCCTCGTGGCCAAACGTCTGACCCTTGCCGGGCTTGGGTGGAGTTATCTGCCCGACTTCATGGTTGAAAAACCCATACGGGAAAAACGTCTTGCGCCCCTCTCCATTATCGGTGAAACCAACAGCGTGATTCCTGTGATCATGGCCTGGAATGCAGACGCACCCCTGGGCCCTGCCGCCAGGTACCTTGTGGACCTCTTTCTCCACCACCCGGCAACTTCTGGCCCAAAACCTCAGCCTTAAAAAAAACAGGTGTTCCACGTCCTGCAGCGTGAAACACCTGCCTGATATTAAAGAGATTTAGAAGGAGTAAGCCACCTGCATCTGTGCAAAGATGGCATCGTCAGAGGCACCATACTCTTTTTTGGCTGCGCCTCGGGCTATGGCGTAACCTGTCCCCAGATGGAGGGTGATGTTCTCTTTGATGGTGCCGTCCCAGAAGAGGTTGATCTCATCGGCCCAATTTTTAGAGCCCTGGCTCTCCTCCTTGCGATGGTTGATATAGGAGAGGGTCACCATGGAGGTCTCACTGGGAAAGAGGCCCATCTCCACCACAATGTTCTCCCGGTTTGAGTTGATCATCTGGCACTCGCCCACCAGCTCTCCGGTAAAAAAGCGGTTCCAGCCACTGACACCCGAGTGCAGGCTGTCATAGGTTCCGGAAACCCCGTCTCCAGAGTAGCTCTGGTACATCAGGCGCAGATAAGGAGCCATGGGCATCTCGGTGTAGTAGGTTCCCGAAACCCAGTACGCCTTGGAGTCCCGCTCCATTTTTTTTCGATCCTTGTCCACAATATCGCCGCGCTGAAGGGCCAGCTCGCCTTCCAGAACAACAGGCCCGACGCCCACTTCACCGCCAAGGTTGTAGGTCAGCGTATCGTTTTCATACGTATCAATCTGGGTGCTTCCGCTTTTCCCCACCCTCGGCTCATCTTTCTGATAGATCCCCCCGTAGAGATAGGCCGACTCTGTCACATTGTAGTGAAGGTTCAAACCCATGGTCTTGACGTTGTCTTCCAAAGCGTCGCGGTAGTTGTCCGATCGGGCACAAAACCCGGTCCAATCGACCCCGCCCAAGGATCCATCCAATCGCAGGGCCATGGAGAAGCTTTCCGGCCCTCCAAACCAGATACCGTTTGCCGCATCCCCTGAAATACCGATCAAAAACCCCTTTTCAATAAAAATATCCTGACGGCCAAGTGTAATGTCCACAGGCAAGCCAGCCGCCTGGCTCAACTTCACCCAAGCCTGATCAAACCCCCTGTTTGAGGGGTGCTTGTCTTTGCCTGCATACTCTGCATAGACATTCTCCCCGTTTTTCATGATCCCAAAAAAATCTTCACCCAGGGTTGTCACAAAGTAGGGTCTCAGCTCACCGGACAGTGTCCCGTATTCCGTCTGAGTCTCTCCGGTCAGAGAGATGCTGCCGTACACCTCGCCGTAGGTGGTGTCAGGGGTGTACCCATGCTGTCCCTCTTCACCGCCAAATTTCGGATTTTTGGTGTAGCGGGTGAAAACACTCACATCCCCATGCACAGAGAAGGGCCCAGCCTTCTCTTCGGCAAACGCTCCCCCTGCAAACAACAGACAACAAAGACAAACCAACGCTTTTTTCATTGTATAACCTTATATAAAGAGATGGGTACACATGCCCCATCCTCATGAAATCGAAATAGGGTGGAATCGCAAAATGGTCTAAGACCAACGCGTTGCGAAGCCATCAGAAAAAGCCTATGCTTTTTTCTTCAACGTGGGCTTAAAGCCAAAGCGATATCCCAAAAAGGTGAGCACCAAAAGCCCCCCGCCAAAGATTAATATGGCCATACTGGCGGCCTGGGGTTCCTGCTCTTCAAAGCTTGTGGTCACAAAGCCCAGAATACCCGAGGCCAAGAGAAACCACACCGTCAGCATGACCCAATGAAACCAGGCCAGCACAATGTCCTGGGCCTTGTAAAAAAACTGCAGCCGTGAAACCCCCACCCCTGCCACAAGACCAAATATTAGATAGGCAAGACTCATGTTTGAACTCCTCTGCTTATGGATTAAAACTTCTTGGGCCAGGTTTTGGGACGTCCTTCGGAGCGCCACCATTCAAAGGGGTCCGAATGTTTTTCAAGGGTCTGCCCGTAACCCAGCACATCGTCCATTTTCACAAAGGCGCGGTTAAATGCCGTGGTTTTGGAGGAGACCGCCTTGACGATATCGTGAATCCAGGTCCCCGGTTTGCTGTAGGGACAGACTGCAATGCAGTTGCTGCACCCGCCTCCGCTGGAAACCCAAAATTCAAGGCAAGACCAGGTGTTCACGTAGTATTTTTTCATGCCAGGGTTGTTGGATGGGCAGGCAACCTTATAACTGGGCTCATCGTCCATGCTGATCGATTTTGAGGGGCAAAGGGTTGCGCATTTTTTACAGGTCTTGCAGAACTCCGCCACTCCAAATTTAATGGGCTTATCGGCCTCAAGGGGCATGTCGGTCACCACGGTGGTGATGCGGAAATCCTGTCCCAACTCCGGATTCACCAGAAGACCGTTTCTCCCCAGTTCACCCAGGCCGGCATCAATGGCCTGAGGCACAATAAGAGACGCGCAGTCCACGGTGGGAATGGCGTTGTAGCCCAGCATGCGAATGAATTCGGCCATCTTCCCGGCCAGTTCCGCCATACGCGAGTACCCGTGCGAGGTGCCAAGCCCTCCGGTTGCCGATGGGGTGTACTTCAACAGCATACCGTCGGTGGGGGTAAGCATCACGATCACGCGGTTCATGCTGCGGGGAATGTAGCAGGCCTCGTTGGTCCGCATGGGGGTGTCGTGCTTATCGGAAAAGACGATGGGTGGGTTTCCGGCGTAGCTGCTGTGGGTGTAAAACCACTCCTCTTTCAGGGTGGCCACACCGGTCGGGCCCGCGCCAAAAAAATGGGCTGCCTTTTTAATGTACTGGTTGTTGGCTTTTGGGCTTCCCTCCCACTTTTTCAAGTCAGGGTGAAGGGGGCCCATAAAAGGGGTCCAAGTGGTCAGGCTTGCGGGGTTGGACGGATCATCGTAATAGGCCACGTTGTAGGACGTCCATGCGGCCTGGTCCAGCGCCCAGTCCAGATGGGTGTAACCCGATACGTTTTTGTTGGCCATCTTTACCTGGGTGTCCGCCATGGCTTCATACCACGTCGCCCCGCCAAACGACTTTTTTTTCAGCGCCTCATGCTCAAAAGAGGCTTTACGATAATCGAATCGAGCCAGCTTGCCGCTGTCTTTAAAAGGCTTCAAGTCGTAGCTTGGGGTGTCGATGTGGCTGACGGCAAAATCGCAGACCGCCCCATCAGGCCTTTCTCCCGCCTCGGCTCGCCCCACACCGGTGACGGCAGTGGCTCCCACGCTTCCGGCGGCAAGCCCTGTCAGCTTTAAAAAATTTCGTCTGTTCAGGCTGAGGGGCTTCTCATCCTGTTCCTTCTTCCCTTTTTCAGACATATATCCTCCTTCCCTTTTTATAGTAAAAGGGGCACTCATGATTTCCGATGAAGGTGCTGTACCGGCCCTTTCATCGTTGAAGCCCCCTTCATTATAGTGTCGCCTAAGGGAAGAAAAGTTGGATGCCATCATCAAATCAGATAGATCAAACCCATAAACTTAACCATCTATCTCAATCAGAGATAGATCCTCACTTTTTACCTTTAAGCCCCTACGCTATAAGGCGAAATCAAAGCCCATGATGCCATGGCATCGCACCCTTGAATCTTAAAGGCGCCATAAAAATCGACGCCTTGATGCGACGCTCACAAGATCACAAGAAAAAACAAAATGGGGTGTGCCCCGAGTGTTTCAAGCCGTTGTGACGTAAACTGGCTTTTTATAAAAGCCACCAACCATAGCTATTCGTTTAAGGCACCTAAGTATGGTAAAAAAGCCAACATCTTCTCTTTTGATTCTGCTTCTCATGGTCATCTGCACCCTTGCGGGCCGAATCTCATCGTCAGACCTTTCAGAAGAGGCCCTTCAAAAAACACTCACGAGAAGCGAGGCTCAGGTGACAAAGGTTGCCTCCGAGCCTTCGATCTACCGGGTGTCGTCATCCAATCCTTCAGAAAAAGATGAAGGGTACTGTGTCATCGATTCGGGAAGTGGTTACGGTGGGCCCATGTGGGTGGCCACCCTCACCGACACAGAGGGAAAGATCAAAAAAGTCTCCATCCTCTCTCACAAGGACACCCCAAGCTTTATCGACCTCATCACCGCCAAACACCTCACCGCCGAATTTGCAGGCGTTGCGGTGGAAGACCCCGACACCCTTGAAGGCAATGTGGATGCCATCTCCGGAGCCACCTACTCGTCCAAAGGGGTGATCTCGGCCGTGGCCTCGGGAAGCCGCGCCCTGGCCCTGCACCTTGGCAAGCCGGTCCCTTCAAGGCCCGCCTCCCCTTTTCGTATAGAGGCCAAAGAGATCTGGATCGCCCTTCTGCTTCTCGTAACCGTTGCGGCATCCCAGTTTAAACTCACAAAGCTTCGCTGGCCCCTTCTTCTGGCCGGGTTTTTTATTTTGGGACTCTCCTACAACAGCCCCCTCTCCATCGCACAAATCGCCCGGGTTCTTCTCGGCTACTTTCCGCCCGTCAAAGAGAGTATCGGCTGGTACCTCATGGTGATGGGGCTGCCCCTGGCCATCTTCCTCTGTGGTAAAAACATTTACTGCCTTTGGATCTGCCCCTTTGGGGCCATTCAGGAGCTTACTACCGTGATCAGCGGCAAACGCCTGAGCTGTCAAAAATGCGTAAAGAAAAAGGCCCAGAGAATAAAAACAGGGCTTCTCACACTGGCCCTTCTTCTGGCTGTGATCTACAAAAACCCGGCCCAGGCGAGCTTTGAACCCTTTGCCACCCTCTTTGCCCTGAACGGCTCCACCTACCAGTGGGTGCTTCTGCCCCTTGTTATCTTCAGCTCTTTTTTCTTCTCTCGAATTTGGTGCCGATATTTTTGCCCCGTCTCCCCAGTGCTCCATGCCATTGCCGCCTGGGGACGTCGGACAAAATCACTGTGCACCTTACACATCAGGAAAAACAATGAACGGTAAGCTCACCTCCACCGACATCCTCTTCATGGTCATTGTCGCCAGTGTGCTCATCCTCATCCTTCTGGATTTGTCTCCCCTTTAAGGGGGATACCCCAAAAATCCAGGTTGTCCTTCGGTGCCCCATTACAATGGGGCCTGGAGACAAGACGGGGTGAACACTTGACAAATCGCCCGACTTAAATAAAACTAAAGACTGTGCAGTATTTGTTAATACTTCACAAAAACAACGGTGAGGAGCCACATCCTACGCCGTCAGGAGATAACAGAACAAACGAAATTCATTACAAAAGCGCAGAAAGAGCTATTGAAACGGGGATGGTGTCATGAAGAAAATTGCGGTTTTACCTGGCGATGGAATCGGCCCGGAAGTGATGGCCGAAGCCGTCAAAGTACTGGATGCAGCCCAGAAGAGATTTGACTTTCAACTGGAGTACACCTGGGCTGATGTGGGCGGTGCCGGCATCGACAACCTGGGAAAAGCTCTTCCCGAAACCACGGTCTCGACGTGTGAGGCAAGCGATGCCATTCTCTTCGGATCGGTTGGTGGCCCCAAGTGGGAACACCTTCCCCCTGCCGAGCAGCCCGAGCGTGGCGCCCTTCTCCCTTTGAGAAAGCACTTCAAGCTTCACTGCAACCTCAGACCAGCCAAAGTGTTCAAAACCCTGGTGGACGCCTGTCCCCTTCGACCCGACATCGCGGGCGATGGCTTTGATATTCTCTGCGTGCGGGAACTTACCGGAGGCATCTACTTTGGCGAGCCCAAGGGGCGTCACGGAGAGGGAGCGGAGGAGACCGCCTTTGACACCATGGTCTACACGCGGGCTGAAATCGAACGCATCGCCCGAAACGCCTTTGAGGCGGCCATGAAACGAAGCAAAAAAGTGACCAGTGTGGACAAGGCCAATGTGCTCACCACCATGGTCCTCTGGCGCGAAGTGGTGACCGAAATCGCCAAAGAGTACCCCGAAGTGGCCCTGGACCACATCTATGTGGACAACGCCACCATGCAGCTCGTAAAAGATCCCCACCAGTTTGACGTCCTTCTCTGCGGCAACATGTTCGGAGATATCATCTCCGACGAGTGCGCCATGATCACTGGCTCCATGGGCCTTCTCGCCTCGGCCAGCCTCAACGAGAAGGGCTTCGGCCTCTACGAGCCCGCCGGAGGCTCTGCCCCCGACATCGCAGGCCAGGGCGTGGCCAACCCCATTGCCCAGATTCTGTCAGCCACCATGATGCTGCGTTACAGCCTCGACCTGGGCGAAGCCGCCGATGCCATCGAGACGGCCATCTCAAACGTGCTTGAGGCCGGGATCCACACCGCAGATATCGCCCGTGAAAACAGCACGGTGGTGGGAACCACCGCCATGGGAGACGCCATCTGCGCCGAACTGGCAAAACTCTAAAGGAGCCCCTTGGAAACCAAAAGCTGAATGCGGCATCTGTCATATGACGTGAGGCGTTCGCATGGTGCCACGGCTATTTCGAACTCAGGCCAAGACTTACGTTCAAGGGGTGCCCTGAACCGGAATAACCATCAACGGCCCCTCATTTGAGGGGCCGTTGATGATTTAAACTGGTATCACCTGTCCCATTTTCCCAGCCCAACACCTCAAAAACGAAACACTTTCCACCAAATCTCCTCGCCCCCCCTTACGACTCAAGAGCATCTATTTCCGGCTGCTCCGACCACCTTTTCCAGATACAGATAGCCATGAAATGTGATAGAGTTCACTTTTAATCCCTTGGATACAATCACTTCGTTTTTCCCTGGCCCATTTTGCGGCCATGCATGTTTTTTTGGAGCACCCACAGACCACCATGACACAAAAATTTCATAGACGTAGCCCACACCCCAAGAGGCGGCCAAACAGGCAGCCACCCAAAAAACGCTTCGCCCCCAAGATCAAGGCCGGGTCCGATACCAAGCTTAAGCCCATTTTTGAACAGATTGGTGCTCCTGAACCCCGCCCTTTTATGCCGGATCGTTTTCAACTTGAGGCGGTGGAGGCTGTCAAAACCGGTGATTGCCTGGTGACGGCGCCCACCGGCTCCGGCAAAACATGGATAGCCGAACAGGTCATCGCGGCGGCCCTTAAGCGGGGAGAAAAGTGCTGGTACGCCACCCCTCTCAAGGCGCTCACTAACAGCATTTTCAGCAGATTCTGCGAACTCTTCGGTAGTGACAAGGTGGGAATTCTCACCGGAGACATCAAGGACAACCCCAGCGCCCCCATTGTGGTGGGAACCACCGAAATTTTAAGAAACCAGCTCTACGATGCCATGCACACCGGAAAAGATCTCAAAACAGATCTTGTGGTGATGGACGAAGCTCACTACCTGGGCGATGCCGATCGAGGCGTGGTGTGGGAGGAGGTGATGATCTACCTGCCCGCCCGCATTCCCCTTCTCATGCTTTCGGCCACCGTGGGCAACGCCCACCAGATTGCCGACTGGCTCACCCAGATCCGAGGGCGCAAAGTTCAGGTGATCGAAGAGAATCGGCGAAGCGTTCCCCTTCACCCCCTCTTTTTTCACCCCTCAGGCACCCTCTTTCCCCTGGTCAGCCAAAAGGGTGGCAAAGGGCGCGTGGGCCTTTATAAAAAGGTAAACGCCTATATTCATCAGGAGAACCCGCCCCTTCTGGCCCCCCCAAACCGGCTCCCCCCCATAAGCGATATCCTTAAGGTGATGAAAAAATACCGGCTTCTGCCCGCCATCTTCTTTATGAAGTCCCGTGCAGACTGCAACGGGGCTCTGGAGCTCTGCTCCGGCGAGCTTCTGGCGGACGACCCGGCCCGGGCCGATCTTCTTCAGCGCCGTGTGGATGAGATTCTCTCGGCCCACCCCCACCTGGCCCGTCACGATCAGCGCTACCACCTGGAGCATCTGGCGGTGGGGGCCCACCACAGCGGCCAGCTTCCCGGCTGGAAGGTAGTGATTGAAACCCTCATGAGCGAAGGGCTCCTGGACGCCATGTTTGCCACCAGCACCGTGGCCGCAGGGGTCAACTTTCCGGCTCGAAGCGTGGTGATCTTAAACTCCGATCGGTTTAACGGGGTGGATTTCATGCCCCTTTCGGCCTCGGAGTACAACCAAATGACCGGTCGTGCCGGAAGACGGGGCAAGGACAAAGTGGGTTTTGCTCTGATGATTCCTGGCAAATTCAACGACATCGGCCATCTGGCCCGTCTGACCAACCGAGCACCGGAGCGCATCGTCAGCCAGATCCACATCAACTTCTCCATGGTCCTAAACCTTCTGCTCTCCCACACCCCTGAGCAGGTTCACGGCCTGCTGGAACGCTCTTTTGCCGCCTTTCTTCTGGAGAAAAAAAGGGGCAGCCAGGGCATCAGCCAGCTCTGGGAAGACTTTCTGGTTCATCTGGAATTTCTTCAATACAAAGGATTTGTGGATGAAAACCACGCCCTCACCGAAGATGGAAAATGGGCATCACGCCTGCGCATCGACTCCCCCCTTCTCGTGGGCGAATGCTTTCGGCGAAAACTCTTCCCCGAAGATCCGGCCCTCATGGCGGCCATGGTGGCATCCTTTGTCAATGAAAGGGAGAGAGACGATAGCACCATCAACCGTGGGGCCCTACCCAAAAGTCTCACCAAAACATTCCTGAAGATTCGCAAGGGCATCACCCCCTTTGCACGCGAGATGATCGACTGGGGTTTTGAGGTTCCATTTCTCTACCTTCACCCGGCGGCAACCCTCTACCTCTGGGCCTCGGGCACCCCGTGGAATGAGGTGCTCCAGTTCTGCGGACTTCCCGAAGGGGATCTTTCACGGCTTATCCTGAGAACCGCTGACAACCTTCACCATATAGCGGCCCTTACAACGGTCTTTCCCCAGGCAGCCGTGGCTGCAGCCGAAGCGCGAAAAGCGATCATGCGGGATCCGGTGGTGACCAGCCTCACCGATATCACCGGGGCGTAAACAAAGGGGTGGTGCCCATAGGAAGACCCGTATTTACATAGGCCCATCTTTAATTTATGATAAGAGGTTGAGCCGAAGGGCTCTCAAATCTTCTCCAGAGAGGTTGGGAGTATCGACTTTTTGCAATGATTCATCACGATTGAAGGAGTGATTCAAATGGAAACATGCCCGTGCGGACTGGATGCGGACTACAATAGCTGCTGTGAACCCATTATCAGAGGTGAGAAAAAGGCTGAAACAGCCGAGCAACTCATGAGAGCGCGTTACAGCGCTTATGCCAAAGTCGAAACCGACTTCCTCAAGGAGTCCATTCACCCTGAAAAACGAAACACCCACGACGAGCGCCAGACCAAAAACTGGGCCGCCAAATCGGAATGGCTGGGCCTTGAGGTGGTCAACACCGACAGAGGCGGTGTCGACGATGAATCCGGACGTGTGGAGTTCATCGCCAACTACGCCTTCAAAGGTGAAAAAGCCCGTCACCACGAACTCGCCTCTTTTGTGAAGCTGGATGGCCAGTGGTTCTTTGACGATGGCGTGGGCGTCATTCCCGAAACCGTGGTCCGCCAGGGTCCCAAAGTGGGCCGAAACGACCCTTGCCCCTGCGGCAGCGGCAAAAAATTCAAAAAGTGCTGCGGCTAAATAGCGCATGCCACCCGCCGCAGGCCCCCTCGCCTGCGGCCCCATCTTTAATGGAGAGATCCCTATGATTGAGTGGGCCTACTTGCGCAAAGGCTGAACCTCCTGCACCAAAGCCCAGGAGGTCCTTGGCAGACTTGAAATCACCCCTGAAAAGATGACCGATGCTCGGAAAGAGCGCATCGATACGGATGCCGCATGGGAGATCCTCAGCTCTCGCTCCCGCATCCTAACCGCTCGAGGAAAAAAGGTGACGGAGTGGAGCCCCTCAAAAGAAAACAAAGAGGCCCTTCTCAAGGCAGCCATAGGCCCCTCCGGCAACCTTCGCGCCCCCACGCTAAAATTGAAAGAGTGCATCATTGTTGGCTTTAACGAAGCGTGTTACACCGACACCTTCCCCACATAGGAGCCAAAGCCTCACGCTTGGGCTCTCCCGTTAAACCAGACCCTGAAGGAGACCTCACATGATTCGCATTGCTTCCCTTCTCACGCTTTTCTGTCTTATGACAGCTCCTCTTTTCGCTGCAGAGCCCTCTTCAGACACCGCCCTGGCCGACGATATGGCCGCCGCCACCCAGGCCGCCACTCCACCGCCTCAAGAGGTGGCCCCAACCCTTGACACAGACAAGGTTTCGACCATCTCCGTGGTGGAGTTTGTGGTGGCCCAGTCCATTAAAAACCGAGAGCCCGTCGATGTGGCATCACAATATACGGCAACACCCGAGCGGCTCTTTGCCTTCACCCGAATCAACACAAAAACACCCCAGACCATCACCCACGTCTGGTACCGAAACGAAGAAAAGCGAGCCGAGATCGCCCTTCGGATCGGAGCCTCCCCAGCCTGGCGAACCTGGAGTTCCAAAGCCATCTTCCCCAAAGGACCCGCTGACTGGCGTGTGGAGGTAACGTCCGAAGACGGAACACCTCTGGCCGAGACCCGATTCACCGTGGAGTAGCATCCAAAAAGAGAGCTTGCAGCGCTATGCTGCCCCCCCAGACTCTTTTTTCATCTTCCCCATGACGAAGGAGGCCCCATGGCTTTTTGGGACAAATTAAAAGGTGAGCTTGTTGATGTCATTGACTGGCTTGACGACACCCAGGACACTCTGGTCTGGCGTTTTCCTCGGTACAACAACGAGATCAAATACGGGGCAAAACTCACGGTCCGGGAGTCACAAGCTGCCGTGTTTGTCAGCGAGGGCCAAATTGCGGACCTCTTCGGGCCCGGCCTTTTTGAGCTCACCTCCCGCAACCTGCCGGTCCTCACCACCCTCCAGAAATGGTACCATGGGTTTGAAAGCCCCTTTAAATCTGAAGTTTACTTTGTCAGCACGCGAAACTTTACCGACATCAAATGGGGCACCAAAAAACCCATCACCCTGAGAGACCCCGAGTTCGGCCCTTTGCGCCTGCGCTCTTTCGGCACCTATGTGGTGCGGGTCTCAGACCCAAAGGCTCTCATTCGAGAAATTGCGGGAACCGATGGGGTCTTTGGCCTGGATGAGATCACCGGCCAGCTCACCAGTATGGTCATGGGCCGCTTTGCCGACCTTCTGGCCGAAAGCAATATCCCCATCCTTGACATGGCCGCCAACTACGATGAGCTCTCCCAGTGGGTCACAAAAAAAATGGAACCGGAGTTCACCGCTTACGGCCTTTCGCTCACCAAATTCATCATTGAAAACATCGCCATGCCCAAAGAGGTAGAAGAGGCTCTGGACAAACGCACCAGTATGGGCATTGTGGGAAATCTTGATGACTACACCAAGTTCCAGGCCGCCAACGCCCTTGAGAGCGCCGCCGAAAACCCATCGGGTGACGCATCGGCCGGTGTGGGCATGGGCATGGGGTTTGCCATGGCCAACCAGATGACCCAGACCATCACCGGTCAATCGGGTCAGGGGTCCCCTAAAAGCCAAGAAGCCTCCCCGGAAGGCCCCCCTCCCCTGCCGGAGCAAGAGATAATCAAATACTACCTCGGCATTGGAGGAGAGCAGAAGGGCCCCTTCACCCTCAAAATTCTGGGAGAGATGATCCGCGACAAGACCACCACCCAGGAGACCCTTGTCTGGAAAAAAGGGATGGATACCTGGGCCAGAGCCGATGCCGTAGACGACCTTAAATTTCTTCTGGAAGATGAACCGCCTCCCTTGCCTTAAATGTCAAGGGTCATGCACTCTTTCGCATCATTGACACACCAGCCAGACAGATCTTGCCATGCCCAATTGCAAAAACTGCTCGGCCCCGGTGCCGGCAAACTCCATTGTCTGTGCCTACTGCGGCACACGAAACGACACCGATCTCACCGGTATCCACCCATTCACAGAGGTGGAGCCGGACCATGAGCGAACCTGCCCTCGATGCCAAGTCGCCATGAAAACGCTGGATCTGAGCATCGAAGGCACCTTTCTCATTGAGCGCTGTGATCAGTGCCTCGGCATGTTCTTTGACGCCGGAGAGCTTGAAGCACTCATCAAGGCCACGGTAAAAAACGTGCATCACGTCAATCACAAAAAACTCAATGAGCTTCACAAGCTCAACCGTCGGGATGCGTACGGCATCACCTACATCAACTGCCCGGTATGCGACGCTGTTATGAATCGGGTCAACTTCGGCCAGAGAAGCGGGGTGATCATCGACCGATGCCCCGACCATGGGCTCTGGGTGGACGGAGGCGAGCTGCGCCACCTTTTGGAGTGGGTGAAAGCTGGCGGAGAGATCTACAACCAAAAACGCGAAGCCATCAAACAAAAGATGGATGCGCGAGAAGATATCAAGATTCAACGGGCCACACCGGCCTCTTTCGGAGGCGGATTTGAGAGCTACGGCTCCACATTAAGGCGCAGTGATCCCCATATCTTTGACATCATCTCACGGGTTGTATCCTGGCTTCTACGTTAGCGCAAAAGCTTGCGGGTTGCCTGCAACTCTGGTAGGTTACCTCGACCGCAGCACAGACACATCGACGGAGTGTATAAAAATCCGTCGCCGTAATTCCTGACAAGGCCCTGTTCACCGAAGTTTTTTCTGTGACAGGGGTCTTCCTTCCAGGCCATAAAAGAAACACCATGTAAGGAGCAACTCCCATGTCCAATGAAGGCAACAAGGTCATCTACTCGATGATCCGTGTGAGCAAATATTACGACAAAAAGCCGGTTCTCAAAAACATCTCTCTCTCCTATTTTCACGGAGCCAAAATTGGTGTTCTGGGCCTCAACGGATCGGGCAAGTCCTCCCTTTTGCGCATTCTTGCCGGGGTGGACACCGAGTTTGACGGCCAGACCATTCTCTCCGACGGATTCTCCATCGGCTACCTTGAGCAGGAGCCCCTTCTCGACGAAGAGCGCACCGTCATTGAGGTGGTCAAAGAGGGCGTCCAGGAGGTGGTGGACCTCATGAAAGAGTACGATGAGATCAGCGAAAAATTTGCTGAGCCCATGGACGATGACGCCATGGACAAACTCATCGCACGCCAGGGGGTGGTACAGGAAAAACTCGATCATCTGGACGCTTGGGACCTCGACTCCCGGCTTGAGATGGCCATGGACGCCCTGAGATGCCCTCCGGCAGACGCCAAGGTAAGCGTCCTCTCCGGCGGTGAAAAACGCCGTGTGGCCCTCTGCCGTCTTCTTCTTCAGAAGCCCGACATCCTGCTTCTTGACGAACCCACCAACCACCTGGATGCCGAAACCGTGGGCTGGCTGGAACAGCACCTGCAGCGATACGAGGGCACCGTCATCGCCGTTACCCACGATCGCTACTTCCTGGACAACGTGGCCGGCTGGATCCTTGAACTGGACCGCGGAGAGGGAATCCCCTGGAAGGGCAACTACTCCTCATGGCTTGATCAGAAGGGCAAACGCCTGGCCCAGGAAGAGAAGCAAGAGAGCACTCGCCAGAAAACCCTTGCAAGGGAGCTGGAGTGGATCGGCATGAGCCCCAAAGGGCGTCACTCCAAATCCAAAGCCCGTATCGCGGCTTACGAAAAACTCTTACATGCCGACACGGCCGAGCGCGAACGTGAGATGGAGATCTACATTCCCCCAGGACCCCGTTTGGGCAACAAGGTCATTGAAGCCGAAGGACTCTCCAAGGCGTTTGGGGACAAGCTTCTCGTGGAGGATATGAGCTTTATGCTCCCCCCCGGAGGCATTGTGGGGGTGATCGGCCCCAACGGTGCCGGTAAAACCACCCTCTTCCGCATGATCACCGGTCAGGATACCCCTGACACGGGCACCATCAGCATCGGAGACTCTGTCAAACTGGCCTATGTGGATCAGAGCCGTGACGCCCTGGACCCCGAAAAGAGTATCTGGGAGGTGATCTCAGAAGGCCAGGACACCATCACCCTGGGAAATCGTGAGGTCAACTCCCGTGCCTACGTCTCCCGCTTCAATTTCTCCGGTTCCGACCAGCAGAAGAAGGTGGGCCTTCTCTCAGGCGGCATGAGAAACCGTGTTCACCTGGCCCGCATGCTCAAAGAGGGGGCCAACGTGCTTCTCCTTGACGAACCCACCAACGACCTGGATGTCAACACCCTAAGGGCTCTGGAAGAGGCCCTCGAGAAATTCGCAGGCTGCGCGGTGGTCATCAGCCACGACCGCTGGTTTCTCGACCGTATTGTCACCCATATCCTCGCCTTTGAAGGCGACAGCCAAGTGGTCTGGTTCGATGGAAACTACTCGGAGTATGAGGCGGACAGGAAAAAACGTCTCGGTATTGATGCGGACCAACCAAGACGCATCAAGTACCGCCACCTGACCCGATAAGAATCGCCCCACGTCATTTCGCTGATTATC
Source organism: Desulfobacterales bacterium (assembly GCA_022360815.1). GTDB lineage: Bacteria > Desulfobacterota > Desulfobacteria > Desulfobacterales > Desulfolunaceae > Desulfoluna. Next base: position 33,566 of record JAKSCC010000291.1, read on the forward strand.
AATCAGCGAAATGACGCCGCAAGCAACACACCCCACCCCCACAAAAAAATAAAATAACCAAAGATTTAAAACACCTTCACCAAACAACCCAAACCACCCCAAAGCCAAATGCCCCATTGTTTTTCACAAAAAAAGTTCCCCCTAAGAGAGGTGTGCGACTTTTTACAGAGCCGTCATTGAAAAGGCCCTCTGAAGTTGTTACAATTTCTCGTATGCATACGATAATCAACCGGATACTCACGCCACAATTCTCTTTCACGAGAGTTCCCCGTCAGCGCCCCCATGGGTGACGGACCCCACGCCGTGTCCCACTCCGGTAAGAGAGCAATTCAAAGGGCAACCCCCGCTTCAAAGAACCCCCGAAAAGTGAGTCATCCCTCCCACTTTCGGAACAGGAGATCCTGATTCCCATGGCCACCATTCTCATCATCGACGACGACCACCAAATTTGCGGCATGCTTGAAGCCTTTATTGTTAAAGAGGGGCACCAGGTCCTCTCCAGACAGACCCTTGCCGATGGACTCCAACAACTGGAAAAAGCCCCTTATGATGTGGTGTTCCTGGATGTCGGACTTCCGGATGGAAGCGGGCTCGATGTGGTGCGACGCATTCGAAGCTCTCTGGGTGAGCCCGAGGTGGTCATCATCACCGGTGCCGGCGATGCAGATGGAGCCGAGATGGCCATCAAAAAAGGGGCATGGGACTACCTTCAGAAACCCTTTAATCTCAAAGAGATCACCCTGACACTCAAACGCTCTCTGCAGTACCGTGAAAATCTCAAGGCCACGACCGTTACCGAAGCCCCTTTTGACAGTCACGGCATCATTGGAAGCAGTTCAGTAATTCATGAGTGTCTCACCACCCTC
>JAKSCC010000015.1 GCA_022360815.1 Desulfobacterales bacterium
AGTGGGTGAGGCCCTGCTCCCCTTTGCCGTGGGAGATGAAGAGCAGCTGGATGCCATCGTTGATTACTTGAAGCGAGAAGGCATTCGTCTGGATGTGGTGGTGCACGGCATCGCCTTTGCCTCGGAGATACGAAAAGAGCTCCATGAGGTCTCTTGGGAGAGTTTCAGAGATTCCACTCGTATCTCGGCTTTTTCTCTGGTGGAGATCACTGGAAAGCTTCTGGAGGCCGATCTTTTAAACCCGGAGAGCAGCATTTTGACCCTTTCCTATATCGGTTCGAACTTGGCGGTAGAGGGCTACAATATGATGGGGCCGGTTAAAAATATTTTGGAAGCGCTGGTGCGGGGGCTGGCTTCAGAGCTGGGGGCCATGCGAATTCGCATCAATGCCCTTTCTCCTGGGCCAGTGATGACTCGAGCGGCAAGTGGTATTCCTGGCTTTTCAAATCTTGTTCACTTTGTAAAGAGTGCCACTCCCCTGGGACGGACGGCCACTTTAAAAGATATTGGTGCGATGGCCTTTGAGGTGCTTTCAAATCCCTCCATGACAGGAGGCGTTTATGTGGTGGATTGCGGTGCCAGTGTTTTGGTGCGCGTGGGACCCGATGAGTAGGAGGCGACGATGACACGAAAAAATGCTCTGATCATCGGAATCAGAAACTGGGACAGCCTCTGCGCGGCCATTGCCGTGGAGATGAAAAAGGCGGGATACACCCTCTATGCGACCTATCAAGATGAGACAACCCGTCGTGAGGTGGAGAAAGTAGCCGAAGGACTCGGTATTGAAAAGCTTTTTGCCTACGATGCCAGAAAGACAGAAAATTTGACCTGCTTTACCGAAGCGTTTTTGTCTGAAGGGATCATGCTGGACGCGTTGGTTCATGGCATCTCTTATGCCACGGTCTCCGGGGCCAAGCTCAATCTTCCCCTGGTGAAGGTGGGGTGGAGCGAGTTTACCGATGCCATTCGAGTGGGTGCCTTCTCTTTGGTGGAAGTCACGGGAAGGCTTCTTCCCTGTCTCAATGAGAGCGCTTCGGTGCTTGCCATCTCTTTTCGATGGGGTCGTGTGGCCGTGCCCAACTTCAATGTGGTGTGTGCGGCCAAAGCTGCACTGGAGTCTATGGTTCGAGGGTTGGCACAATCGCTTGGTAAGGCACGGAAGATTAAGGTCAACGCCATCTCTCCAGGGCATGTGGCCACCCTTTCCCTCTCTCGAGTGGGCAACAGCCTTGAGATTCTGGAGCGGGAGAAGATGAACTCTCCTTTAAGAAGCAATGTGCGAAAAAGAGATGTGGCCGGACTGGCGGTGAGCCTTCTTGAAAACCATTCCATCTCAGGCATGACCTATACCATCGACTGTGGCGTGGAGAGCACCGGGCAGTGATGTGCTCCTTGCAAGTGCAAGGTGTCTTTGTTTGAATACGGGTATTGGGTGGATGCTACTTTAAAAATCCATTTTTCGCAGCTTTTTTGAGCATCCTTCCCATAAGCGCTTCATGCCCTTTTTGCGTCATGCCTCCCTTTACCTGAACCCTTTTCCAGACATCCATTTTGCCCATGTATCGGTGGCAGCCAATGCAGGTGCCGGCTCTTAGGAATCGGTCCAGCTCCTCTTTGTTAAAGGGGCGGCTCATGGGCCAGTGGGTGCCCACGGTGGCCAGCTGGATGCCGTCTCGTGTGACGATTTGAGACCAGTCGAAAAGAAGGTCAGGGATGCCGGGAATCTGAAGAGAGTAGCGGCTTGGGATCACCTCTCCGGTTGTGGCGTCGACAAGCTCTTCAACGATGTCTCTGCTCTGCTTGAGACCAAAGCTGCCGCCTCCGATGCCGAGTCCCGCCACCTTGGCGTTGGCGTGGCAGCTCTCGCAGGGTCTTGCCTTTCGTTGGGCGGTGTGGGGCTGTACCGGGGCCATGTCGATGGCAAGGGGGATGCGTTTCTGGGTTTGTGCGGTGGACTCATCTCTGCTTTGGGCTATCACGTTGTGGGCCAGGGTTTTTCCATCTTTGTCAATAACGGTGTAGGCGACCTGGCACCCTGGCATCAAAGGTGAGATGCGCCCTTCGCCGTTGATGCCCAAAAGCGGGTCTTCCCATCGAAGGTAAGAGCGCTTCTCCGTGATTTTTCCCGGAATCAGAATGCCCTTGGCACCATGTGTTGATTCGGCGGTCTGGCCGCTTTTTGTGTTGCGACTGCCCGAGGCCACCCAGTCGAGCGCCGCGTGCTGTTTTCCGGTTTTATCCTTACTGTAGTCGACCTTAACGTGGCAGCCGTAGCACTGGGGCGCCCAGGAGGCGTGGCAGGTGTAGCACTCCATCTTTTCAATATGCCCGGGGATGGAGGCCATGGAAGTTTGTGCGTCGATGTTTTTCCATGTGTTTTTCTTGGCGATGTTTTTCAGGACTGGCACCGTGAAGTCCAAGCCGGTTGCCGAGTGGAGGATCACCTTTTTTTTATCTTTTACCACATTGCCAAAGGGGTTGCCTCGACTGGTGAGAAGGTAGCCATCTCTTGCGTTGTAGGGGTATCCGAAGTTGATGTCGTCAATCAGCCTTTTCTTGGAAAGGCCTCGGGCTTTGCCTGTGAGTTTTCGTCCAAACTCGTCATTGAAGCCGATGGGAAGCTCCCAGGGGTATTTTTCGGGGGTCCCGTGGCAGTCGGAGCACTCGATTTCCACCTGAGCCAGGGTGGTTCCGTGAATATTTCCGTCTCCGTGCATGCCGATGGTGGTGTGGCAGTCCTGGCAGAGGAGTCCGGCCACCGGGTTGCCCTCTCTGCTCTGGTCCATCTGATGGTGAAGGTCATCGGAGATAAAGAGATAGCTTTTGGTGTGCAGCTTGGGCTGGGTTTTTCCCTCTTTGTCGTAAGGAGACCCGTAAGGAAACTCCATAAGGCCCTGAAATGAGACGCCAATGCGCTTTCCTCTGTTGTGGCAGGAGTTGCAGTTTTCGACCGGAATGCCTCCGGTTTTTCGATTGCCCACGATGCGGTGTTTTAAAAGGTGCCCCCTCTCTTTTTTGTTGATGGTTTTGTCGTCTCCCTCATAGTAGCCCTCGTTGCTGTAGGGGATGTGGCAGGCCGAACACCCCATGCCTCGATAATCGCCCCTTTTTTTCCGCCCTTTAACGCCAATGTGGCACCTCTGGCACTCCTGCCTTTGGTAGGTGAGAGCGGCGCGTTTGGGGTCGTTTTTGACTTCAGAAAGAGTGGGTTTGGGGACCTGCTTGAGCTGGGAGGGGAACTGCTTGGGAAAGAGGCGCAACAGGGTGCGCATGTATTTTTTGTAGGTTTTGGATGAAACGGTGAAGAGGGGCACTGGGCCATCGTCATCCACAAGATCGTAGTTGCCCCAGGGCACATTGTGGTGGGCGACCTCCTCAAGCCCCCAGGTGTGGAGGTTTCCTTGAATGGTTCCGGCTTCGGTGTTCATGAGAGAGCGTTTGGCGCGGTAGGTGTAGCCGGGGTGGCACTGGCCGCAGGATTTATCGGAGATCCAGATGGAGCCGGGGTCGGGGTAGTACTCTTTGGGGCCGAGAACCTCTTTCATGGAGGCGGGGATGCCTTGATGGGCTTTCTCTTTGGTGGTGGCTTTGGGGTTGCCACCGTGACACACCACACAGCCGTCAGGGTCGCCATGCAACTGACCTTCCTGCCTGATTCTTTGCATCATGGGAAGCTCTTCCGGCACGATGGTCATGAGGCCGGCATGGCAATTGGTTGTGGCGCAACCCACCTCGGCAGCGTCGGTTGGAGGCGAAAAGAGGGTGCTCATAAGAGCAAGGGGTAAGATGATAAGAAAACAGGTCTTCATGGCCTCTCCTGATGGGATTGCGGGTATCGGGTTGACGGAGGAATTCTTCGCGAAGACGGATCATGCTTTTTGAAGGGTAACAGCTGTTTACTGCGTCATTTTTTTTGCGTTTTCGACATGGTTGGAAGGGACTCTATGGACCGAAAAAGGGGTGCTGAAGGTGCCTAAGTGTTATATAGTGGTGGAAATGATTGGTGGGTAAGTTACCGTTATTTTAGTGTGTTGGCTTGGAAGTGTCAATGGGGATTCAACTGCTTTTCAGGAGGCTTTTGTGAGGAAAAGAAGCAAGGCTTTTGTGGGGAAAGTGGCCAAGGCGATTAAGTTTTTCGTCCTGTTGATTCTTACGCTAGCGATCCTTCTTTTTGTGTATCGCAATGCTATCGTCGCATCACTTTTTGAGCGTTTAAGTAAGACATATCTTGGGGCAGAAGTGCGCGTGGCTGGTTTGAGTCTCTCCATGAATTCGCCGCATATTTCGTGGGAGAGCCTGGTGGTTTCGGAGCCTGACTCATGGCAAACCCTGGTGGAGACTGGAGCCGGTGAGCTGACCTTGGAGATTGAGCCACTTAAAAGAGGGCAGGTGGTGGTGCCCCTTATGACGGTTGATAAGGTGCGGCTGGGGTTCGCTTCGGATGGAGAGAGTGCTGACCGTGGGCTGGACGGACCTCTCTCCCGGGTTTTGGTTGGGACCTATGGCGGGACAAATCGTGTGCCCCTTTTGGCTGAAGATGAGAAGGAGCATCGACTTCGGGTACGTCAGATGATGGAGGAGAAAGGACTTGGCACCACTCTTTCGTCAGAGACGCTTCAAAAAAAGATGGCAACACGGGCGCGTTACTGGGCTCAGCGCCTGAGCCACAAGGGGTATGGTAATACCCTGGATTATATTACCGACTCATTGAAAGCGTTTACCAAGGAACGCCTTGATGATGATCGCTTTTCAAGGGGCGAAGCGCTTAAGGCGTTAGAGGCTCTTGAGGTTTTGCTGGAGGAAGTTTCAATGTCAGCCCGCCGTGAGCATCGTGCTGTGGAAATGGAGGTGAAAAAACTGCAGAGCCTCTCTTTGCTTTATCCTTCTTGGGTGGAGGAAGATATCAATGGGATCACAAAAGAGATGGAGGAGGAGCACGAGCTTGAACCTGAGGTAAATGAACTCCTTTTGAGCCAGCATATGGTGTCTGGCATGTTGGCATATTTGCGTGGTGTGGAGGGTGCACAGCAGCTTGCTGAGACCCTTTTTCGTATTTCAAAGTCGTTCGATTCTCGTCTTGACGTAAAGGTCATAAAAATTCGCTCGCGTTACGGCATGGTTCATTATGATGGCAGTATTATCCCTCTGATAAAAAGAGTATTGGGCGAAAAAGGTATTCGTTACAGAGCGCTGGGGGTGGTTCCGGAAACCTCAGGTCGTGTAGAGCTTATGGGTGAGATTCGCTGCCGTGAATCAGGGTGTCTTCATACCTCTTCAATAGAAGGTGAAAAAATCTCGCTTAAAGGCATTGCTCTGGCACCCGGTCTAACCCTTGAAGGGGGGGAGGCACACTGGGTGTCCAGCGTTAAGATTGAGCAGGTGGGGCGCTCGATGAGCAGCGAGGCCAAAGTGGTTCTGGGAAAGATGAGAGACAGCGGGTTTGGTGCTGCATGGCTTGGGAGGGGACTTGTCGAGGCCAGCAAAAAAAACGGGCATCTTGAGCTTAAAGCCTCAGCTTCAACGCAGCCCGGTAAGGGATGGATGTTTTGGAGCAATGCCGAAAAAGAGGTGTACGACGCCTTTGCATTTGGGGTGGAGAGAGAAGAGGACAAAGGGCGGGAAATGGTGGAAGATGAAGTGCGTCAAAAGTTGAGACGTGTCGATTTTACGTTGAAAGAGTCCTTTTTGCAGACGCGCATTTCCATGAAAAAACCGTGGGAAAAGCTTGAAGGGCGTATTCGGCGCTTGAATGCTGTACTGGACTCGACAAAAAAGAGGGTGATGGCGGTTGGCGAGGAGGCCCGAAAGCGGGACGTGGAAACTCGGGGAATTGAGGCATTGATAAAGATAACACCCTAAACTCTTCTGGCGTTGAGTCTTTGCATGGGAGTGTGGTAATCTTAAAGCATAATAAATGCATAGATGGTCCCACGCTTTCACTTTGGCTTTTTTAAAATCCCACCAAAACCTCTGACCCGTGAGATGCCAATGGAAAACCTCTCCATTATCTATCGTTTTACCATGGGCGAGAAGGGCGAGGAGTCGTTTACCCTCTCCATCAACCCAGAGACCCTGGAGCTGATTCGGTCCAATGATGTTAAGCCTCCAGAGTGGACTCGCCTGGGGTTCAATATCTGTTCTCATTGCCCTTATACCGAAGAGGAAGTGCTCTTTTGTCCTGTGGCGGTGAGCCTGGCCGATGTGACAGAGCGTTTTAACTCCATTCTTTCCTACGATACCATTGAAATAGAGGTGGTCTCTTCGGAGCGTGTGGTGAAACAGACCTCCACGGCCCAACGTTGCGTGAGCTCTCTCATCGGGCTTTTGATGGCCACAAGTGGGTGCCCGCATACTGCCTTTTTTAAGCCCATGGCGCGGTTTCATCTGGCCCTCTCCAGTGAGGCCGAAACCCTCTATCGAGCGGCCAGCATGTACCTTCTCTCTCGGTATTTCCTTCGTCTCAAGGGGAAGGGAGGCGAACTGGAACTCGATGGGCTGACAGAGATCTACGATCGCCTTCAAACCATGAATCGCCATATTGCCAAGCGTCTTCGGGCCGCCTCGAAGGCGGATTCCACGTTAAATGCCTTGGTGATTTTGGACCTTTATGCCGAGGCCGCGCCCTATGCCATAGAAGACTCTCTGGATAGTTTAGAGCACCTCTTTGACCAATATCTGAAAGAGGCGACTCTACCCTGATCGTTCTGTGATGAGAAGTCCCTCTTTTAAGGAGTAATGGCCCACAAGGCGCATGGAATGATCGTCCACAATGTCCATGGGTGGCTCCAAGCAGAGGGGCTCGTCTCCTGTCTGGCCGAGGTGGATCTCCATGAGGGCCGAAGGACGCATACGAGCCGAAATGGAGAAGGAGAGGGCATTGATCTTCTCTTCAATGGGCTTCATCTTTTCTTCTACTTGGTTTATTTTCTTCTCTACCTCCTTGGCACTTTGAATCAATCGCTGGAAGCAAGTCACAGACGTCTGTGCGGCATTCACCGCAGCATAGGTGTCGTTGTTTCTCAGGTGGCCCATAAGGGTGGGAATACGTTGAAAGTCAAACTGTTTTAGCGCATTGACAATGTTTTTGAAAACCTGGCGTATGGTCTCGTCTTCACCAAATTCAGCAGAAAGGTTTTTGAGCTGGTCCACTATTTTTGTCTTTGAGGTGGTAAGGGGACCTTGAAGCTCTTGGTGGGATGTCTTGAGTTTTTCCAGCTCTCTGCAAAGTGTTTGGTGTTTATCAAAAAGGCCTGGCCCCAGGACAATGCGGTTGGTACCGCTTATGCGCACCTGTTTCATCTTTACCTGGTTGCATAAAAGGGTGGCGTTGAGAAGAAGGGAGGCTCCAGAATCCATTACGATTTTGTGAGAGGTGATGATGGTGTCGATGGCCTCCCTTTGGATTTCCACAACTCCTTGGGGACAGGTAATTGTAGAAGAAGAGGCATTTCGACAGAGGACATTGCCCAGAGCTGTGAGGCGACTTCCAGGCATCATCTGCTCCACAATGGCATCTTTCCCCGATTCAATGTTGCCGCCGGCGATGGTTTGGATCTTTACAAAACCCAAGACGTTTACGGTAAATCCCTCATGGACCGTTCCTGCCTCCATGCTTACCGGGCACACCACGTTGCTGCCAATATTTCCGACGGAAAAATCGATCTCATTGATCGTGATACGGTCGTTCACCTCAACAGAGGTGATCAAGGCGCCCTTGGTGGTGGTCAGAATGACCCCAGGTTTTGTGGCGCGGACTTCGTAGGCCGGATGTCCTTCGTGCTGGGTGTAAATCCGGTCGACATTTTGTCCTAAGGCAAGTGGATACTCAGCGGCTTCTTCGGCAAGGATGGGAGATCCATCGTACGCAATGCCTTCCTTCGGGGTGCCGGCCAGTGCCACCATCATGATGGTTTCACCGGCTTTAATCGATGGATAACGGTCCAACTCTCGAAAATCGATGCTGCCGTCCGACTTGATTTTCCCTGCATGGAAGTTGTTATCAAAAGTGGTGGAGATAAGCTTGCCATGGGTGGCACGTTCGGCTGTTCGTCCTTCAATGGTGAGGATGATGGATTTGCTGTCGGTGGCAACAGTGAGCTGGCGGTGAAATTGCCCCTTTTGGGGTGGCACCGAAAGGGTTGCTTCCGAAGGCTTTTTTGAAAGAAGAGCCTGAAGAATTAGTCGACTTACTTTCGGGGATTCCAGATTAAACCGTTGGAGAAGTTGAATGAGGGCAAATGCGCAGGTTTTTTCCTCTCCAGGCCTGATATCTGTGGTGAGTTTGGCTGAGGTGCGATCAGCAGATGCAGCGATTCCCCTGAAAAGATAGCTCTCCATGATATCTCCCTGGGACGCTTCCCGGGCGGTAAGAGATATCTCTGTGTGGGGAATGATGGCCTGGGGGGGCTGAGGCATGACGACTCCTTGAAAGTGGTGTTTATATAAAGAAAATATCGGATAAGAAGGTGCAAAAGTTTAGCGAATAATGCCGAAACTTAGGCTTGGCTTTTTGCGGAGTCATCTCTGGTGTTTTTTCTGTTTTTCAGAGGGATCTTGATCTGCAGCCCAGCATAGGGGAACAAACCGTGTCTCAAGGTGTCGGTGGGTGAGACACAGGATGTCCCAGACGTGTTGAGGTGCCTTATGGGGAACCACGGTCGTCAAAATGGAACGTGGAGAAAATATTTCGCGGAAGAGGCTGCGATGATCTGATTTATCTATTTTTCCAGAATCTTCGTGTTGACAGGACTGATGTGATACCATAGATGGAGCGTGAATTGTGGCCCAAGTGTGGACGTGGCATAAAAAATGCTGCCATTGTCTTGGATATACCGAAAAATGAGGGCAAGGCCCTCAGTATGGCTTTGGGCTGTAACATTTTTAAATAAAAGAGAGGGACAGGGGTTTTAAGCAACACCTCCCGGCTCTCTTGGTAGGCCTGTTGTTTTTCGGGGCTTACGGAAGGCAAGGGTTTACCATAGGATGGATACGATGAAAAACGACTCGGAAAGCCTGATAGATTTTATTGATGCAGAGGCGATCTGGAACCATATCAAAAAGGCTGAAAACCCAGCCCCTTCAAAGGTTCGCGAGGTGATAGCCAAAGCCTTGGAGCAGAAAGGGCTGGGGTTGGAAGAGGCGGCGGTGCTTCTCGCCTGCGAAGAGAAGGAGCTCGATGAAGAGATTTTTGCCGCGGCTCGAAGCGTAAAAGAGAGCATCTACGGCAACCGCATGGTGCTCTTTGCGCCCATGTATATCACCAACGAGTGCAGCAACTGTTGCAGCTACTGCGGTTTTTCCATCACCAACAAAGATCTGGAGCGTAGAACGTTAGAGCTTGATGAGATCAAAAAAGAGGTGATTGCCCTGGCCGATCAGGGGCACAAGCGCCTTTTGATGGTCTACGGTGAGCACCCCCGGTTTGGTCCGGCTTGGATCAAAGAGACCGTGGAGATGGTCTACGCCACCCAATCGGAAAAGAGCGGCGAGATTCGTCGGGTCAATATCAACTGCGCACCCATGAGTGTCGAGGGCTTTCGGACCATTGCCGAGGCGGGCATAGGCACCTACCAGTGTTTTCAGGAGACCTATCACCGGAAAACCTATGAGACGGTGCACCTCAAAGGAGCCAAGCGCAACTACCTCTGGCGTCTTCACGCCATGCACCGCGCCATGGAGGGGGGCATCGACGATGTGGGCATGGGGGCGCTTTTTGGCCTTTTCGATCATCGCTTTGAGCTTCTGGGGCTTCTCTCCCACGCCCGGCAGCTGGAAAAAGATTGCGGAGTGGGCCCCCACACCATCTCTTTCCCTCGAATCGAGCCGGCTTTGGGCTCGGAGCTTGCCAGCAATCCCCCGGATGTGATCACCGACCACCGTTTTAAAAAGATTGTGGCGATCTTAAGGCTCGCTGTCCCCTATACCGGTCTGATCTTAACCACCCGCGAGACCAAAGAGCTTCGCCGCGAGCTCATGGATCTGGGGGTTTCCCAGATGAGTGCGGGTTCAAGAACCTACCCGGGGGCTTACTCCGATCCGGAGTACGATCGCCCCGAAGTGCAGCAGTTCTGCATTGGCGACAATCGCTCTCTGGATGAGGTGATCAAAGAGATGGCCGACAGCGGGTTTTACCCCTCGTGGTGCACGGCCTGCTATCGCTCGGGCCGCACCGGGGATCACTTTATGACACTTGCCAAAAAGGGATTTATTCACGAGTACTGCATTCCCAACGCCCTTTTGACCTTTAGCGAGTACCTTCAGGATTACGCCAGTGAAGAGACCCGAAAATCCGGCGAAGCGCTTCTCGCCCAAGGTGAAAAACTGATGAAGAGCAAGAGGCGAAACAAAGAGGTGGAAGAGCTTTTGAAGCGGATCAAAAAAGGGGAGCGGGATCTTTACCTATGAGATCGGAACGCGACAGCCTGGGTGAGGTGAGCCTTCCTGAAGGCGCCCTCTGGGGGGTGCACACGGCAAGGGCTTTAGAAAACTTTCCTCTCTCCGGGCAAAAGATGCCAGCGCCATTTATCAAGGCCCTTGCTCAGGTAAAGCAGGCCGCCGCCGAAACCAACTTGGGCCTGGGGTATCTTGACGAGACAGTGGGAGGGGCCATCGTCTCGGCCTGCAAAGAGATGGCCGAGGGCAGACTGGATAATCAGGTGGTGGTGGACGCCTTTCAAGGGGGCGCCGGAACCTCCACCAACATGAACCTCAATGAGGTGATCGCAGGCCGTGCCGCACAAATTCTTGGGAGCACAGCCTGGGATCGAGAGCTTGTCTCACCCCTTGATCATGTGAATCTTCACCAGTCCACCAACGATGTCTATCCCACGGCCCTTAAGGTGGCCTGCATCTCTTTGCTTCGTGAGCTGGAGCAGGGCGTATCAAAACTTCAGGAGGCGTTTCAGTACAAAGAGAGCGCCTTTGCGCAGGTGGTGAAGCTGGGGCGCACCCAGATGATGGATGCGGTGCCCATGACCCTTGGCATGGAGTTCGGGGCCTTTGGCGAGGCCATCAGCCGGGATCGCTGGCGCATCTTTAAATGTCGGGAGCGCCTGAAGCAGGTGAATCTGGGGGGCACGGCCGTGGGCACAGGCATTGGGGCACCACGGGCTTACATCTTTAAAGTGGTGGAGAGGCTGAAATCCATCACAGGGGTGGTGGTGGCCCGTTCGGAAAACCTGGTGGATGCCACCCAGAATCTGGATGCTTTTGCCGAGGTTTCGGGCATCTTAAAGGCCAGTGCCGTTAATCTGGTGAAGATCGCCTCGGATTTAAGGCTTCTGGCCAGCGGACCCCACGGCGGGCTTGCCGAGATTCTTTTACCCGAAAGACAGGTGGGCTCCTCGATTATGGCGGGAAAGGTGAATCCTGTTATTCCTGAGGCAGTGATTCAGGTGGGCCTTCGCGTCATGGCAAACGATCAGATGATCGCCTCAGCCGCCTCCATGGGCCAGCTTGACCTGAACCATCTCATGCCTCTGGTGGCCCACGGCATGCTGGAGTCTTTGACTCTTTTAAAAAATGCCGCCACTACCTTTGCCCACCATTGCGTGGAAGGCATCACACCCAACCCCGAGGCCTGCCTGCGTCACCTCTCCAGAAGCGAGACCATTTTAACCACCCTGGTGCCCCACATCGGATACCACAAAGTGGCCGAACTCATTCAAAAAGCAAAGGAAGACGGGTGCTCACCGATAGAGACGGTGGTCAGCGAGGGCGTGCTCACTCAAGCCCAGGCCGATGAGCTGCTCTCGGCCAAACGGATGCAGAAGCTGGGATTCAACGACGCCGATAGGGCGCTCTTTGGAAAAGGAGATGAGAGATGACCCTGGATCGTGATGCGATTCTCTCCCTTCTTAAGGGGGATAACGATACCTGGCTCTTTGAGACCGCTCGAAAGACCACCCGCGAAATATTTGGCGACGAGATCTACCTAAGGGGCATCGTGGAGTTCTCCAGCTTCTGTCGCTGCCACTGCAACTACTGCGGGTTAAGGGCGCCAAATAAGGAGATTCGGCGCTACCGCCTCTGCCGCCACGAAATTATGGAGGCCGTGGACGAGCTGGCTGAGCTGAATCTGGCCACGGTGGTGCTGCAATCCGGAGAAGATCCCCACTTTGATGTGGCGACCGTGGGGAAGATTATTACCGAGATAAAGGCCAGGCATCAGGTGGCCATCACCCTTTCTCTGGGAGAGAGGGGTAGAGAGGCTTTTTCCCACTGGCGTGACTGCGGAGCCGATCGCTACCTTCTTAAAATGGAAACCCTGGATGCGTCCCTCTACGAGAGCTACCGACCGGGAAGCGGTTTTGCGGCACGCCTTAAAGGGGTTGAGCATCTTAAAAGGCTTGGCTACGAGGCGGGCTCCGGCATCATCACCGGGCTGCCCGGCATGACGATAGAGACCCTTGCGGACGATATTCTTGCCTTAACCGAAATGACCCTTCACATGATATCAGCAGGCCCCTTTGTGCCCCATCCCCAGACACCCTTTGGAGAAAACGAACCGGCCGATGTGATGGTTGCCCTTCGGACCATGGCCATTTTGAGGATCTTGAACCCCAAGGCCAATATTCCGTCTACCAGCGCCCTTGAAACGGTCCAGAAAGAGGGACGGAAAATGGGCATCGAATCCGGAGCCAACGTGCTGATGTTTTCGGTGACCCCTGCCTCGGTTCGAAAAAGCTACAGCATCTACCCCGGCAAAAATCAAGAGGAGAAGAGCGCTGCCGACACCGTGGCAGGTGCCCATGAACTCATTCGAAGCATGGGGCTTATCCCCTCCAAGAAAGTGGGCGGGTCAAAAGTTCAATAAAAGCATGCCTCCGGCGGCGAGGTGGAGCCATCTCGAAAGCTTATTGCCGTTGTGATTTGCCCTGAGGAACGAAGGGCAAATCGCAACGGCGTTCAAGGCTTGTTTGACACAGAAAAAAACAGCAATCCATGCTTGTCCGATGCGGTGGAAGTGCCATCAGGCAACGCGTGAATGCCATGGACAACGGGGCGAGTTATATGATCTGTCCGCGCATTCACCTTATGGTTTCGAGGTGTCCGCACCTCGTCGCCGAAGGCAAAAAAATAACGGGAGTA
>JAKSCC010000162.1 GCA_022360815.1 Desulfobacterales bacterium
CACTCTTCAACCTAAAGCTGTAGCCCACAGCCATGAAAATGAAGAAAAATTGCCAACCCATTTCCAGTTTCGATCTTTGAAAATCAGGCACAATAAAATGGCCTTCAGCCATTTTTCAAGATTCATAACCAAAAAGCATAGAGCGATAGCTGTTTCACTGGTCGTACTCAGCTTTGTCATCACTCGCGGTAGATGTCAATAAAGTTGTCGCCTCAAACTTATGCAGCATGTTTTTCTTTGCAGTTCGATCCATTGGCTTTGTCAGGATTTAACCAAACAATCTTTTGCCATGCCCAATCTCTTGTTTTTCTGCTTCCCCATCTACAGGATGCCTCTCTTTGACCTTGAGCATCAGAGCCTGTCTTTTGCGCAGTATTGCCACATCCTCACCCGAGTGCCGCTGAGAGGGCGTTACAAAATGAATCTCGCTATGCCTGTGTTCTTCGTTGTACCATCGAACAAACCGATGGACCCAAGCAGCACCGGCCTTTTTTAAATTTTCAAACGGTTTTACAGGATAATCCGGGCGATATTTTAGCGTTTTAAACAGAGATTCCGAGTATGGGTTATCATCACTGACGCGGGGCCGACTGCGAGAAGGTGTGATACCCAAACGTTGAAGTGTCGCGAGCATGGTCGACCCTTTCATGGGGCTTCCATTATCCGAGTGAGGCACAAGAGGCGAATTCTTCGTCTGGATTCTCTGTTTCAGACAAGCTTTTCTAATCATTTGGGATGCGTATCCAGATGATTCGCGGTCATGTACTTCCCAAGTTACAATCTGGCGGCTAAAAATATCCATCACCAAATAAATATAAAAGAATTGACCCCTTACAGGGCTTTTGAGGTAGGTAATATCCCAACTCCAAACTTGATTCGGAGCAGTGGCCGCATAGGAAGTTGGCCTCTTTTTGACAGGAGGCGAACTGCGCCCTCGACGGGTGGTCTGCCCTGCTCGTTTTAATACACGATAAAAGGAAAAGACAGAAGCGATATAGACGCCTTCATCCAATAATATGGGCACAATTTGATGAGGAGTAATGCCTTGAAAACGCTTCTCATTACAGATTTTCAAGATTTTATCTTCCTCTTCGGGCATCAGCTTATTCCCGGGCTCCAAGCGGGATGCATTCTTTCTTCCGTCTTCGTGCACCGTTCCATCTTTCTTTTTCCAATGTTGAATGGTCCAGGACGATATTCCGAGTATCTCACACGCCTTTTTAAGTCGGGCTCCGGCTTTTTTGGCTTGTTCAATATTGCGCACGGCTTGGACGCGATCTGGGTGCGCAATCAATCGCCCTCGGCTTCCCCCCCAAATCGCTCGTGCCTTTTTTGCCAACACCAGAAGCGCGGCAGTTTCAGCAAGGGCTTTCTCTTTTCTATTCAGTTCTTTTTCCAGTGCCTTGATTCTTTTTTGATCCCTTTTTCGATCTGATGAAAGTTTACCACTGATGAGTGGAGGCCTGTCTGTTGGCATGAAGGCAAGCGGTTTTCCAATCTTCCACCTGGTCTGGGTAAAGACCTTTTTTGCGACAATATTCTGATAGTTCGGCTTCATTTAAAGGTGATGTCTCTATAACCACCTCAAATTTTTCTTCTGAACTCCACTTTTCCGGATTCACTGAAAATTCTGGCAAACTCGCTCCTTCGAAAATTGCCTGCTTTCGCCACGTATAAAGGGTTGAACGGGTAATTCCCGTTTCTTCCGATAACCGGCCCACTGGATAGTTTGATGGCGGCAGCATTTTTTGGATTAAGGATGATTTCAACTCTTCGGCATAATAGCGACTCAATCTCGCCTCTCACTTTCGCCCCGCAGTATAATTCGGTTTTTCAAATGAGGCGACAACTATCCTGACACAGGGGGCATCGTTCAGTTAAATGGGACGATACCGGCGAAAATTGTCTTTGTTCGTCACCGCTCAAAAAAGGGCTGGTTGGCCATTCTCTCCACCGATATATCCCTCCCCGAGGAGGAGGTTGTTCGGACTTATGGGAAGCGTTGGGACATCGAAGTTTTCTTCAAGATGGCAAAGCAGCACCTCCGCATGGACAGTGAAATCCAAAGTCGACGCTTTGATGCTTTGGTTGCCCATGTTTCCATCGTGTTTCTCCGGTATCTATTCATCTCCTGGAGAATGCGGATGAAAGAGGACCAAAGGTCTTTCGGCGAAGTTTTTAGAGCGACCCTTCCGGAAATCCGTGATGTTACCCTGCTTGAAGCCCTCAAAAGGATCGCCGCAATTCTTTTTGAAATCGCTACGGCAAAAGCCAAGGATGGCTACGTCCTTGTTGAGTCATTGCTTGAGATTTTCGAACAGAGCATCCAATTGTTCTTTCAAATACCTCCAGATAGCAAACTCGCTCTGGTGGATTCTTGAACCAAATGACAACTCCGAAACTTGAGTTTATATGTATTTGGTGATAACAGGGGGTTGGGAAAAGCATTTTAGTAATGTGGTTTTTGATCAATAATAACATTTTGAATTAATATTGAATTTGAATACTACCTTTCGGATCGCTGTCCGCCGACGTCAACGAGGTGGACGGGAAGGGGACCAACCTGGAGGCGGACGTCAGTGATGCCTGCAC
>JAKSCC010000081.1 GCA_022360815.1 Desulfobacterales bacterium
CACCCTCTCGCCCGGCAGTGTTTCCCAATTGGCACGAAGCAATGTTCCCGTTTTTCGTGTCTCGTTTGACTCTGAGATCCCCGCACCAGAAAAGCGCTACTTCAGAGGTATTGTCTTTCAGGAATTTGATGGCCGAAGCTGGCGGGCAAGTGCCACACCGCCTGGCATCAAAGGCACGGTCAAGGTAAGGGGCAACCTCACCTATCGCATCCACTTTGAAACCCGTCAGGTGGACCGCCTCTTTCCCATGGATCTTCCCTTAAAATTACCAGCAGGCACTGTTCTACGTGGCGATTTCACGGCAAAGGCCCCAAAAGAAGGCATCAAAGACTCTCCGTACACCTTTCGTTCCAGCCTTGCCTACAACACCGGAGAGATGCAGCCTTGGGAAGTGATCTTCCTCCATCTTCCAGAAGGTGGAAACCCCCGATCCAGAGCCCTTGCTATGGAATGGCGACGCACCCTTATCACCCCAGAAAAAATCATTGAAACCGCCCTCAACCGCTTTAGAAACACCGACTTTCGATACACCCTCTCCCCGCCCCCCCTCAAGGGCGATCCTGTGGACGCCTTTCTCTTTAAAACCCAAAAGGGATACTGCGAACATTTTGCTTCTTCATTTACCTATCTTATGCGGGCTGCAGGCATTCCCGCCCGCGTGGTGGGTGGTTACCTGGGCGGCTCGGTCAACCCTTTTGGCGAATACCTTATTGTCCGGCAATCCGATGCCCATGCCTGGTGCGAAGTGTGGCTTAAAGGCAAAGGGTGGACTCGTATCGATCCCACCTCGGTGGTGGCCCCGGCTCGACTGGAACAGGGTGCCGGATTTGCCCTGCCCGAGGTAGAGCGCCCCTCTTTTTTCATCACCGGAAGCTCCTCACTCTTTTCCCGCACCCTTCACCGCATTCGCCTGGGGTGGGACTCCATCAATTACCAGTGGGATGCCAAGGTAATCGGTTACTCTTTCTCCCTTCAAACCACCTTTCTTAAAAAGCTCGGCATCACCACAACAGGATGGAAAGGTTTGTTAAAAGCAGCCTTCTGGGTTTTCGGCCTTCTGGGAATCATCCTGGCCGCCGGTTGGCTTCTCATGGAGTTCAAAGGACGAGAGAAACACTCCCACGTGCAAACCAGCTGGCTTATCTTTCAAAGCAAAATGGCAAAAAGCGGCCTTGCAAAAGAAAAGAGTCAGGGGCCCCTTGACTTTCTTGCGGCTATTCAAAAAAAACGCCCTGCCCTGGCCTCAGATGCAGCCAGAATCACCCAGCTCTATGTTCAACTCGCCTACGGAAAAAGGGCTGGTGATCAAAAAGTGGAAAAAAGGCTGCGCAAGAAGGTTCGACGATTCAAAGTGCATCGGCCTGCAAAAAAACCGATATAACCCCAAGGGAAACATACAGTGATGCTTCACTCCAAAAAAAATCATCCCTCTTTTGTATGTTAGAGCCTATTCGTGTAAGGTGTGAAACCTCACAAGGAAAATCACTTTAAAATAGCGAAGCAAGGATGAAAGGACACATCGAACGATGAAAAAGCGTCTAAGAAAAAAACTGCACGTGGGTGAGTTCCAAGAGTTTGGTTTCACCGTCACCATCTCCTTCACCGAGGGACACACCGACGAAGGGCTCGACACCTTTATCGAAACCTTCTTAGATGAAATGGTAGACCCCTCGGGTCTGGATTTTGCCGGAAGCGGAGACCATAGGGATTTCACCGGCTTTCTGGTTTTGGCAACTCGAGGCAGTGCCACCGAAGCGCACCGCGAGGCCGCCCGCACCTGGCTTGAAAAGCGAGAAGAAGTTGCCTCCTTTGAAGTGGGTGAGCTTGTGGATGCCTGGTACCCTTAGCCCAAGCTCACAATGCCCCCACGCCCTACAACATGTAAGGGAAGGGTTCTTGCCATCGCGGCAGCATCCCTTCCCTTTTTTTCTTCTTCTTGGAATATCAAAACAACTGGCCAGTACTCTTTTAGGCAAAAATCGGGTATAGAGCTTAATGACGAGGGCCTCGGCAAAGGCCGATGCTCAAAAAAACACTGAAACGGTCCAGTTCAATCCACAACTGATGAGGTCCATGATGAAGCGAGCTGTCCAGAGTCTTCTGGCTCTTTCGATCCTGATCACCACCGCAGTCTTTGCCCCCATGGTTGGCCATGCACAACCCACCTTGCGCATCGCCCTTCTTCCCATTCCCGACGCACTGCCCGCCTACGTGGCCATTGAAAAAGGTTACTTCAAAGAGCTTGGCATTGGGGTCAAACCCATCTCCGTAGGAAGCGCCCTGGAGAGAGATCAGCTCATGCAGGCCGGCAGGATCGATGCCATGGTCAACGAAATCGCCGGCACCGCAAGCTTCAACCGAAACAAAATCCTCATGAAGACCGTGGCCATTGCCCGTGCTCCCATGGGAGAGGCCCCCCTTTTTCGGCTCCTGACCGCCCCCAAATCCGGTATCTCCACAATCGATGAGCTTTCAGGGGTTCCCATTGCCGTCTCCATGAACACCGTCATCGAATACCTGACCGATCGCATGTTGCAGGATCAGGGCCTCGCCCCAAAAAACATTGCCAAACAGTCGGTGCCGGTGCTGCCCGAACGGATGCAGCTTCTTCTCTCCGGTCAAATCAAAGCCGCCACCCTGCCCGATCCCCTGGCCTTTGCCGCCATGAAAGCCGGAGCCCGCATGGTGATGGATGACACCAGGGCCCCCCTCTACAGCGCCAGTGTTCTCTCTTTCAGTGCCAAGACCCTTGAAAAAGCCCCCAGGGCTGTGGAGGCCTTTGTCAAAGGGTGGATGAAGGCGGCAGCTGATCTCAATGCACAGCCCGAAGCTTTTCGTCCCCTGATGCTCAAAAAGATCCGTGTCCCCAAAAACGTTCAGAATAGTTTTCCCATCCCCCCCTTTCCTGTCCATGCCATCCCTTCAAAAGCCCAGTGGGATGACACCATGGACTGGATGATCCAAAAAGGGCTTTTGAAAAAACCTGTCTCCTATGAGCTCTCGGTACAACCCTACGGATTCACCCCGCAAAAAAAGGTCGCTCCGTGATAAGCCAGAGCATGATTGATATAGAGGGCCTGGATTTCAATTACCCAGGGGGGACAGCCATTTTTAAAGGGTTTCACTTTACGGTGCCCCAAGGAGAGTCGGTTGCCATTATCGGCCCTTCGGGATGCGGCAAAACCACCCTTCTCTACCTGATCGCCGGGCTCACCCTGCCGGAAAAAGGTGAAATCAAGGTGGCAGGAAGCCCCATCCAAAGGCCTCGGCCCCGCACCGGGCTGGTGCTTCAGGACCACGGGCTTCTCCCCTGGTCCACGGTGGAAGAGAACACCCGTCTGGGGTTTTCCATTCGAAATTTTTACGGGCCAGACGGAAAGCACAGCCCCACCGACGCCCCTCGGGACCCGCACACCGAAGAGACCCTGGTCAATCACTGGCTTTCATGGCTGGGCATTGATCACGTAAGGGCCATGTACCCCTCTCAGCTCTCCCGGGGCCAAAGGCAGCGGGCGGCCATTGCACGGACTCTGGTGCTTCAGCCGGATCTTCTTCTCATGGACGAGCCCTTCTCCGCCCTGGATGCCCCCATTCGAGAAGAGCTTCAAAGGGTGATGAACCGGTTCCACCGGGAGACCCGACTCACCAGCATCACCGTCACCCACGATATCGAAGAGGCGGTGGTTTTGGGGCGCAAAATTCTCGTTCTCTCAGACGCTTCCAATCAAAAGCCCACGGTGGTGGACAACCCCCACGCCGGAGACCACGATTTAAGGCGCACCGACGCCTTTCACACCCAGTGTCAGCACCTCAAAGAGCTGATTGAAAGCAAAAACAGACGGGAGGTTCCATGAAGAGAGAGAACCGCACCACCCCGTATGGCACCCTTTTGGGAAGCCTTGCCCTTCTTGTGATCTGGCAGGCGGCATCCTTTGTTTTGAACCGACCCATTCTTCCGCCGCCCACCCAGGTGGTGCCCCTTTTTCTCTCTTCGATCTTTGGAGATCTGGGGCTGCACTTTCTGGCCAGCACCGCCCGGGTTCTGGCCGCCATCGCCGTGGCTGTGGTCACCGCAGCCCCCCTTGGGCTGGCCCTGGGGCAGATGCCAAAGGTAGACCGAATGATCGGACCGCTGGTGGCCATCCTCTACCCCATTCCAAAGATCATCTTTCTTCCGGTCATTTATGTTTTGATGGGGATCACCGATCTTTCCAAGATCACCCTCATCGCCATCATCATCTTCTTTCAGATTCTGGTGGTGGTCAGAGATGAAGCCGCAGGGCTGCGCCCTGAACTCATTGTCTCGGTTCGATCCCTGGGGGCCGGCCGAAAGGCTCTTTTTCGCTACGTCTACCTGCCCGCCTCCATTCCGGCGGTTCTCACGGCCTTAAGGGTCTCGGTGGGGACGGCTGTGGCGGTTCTCTTTATTGCGGAGCAATCCCTCACCCAGTGGGGTCTGGGATACTATATTGTCATCGAAACCTACCAGGTGCTCATGTACCCGGAGATGTACACCGGAATCATGGCCATGGGACTTCTGGGGGCCTCGCTCTATATGCTCATCCACACCATTGAGGCGCGGTTTGCCAAAAGATAACAGCTGGCCTCCAGCAGGTCGCTTTTTTGAAAAAAAGCTCCGCAAAAAACTTTTCTACTGTCCCACACGTCATTTAACTCGCCCTTTGGGCGAGTTAAATGACGTGTGGGGTTGAAATATGAAAAATAAAGTCACTGGAACTGGTATTTCAAGTGATCTGAAAGCCTGTTTGTCAAACTTTTTAAAAGTTTGGCCCCCGGCAGGGCCGCCGGAGGCGAATGATAGCGAAATGGTTACTCGAATTCAAACATTGACCTTAAACAGAAGAGCTCCGGTAGCAAATGCACTCCACATATTAAGGAGGCTATTTTATGCATCCAAAACAAATCATTCATACCTGGCTCGCCTCACCCTGGCACCTGGCCATTCGCCCCAAAACCCTTCCTGCGTCTGCGGCTCCGGTGCTTGTCGGCATTGCGGCAGCCATAGGAGACCAAGGTTTTTCTCTTCTGCCAGCCCTTTTTGCCCTTACAGGAGCCATGCTGCTTCAGATCGCCGTCAACCTTGCCAACGACTATTTTGATGGAAAAAGCGGTGTGGATGGAGACGATCGTCTGGGGCCTGTTCGCGTCACCCAAAGCGGTCTGATCTCTGAAAAAGGTGTTTTTCTGGCCATGATAGGCTGCCTTGTTGCCGCGGCCTTTGTGGGGCTTTATCTGATTTATCACGCAGGTCTTCCCGTTCTTCTTATCGGACTTGCCTCCGTTTTAGGGGTACTCGCCTACAGCGCAGGACCTTTTCCCATCGCCTCCAACGGACTGGGAGAACTCTTTGCGTTTCTCTTTTTCGGGCCGGTGGCCGTCTGCGGCACCTACTATGTACAGGCCCTCACCCTTGGTCTTCGACCCCTTGCCGCCTCCATCATACCCGGCCTTTTGGTGGCGGCCATTATGCTGGTCAACAACCTAAGAGACATTCCCACCGATACGCGGGCAGGCAAACAGACCCTTGCGGTTCGCATGGGAAGGGGCCGGGCCTCCTGCCTCTGCGCCCTTCTTGTTTTGACGCCTTTTCTTCTTCTGCCCCTCTTCTTTCTCTGGAACCTCATGAGCATCTGGGGGTTTGGCGCTCTGGCAAGCTTTCCACTGGTTCTGCCCCTGATTCGAGACCTCTTTTACACCCAAGGGTCTCCTTTAAACGAAACCCTTGCGGGCACGGCCAGACTTTCGGTGCTCTTTTCCCTGCTTTTTGCGCCCGGGCTTCTCTTTTAAGCCTTGTTGCCGATTTAAAGGTTTTTTATGCAAATCACAGCCATACTGCTTGTCCTTGTCTCCGCCTTTACCCATGCGGGCTGGAACCTCATCGGCAAAAATGAAAACCCCAACCCCCTCTTCTTTTTGTGGGCTCTTTTCTGGGGAAATCTTCTTCTGGCCCCCATTGTCTGTCCAGTCATTAAACTTGTCCCCTCTTTTCCCTCCCGCATCTGGGTTCCCCTTGTTGCAGGTGGACTGTTCCAGAGCCTCTACTACGCAGGCCTCTCGGCAGGTTACCGAAAAGGAGAGCTTTCCGTGGTCTACCCCACGGCGCGGGCCCTGCCCCTTGTCTTTGTCTCCCTCGGATCTCTCGCCATGGGAAAGGGAGACAACATCTCCGCCCTCTGCCTTGTGGGCTGTTTTTTTATCGTCGGCGGATGCTTTTTTCTCCCCCTTGCCCGTGTGCGTGACATCCGGTTCTCCCGATTTTTAAACAACGCCACACCCTTTGCCATTGCAGCGGCCATCGGAACCGTGGGCTACTCCTTTGCAGATGACTTCAGCATTCGAGCCTTGGCCCAAGCCTTTGGGAAAACCCAAAACCTCTGGCTCCTCTCCCTTCTCTATCTTTTTGTTCAAAATGTGGTTGCCATTCTCGCTCTGCTCTTCTTTCACTGGTGCTCCCATGAGGGCTCATCCACCTATCGCGCAAAGCAGGCGGCCATCACCGGAGTGGGCATTACCGGAACCTACAGCCTTGTGCTTACCGCCATGAACTTTGCCTCCGATGTCACCTACATTGTGGCCTTTCGGCAGCTCAGCATTCCCATTGGCGCGGTCTTGGGAATTCTTCTCTTCAAAGAGGCCAACACCGCCCCCAAATATTTAGGACTTCTTGCCATCACTCTGGGACTTTTGATGGTGGCCCTGGGGTAGGTTTTTTCAAACCGACCGGTTTCCACCAAACGCTTTTCCACACCGGCACAAAAAAAAGGGCACCGACTCGCATGCCCCTTTTCCCTTGCTTTGATTTGCTATGCGTATAAACCAGTTAAGGTGCTGTGATAACCCCATGAAGGCGTGCCGGGTTGTCTGTCATGATGCCATCCACCTTCAACCAGTTCATCTGACGTTTCATCTCGGTTGTGGAGTTGACGGTCCAGACATAGCACTTCATGCCAAGAATGCGGATTTTTGCCATCATGGCCTGGGTCATGAGCTGCTTGGGAAGACACAAGACATCGGCTGGCATTTGATAATCGGGCTTTTTCATGATGGATGTGGGGGTAAAGGTGAACTCAAGCACCCCTTTGGTGTCAAAAATCGTCTTGATATCAAGGCCAAGTGCCTCAGACTTGTCCTTGATCAAATCCAAGGTCGACTGGTTGAACCCACCCAGTATTAGTTTGTGCTGCATGCCATAATCATCGATAAGCTCAAGCACCTTGTCCACGATCACCTCGCCCTCCTGCTTAATCTCCAGAACCATGGGAACGCCCGCAAGATCGGGATGGCTGAAGACCTCTTCCAGGGTGGGAAGCTGGTGCCCCTTGCCGCGCTCGGGGAAGGTTTTACCGCCGTCGGTTGTAAAACGGTAGCCAGCATCCAAAGCCTTGAGTTCGGCCAGGGTTTTGTCGACAATGGCTCCGGTTCCGTCGGTGCAGCGATCCACTGTCTCATCATGCGAAACAATCACCACCCCATCTTTTGTCATGTGCACATCCGCTTCAAGGGTGTGGGCTCCTGAAACCAGAGAGTTGCGGTAAGCCGCAATGGTGTTCTCAGGCATCAGCTCTGCACCCCCGCGATGGGCAATATTTTTAAAGCCAGTATGGTGCTTCATAAAATAGTTTTCTCGCACCACAGGCCCTTCTTCAATTTTTGCCATCACCTCATCCCAGTTCCAGGCGATGGTGTCCGGGTGAATCCACCCCTTGCCTTCGGTGTTCAAAAGCCAGAAAGCCGGATCGTAGTAGATGTTAAGCGGCACATAATGCACACCTGCGGAAAAGGCTCCGTATCCATCCTGGCGTACCGTGTCCCCGACCATGGCCAGGCTGTTGGAAGGGCCATAAAGGGATTTCAGAATTTTCAAGCATTCTGCCTTAAATTCAGGGCTGTTATCGTAGGGAAAATCTTTTTTAACAATAATGGGAATGGTTCGGCTTGTGCCGGTCTCAAAATGGTTGATCATCTGCTGGCGGCAGAGGTAACGAATTTCGGGAGACATACCGGTTATCAAAACCAGATCTTTTCCTGAGGCAAGATGGGCACCCAGCACATCTTTCACGCGGTCATCCACATAGGGCCAGTCGCCTTTGGTGACATTCAGAAACTTGATCCAGTCAGCAATGGAGTTTAAGCCTCCGGTGGCGTGAACCGTGTTGTCGTGATCGGCAAAGATCGCGGCCGGATTTTCACCCTCATCTTCCGAGAGAATCCGCACAATGCCCAAATCGTCTTTGACGTACACCTTTTTAGAGAGATAGGCCCTGGCTTGAAGCCTTAAGGTCACAGGCGCCCGAGAGAGATAGGGCGCCACATACTTTCGCAGCCCGTCTAGGGTGACCTTTCCATCCTCTCCGGTCTTAAAGAGGTCGCCCATCTGATCCCAGCTTCCCGTATCGGGATTTAAAAGGCCAAAAACAACCGTGACCCCTTCCACTTTGTCGGCACTCAAAAGCTTTGTAAAATGGGTACTGCTCTTTTTCACTTTGTAAACGATGGCATTGGGGAGGATTTCCCCGGCACCTTCCGCCTCACCGGTAACCCCATCAGAGACCACAATCACCGTGTTTTCAGGTGTTAAATCTTTATCACACCCCAAAAAAATAAATGGCATAAGGACAAGCACCACAAGCCAGACCAACCTGCGTTTCTTCATTTTATAACCCTCCATAACCATTTAATAATTCTAAAACTTCCCTAACCTTAAAAAAACACAAAGACACAGCGTCCTTGCCCAAAAAAAGAGACGGCTGAACGCCTCGCCGCAACGTCAGCAGACCCTGCGCATGCCATCAGCTTCCTCTTTTAGAGAGACCTATAACCCGATTGTGTTAGGATACGGTGTTCATTGTTACACAACCATGTTAGGAAAATCAATCCACGATCAAATCATTTTATATTTTAAATGGTTAACCAGAAGATAATATCACCTTTTATTCCAAATCAACCTTCAAAAACAAAACAGGGAAGAAGCACTTTCAGCCCCTTCCCTATGATCCATTCAGATCTTTTTTCGCTAAGCTTTTAACAGAGCAAAACACCCAATCCAACCAAAAGCGCACCACAAACAAAAAGAAGGGCCAGGCTCATTAAGCGACCAGAGTTCCTATAAGATCTTTTCTCTGCCAACTTTCGAATACCTAAAACAGCCTCAAGGGCCACCAGCACTTCATCAAATCCTCCAAAGCGCTTCTTCGAATCTTTTTCAAGGCACTTCATCACCACCGAAGAGAGCTCACGGCTCACCCCTTCCATGGGCAGGGGCTTCTCAGTGAGCGTTTGAATGGCACCGTCTTCTCCTGAAAAGGGCGGACGGCCAGTCAGCATCTCATAGAGTACCGCGCCAAACGAATAGATATCGCTTGTTTTTCCCACACCAATGCCGTGAATCACCTCCGGGGCGATATAGCGGCGAAGCCCTCCATGGAGATAATGTCCCAGAAACCAGAGCTTTCCGGTCACTCCAAAGTCACAAAGCGTAACGCCCTGATCCTTTGCCACCAAAACATTTGAGGGTTTTAGATCCAGATGGGTAATGCCCGAAGCATGCGCATAGGCCAACCCTTGGGCCATCTCTTTGGCATAGTGTATCGCCTCGGCTTCCGTCAGCTTGCCATCTGGAGATTGGCGAATCACCTCATCAAGGTTGCGGCCCTCCACGTAGTCCATCTCAATAAAGGCCATCTCTCCGCGGCTAACATCATGGATTCTCAAAATATTGGGGTGATTGATGCGTACCATATGCAGGGTATTGCTCACCGCCCCCATCACCCCTTCATCCTGTGAGAGACTCTCATCCAACACCTTGATCGCCTTTAGGCCCCCTGTCTTTTGATCGATCACCTGATAGGTGGTTCCAAAGCTTCCGTAGCCCAGACGGGATACCACCTCGAAGCGGCTGTGGATCAGATCTCCCGAGGTCAAATTGGCAGAGCCCACAGCCACCATATCTCCTAAGGTAAGCTCCGTTTCATCCGCGGTGCTTTGGCAAAACAAAAAAGTCTTATCGGCTCTCTCTTCCCGATGGGTGCACATCTCCATGTCTCCCCCTTTTTTTTCTTCAGGTCAGCGATCGATCTATGCCGCACGTTTTCATTAGATATAGAAAAAGTCTGGGCTTCCTGCAGTGATTTCACGCACAGAAACTTGAATTTTTTTTGAGAGCAATCTCCAAGGGCTCTGCAACCTATCTTCTCGCGGGTCCTTTTTTAAAAAAGCTCCTCAACAAATTATTCCATCTTCACGGCTTGATTGTCATAATCAAAGGAACTATAAGAGGTCTCTTTGTGTGACGTGACTTCTGGAGCAACCCGGATCACAAAAGGGGATCCCGCCATACGCGGCTGCCCCCAAAATAAAACGTGCCCCGGGAGAGGACGCATGAAACCGTATGATCTGATGGTGTTGGGAGCCGGAGCCTCCGGCCTTTGGGCCGCCATGGTGGCCGCTCGAAGAGGAAAGAGAGTCTGTGTGGTGGACCATGGCAAAAAGCCGGGACGAAAGGTTCTGGTAGCTGGCGGGGGAAAGTGCAACTTCACCAACAGAGATATGGAGCCCCACCACTTTGTCTGTGAAAACCCCCATTTCGTCAAATCGGCCATCGCCCGTTTCACCCCGTGGGAGATCATCGGCTTTCTCGATGCGAGAGGTATCTCCTGGGAAGAGCGGGAGCTTGGCCGGCTCTTTTGCAAAAAATCAGCCGCCGATATCGTCTCGGCCCTAAAAGAGGCGTGCCGCAGATCCGGAGTCTCCTTTTATCTGGGCCAACGCATCACGCGCCTTGAAAAAAAAGAGAATTTTCACCTCACCCTCTCCCAGGAGACCGTTGAAGCCCAAAATTGTCTGGTGGCCTTGGGAGGCCCGGCCTGGCCCCAGGTCGGGGCAACGGACTTCGGGCACCGCATTGCAAAACAGTTCGGCCACGCCATTGTTCCGGCCCGCCCCGCACTGGTTCCCTTTACCCTTAAAAAAAAGAGCTCCTTCAAAGAACTTGCAGGCATCGCCCTTCCCGCACGCCTGACAGCCGGAGGAAAAAGTGTCACTGAAAACCTTCTCTTCACCCACACCGGCCTGAGCGGGCCCGCCGCCCTTCAGGGGTCCTGCAACTGGAAAAAGGGAGAGGCCATCGCCATCGACTTTCTCCCCCAAGCTCCCATCGACACCCTTTTTGACGCGTCCGGCGGCAAGCCCATGGTGAAAACCGTTATCGGAAAACACCTTCCAGAGCGCCTTACCCGGGCCATTCTCCCCTCAAAGCTGGCAAGCAAGCAGGTGGCCCAGCTCACCCGAGACCAATACGACACGTTAAAAAAACGGATCCACAACCACCTGATCACCCCATCGGGCACCCTTGGCATGAAAAAGGCCGAGGTCACGGGCGGAGGGGTCTGCACCCGTGAGATCTCCTCAAAAACCATGGAGAGCAAAAAGACCAAAGGCCTCTACTTTGCCGGTGAGGTTTTGGATGTCACCGGCCAACTCGGGGGATACAACCTCCACTGGGCCTGGGCATCGGGACAGGCCGTGGGAGAATCCGTTTAGCGTGTTACGCCTTGACTTCAAGGCGTTAAGACCCCATCTTGAAGGAGCTCTCTTTATGACTCCAACATCAGGGACCCCGCATGACCGCCTTCTCTCTTATTCGCCCCTATTTTATCGAAAACAGACGACGCATCGCTTCTGGGCTCTGCTTTCTCCTTGCTGTGGATGCGCTCCAGCTCTTTATCCCCCGTGTCATCAAACACGCCGTCGACAGCCTCGCCCAGGGCAGCGCCACCCCTCTTCTTCTGGGGAAAGATGCCCTGATCATCCTCTTTTTTGCCATTCTTATCGGCTTCTTCCGCTTTGGATGGCGACACACCCTCATCGGCACGTCCAGAAGGGTGGAAAAAGGCTTAAGAGACGCCCTCTTCTCCCACCTTCTCACCCTTGATGCCCGCTACTACGACAAAACCACCACCGGCGATCTCATGAGCCACGCCACAAGCGACATCAACAACATTCGCATGGCCACCGGCATGGGCATTGTGGCCCTCACCGACGCCGTGATGCTGGGCGGAGCCGCCATCGGCTTTATGGCGTGGATTCACCCGGGCCTGGCTCTGATGGCCCTGATCCCCATGCCCTTTATTGTGTTGACCACCCGCATTTTTGGCAAAAAAATGCACGCCCGCCATCAAAAGGTGCAGGAAGGGCTGGCCGAAATCACCGAGCATGTGCGCGAAGCAGTGGACGGCATTCGCGTGGTGAAGATTTACGGAAAAGGCGAGCAGGTGGATGAGAGACTCTCGGTCCTCTCCACAGAATATCTCAAGCGCAACTTGCGGCTGGTTCGAGTGACCGGGGCCCTTATGCCGCTCATGATCTTTCTTTCGGGAGCGGGCACCGCCATCGTGGTGGGATTTGGAGGACGGCTCGTCATTACCGACGCCATCTCTCCCGGAGATTTTGTGGCCTTTATCAGCTACCTCGGCCTTCTCACCTGGCCCATGATGGCCATGGGATGGATGACCAACCTCATCCAAAGGGGCAAGGCGTCACTGGATCGTCTCGTCCTCATTTTTGACGCAAAGCCCGAGGTCCAAGAGCCGAAAAATCCCACTCCGCTCCCCCTGGCCAACGGCGAGATCTCCCTTACGGACTTAAGCTTCTCGTTTGACGGCAAAAGAGAGGTGCTAAAAGGGCTCAATCTTTGCCTCACACCCGGAGA
>JAKSCC010000183.1 GCA_022360815.1 Desulfobacterales bacterium
GGTTTGATTTTAAGCCTTCTTCGTGGGATTCACCTTTCTCATGCAAGCATCTGTGGCGGCAGCTGGCACCGGCCCATGGGGGCACTGCTTTCGGGAAAAACCGTAGGGGTGGTGGGTTATGGAAAGATTGGCTCACATCTGGCGCATCTTCTGAAACCCTTTGGGTGTGAAATTTTTGCCTTTGATACATCCCCTCTTTGTCATTTTCCAGCTTCTGTTCGACAAGCGGCGTTTTCAGAGCTTTTGTTCGAATCGGATATCGTTACCCTCCATTTGCCATACAATCGAAAAACACATCATTTAGTGAATGAATCCGCCCTTCGCAGGATGAAAAAAGGGGCGTATTTTGTCAATGCGGCACGCGGCGGGTTGGTGGATGAGGCAGCCCTTTACCAAGTCCTGCGCTCCGGCAAGTTGGCTGGGGCAGCGCTGGATACTTTTGGAGAAGAGCCGTATTGCGGTCCGCTCAGCTCTTTGGACAATGTTCTTTTGACAGCCCACATTGGCTCTTATGCCTTTGAATCCCGAGTGAGAATGGAGACGGAGTCTGTGAACAATCTTGTGAGGGTGCTTGCTGAGGGGAGGCGTGATTGTGGCAAAGTGGAAGGGGCGTAAGTGGGATGCCGTATTTTTTGACTTTGACGGTGTGATTCTTGATTCGGTGGGGGTTAAGACCGAAGCGTTTGCCAAGCTTTTTCGGCCTTATGGCCCGAAGGTAGAAAAGGCTGTGGTGGCGTACCATCTGGCCCATGGCGGAGTCTCACGGTACGTGAAGTTTTGCTACGCCCTTGAGGAGCTGCTTGGAGAGCCTGCAGGAGAGGCGCGGCTGGAGAGTCTGGGGCGGGCATTTTCCGATCTGGTGAGGCAAGGGGTGCTTGAAGCTCCAATTGTAGACGGGGTGATGGCGTCTCTTGAGATGTTACAATGCCAGGGAATTCCAGCTTTCGTGGTCTCTGGAACACCAGAGGATGAGTTGAAACAGGTGGTTGAAGAGCGAGGGCTTGCCTCTTTTTTTGAAGAGGTTCACGGCTCACCCCGCACCAAATGCGATATCATTGAAAGTCTTCTTATGAGTTATGGTTTGACCCCTTCGAGGTGTCTCATGGTAGGCGATGCCATGACCGATTACCTGGCTGCCCGCAAGACCCAGCTTCACTTTCTCGGCATCGTCTCTTCCAAAAGCAGCTCTCCTTTTCCCAAAAGAACAAAGGTCTCAACGTCTGTTGCTTTATAAGGGCAGAGGGACTTTTGCCATAAGAGTTAAGGACGATTTCCATGAAGAAAGTTGTGGTTTTGGGAGGCTCGGGGTTTCTGGGCAGTCATGTGGCCGATGAGCTTACCGCTTGTGGATACGATGTCACAGTCTTTGATCGGGTTTGTTCTCCCTACCTTCAAGCGGGACAGAGGATGGTTCAAGGGGATCTTTTGGACCGGAAAGCCCTTGAAAAGAGTCTTGAAGGGGTTCGTTATGTGTTTCATTTTGCCGGTGTATCCGACATAGGAGAGTCCACTCGAAAGCCTACCGAGACCATGGAGGTCAATGTCATGGGAACGTGTGCGGTGCTGGAGGCTTGTCTTAGAGCTCGAGTCAGCCGCCTTGTTTTTGCAAGTTCCATGTATGTCTACTGCGATCGAGGCAGCTTTTACAGGGTCTCCAAACAGGCATGTGAGAAGTTGATTGAGGAGTATGGAAACGAGTTTAGTCTCTCCTACACGATTCTGCGAATTGGAACCCCGTATGGTCCTCGGGCGAACCATTTTAACGCCATCCAGCGTATGCTGACTCAGGCTCTCTTTGAAAAGCGGATCATCCTTTCGGGCAGCCCCGATGATGTACGGGACTACATTCACGTTTCAGATACGGCCCGTGAAGCGGTGGCCATCTTGTCTTCGGAGTATGCCAATCGCCATGTGATTGTGACAGGGCATCAGAGAGTGCCTCTCTCAACGGTGACAACCCTCATTCGTGACATTCTTTCAGGTGAGGTGGACGTGGAGTTTAAAAAGAGGGACTCCTGCCACCACTACAAAACCACACCCTATGCATTTAAACCCTCCTGTGCGGTGAAGCGTGTTCCTGAGCATTATCAGGACCTGGGCCAGGGCCTTCTTGAGCTCCTTTATGAATTTGGCTCAGAGGGTAGGCCTTCGTCACCGACTTGAAAACAAGGTAAAGATCCCCCTTTAATATTGATAGGCACCCAGATGGCAAGCATGTGGCGCAGCATCTGCTGGTGACGCTTTGTCTGAAAAAAGTCGAGGGCATTATGAAACGATCCATCCATCTTTTTTGGCTTCTTGCCCTTCTGGTGGCCTGGGCAGGTTTTGCTTGGGCCGTGGAGCTGACCCCCGAAGAGGGGTGCAGCTGTCCACCAGATCCTTCTGCGTTTGAGTTTGATACCTATGGCATTGTGAGTGACCCCAGTTTGAAGCTGCCCATCAATCTTCAGGGGTGGTCGCGGCTGGGGATCGAAGCGGGGCTTGCTCCAGACAGCCAGGGGTATCTGCGTGAAAAAGGAAAAGGGTTGTGCAAAGAAGTTCGTGGTTTTCAGATTTATGGAACCTGTGTGGACCTGATAGTGGATCTGACGGGTGATGGCATGGGAAGGGAGTGCTGGGCGGGAAATTATAGTTCGTTTTCGGTGCTCAACCTGGTGGATGAGATCGTTCGAGAGATATCGGATTCGGGAAGCAGCGGGGTGCTTTTAAAGATTCCGGCCACCTGGCTGGTGGCCTTTGCGGTGAAGGCGTCAGAACCCACTGGAGATGGAACGTGTGGTGAGCTGATTACCTTGGGAGAGGAGACCCGCCGGGGGAGCCGGGTTCAAAATCTTATCTATCGGCTTCGAGGGGCAGAGCCCTTTAAAAGCGGCAGAGCTGATATCAATATCTACGCCACATCTCAAGGGGTGAAAACCGTAGACGTTGAAGCCTTGGCAACCCTTCAGGATGGCGTTTCGCGCATTCTTATTGAGCTGCCGAATCCTTCCTGGAGCACCTGCCGATGGGAGATGGCGCTTTTAAATCGTTCTTGTAGGCTCGACTTGATGAAACCAGAGGATGAGAAGGTGATTCCAGTGGTGGGTCCGGGATGCATGAGTAGTGAAAAGCCTGCCTCCGAGACCTTTTTTTCCATCGCTTTGGATCTGGGATTCAAGGGACTTGCCATGGAGGTGACAGAGGCAAACGCCGAGGTATTTCTGAATTACAATAAAAAGAGGCTCGAAGGACAGGAGGACTTTTTTGCCGGCCTTGTGTGGAGCACGGGGTTGGCCGATGCTTTGTGCTGGAGGAGGCCCTTGATCCTTATCTCTATTCTGGCCCTTGGTGGAGCATTCTTTGTGGCAGGTGTTCTGGCACTTTTTTTCTGCAGTGTACGGCAGCTTGCAGGGCGCTACCCTCGGGTGGTCATTGGGGCGTGTTTTCTTTTTGTGGGATTGATTTGGCTCTATGAAGCGGTGGAACCGACGGTAAATAGTTGGACCAACGAGGCGATTTTTTTGATTTTTTTGACCACGTGTGTGGCCATGGGGCTGGTGTGGCTGAGAAATAGGCAGAAGGAGCGTTTTCCCTGATGGTCTCCTGTGTGATCCACAAAGCCGATTTTGAAATTTCAGTGCAGGATGATGTGAAAGCCCCAGTGATGGAAGAGCGGCTGGTTGCTGCTCTGAAGGAAGGGGCGCTGCCCCGCCTTGAAAAAGTGATGGAGGAGTGGTCGTGGAAGGGGGAAGAGCTGTTGATTCCCCGTTTGGAGCTCGACTTAGGGGTTTTGTCTGCGTCGGATCTGGAGCGACTGCTGCCCATACATTTTGAGAAGGCTTTCATCAAAGCCCTTGAAAAGAGCATTGGCTCTTCTTCCTTTGATTCGCCTCAGGGGCAGACTGGTTTGGTGCCATGGAAAAATGTGTTTGATCAGTTGCAGGACGTGGTGCGCCATGGACGCCTTGGAAGCGACTTGACACGCCTCTCAGATAGTTGGAGTCGTGCACGCCTTGAGGTGCTTCGGTTTTTTGATCGGTACGGAGGTGAAGCTCAGGTTCCTCGAAACGCAGCGCGGAGTTTGGAACGTCCCCAGCTTTTGGAGAGTTTGGTTTGGCTGTCGCCAGAGCATGGCTTTTTTATGGGGCGGTTTGTGGTGATCACCGTGGCGAATCGAAACCTTCTTTTGGAGCTGACCCCGGTTCCGGGCAGTAGTCGAGCGCTGGAGCTCCTTCTTTGGGAATTTACCTTGGCCTGGGTTTTGGGAGAAGGGCGGGCCAGGGGCGATCGAAAAGGGTATTTGCGGCATGTGGTGTTTGCCATGGCGTCTCGTCAGAACCTCGACAAGGTTTCATTGATTTCAGCCCTTGCTTCAATTTTTAAACAGACAAGGGAGTCAGCAGCCCTTGAAGTGACGGGACTTCTGGCCCAATTGCTGGTGGATTTGAAACCCGGTGGAGATGCCCTTTCAAATGAAATGTTTGATACTTTAGGACCTGAGTTTCTCTTTCTGGATGCCTTGGGGCGTGCCCTTAAAGGGGGGGCAACCCTAACGGATATGGAGGCGGTAAAGCGTGGGATACCTCTTTTTTCGGACGTGATGGGGCAAGTGGTGTCTCGCGAAGGGCGGCGGCCTGATGTGAGGCGACGCATGGTACAACGTTTCAGTCACGATGATCTGGTTGCTGTCACGGCCTCATTGGGGCCTTCCGGAAAAGCCGTGGGGCAGTTCGTGGATGAGACTTTAACCCGTGAAAACCATCTCAAAGGGCAAGTGGAAGCCCTTTCTCATGTGGGGCCTTTTTCAGAACTTCTCTGGGAGCTCTCCTTGGCCATACTCCTCTATGAAAGGGGGCCTCGGTTTAATTTTAAACAGTATGTAAAGCAGCTTGTCTCAGGTATGGCAGCTCGATCCAACACCACCTACCAGACACTTCTTGATGCTTTTCTCTCTATCTACAAGGCCCAGTCTTCCCGGGAGGTGTATCATCTGCTTCTTGAATTGAAAGAGGAGCAGCTCAAGGAAACACCTGTGTTTGAGACAAACCAGTTTTTGCCATGGCATCCCGAACTGACCGACGTCATGGATGATTTTTTCTGTTATAATGAAGGTGTTATTCGCCCCCCCAAAAAAACGCCGGAAGAGATGGTGCGGTTTGTTTTGAGCTTGAAAAAGCGGCGACCCGTGGAGTTTCTGACTTGGGCTCGAAAACTTCAGAAGAGCCCGCATCGCGTAGCGCGTCTTGTGGCGTTGCTGCCTGAAAAGAGTTTGGCCCGGGTGCTTCGCTGGATTTTGGAAGCACTTTCGGCGGCCCCCGAAGATCTGGTGGCCCAGCGGGTGGCTCAGGTTTTAGGAGCTGCGAGGTCAAGTAAAAAAGGTCGGCAGGCTAAAGAGAGCTTGATCTTTGCTCTGATTCAAGGTGATGCCAATGCCCTTGTTGAGGCTGCCGGAGGCCTGGGGGTTGATCCTCTTCAGAAAGGGCGATCATGGGATGAAGAGGCCTTGCACTTTTGGGTGGAGCGCCTCAAGCGCAACGGCAGTGCTGAAGCGGCCCATAAAGTGCATGCTCTTTTGGCGCAAATTTATCAAGAAAAAAGCAAAGAGCCCACCTCCATTCACAAATTACTCTCCCTTTATGAACGTTGGGTCAGTGGCTTTTATCGGGAGTTTACCCTTGCGCTCCTTGAGGCTTTTTTAGCGGGGGACTCTCCTGTGGAGCGCATCTCTGTTGCCGATCAAACCCTTCTGCTTCGTTGGAGCTTGGTTCCCTTTTTTAAAGGCGAAAAAGTAGACTCTTTTCAAGAAATTTTTCATTCGAAAATAAGCAGCCCGGAAGGGGCTCGTCGTTTGGCAGCGATCTGTTGTGAGGAGAAGCCGGATCGTGTTTTAAGGCTCTTTTCAAAAGAGATCCCTGAGCCGGTTTCCGAAACGCTTCATGTGGTGATGTTGGGCATAGAAACGGCAGGTCGTTCTTCGGGGCTGTGGCGATGGCGAGAGTTGATTTGGGCGTGGGTGTTTCAGCAGTCGGCATCGGTGAATTGGCAGCCTGATCCCTTCTCTTTTCTTGAGGAGCTCTTCTCTTGGATGGCTCGAAACGGGGGAGACTCTGCCCTGATAGAGCTTCTGGATGGGGTTTCGGTGAACCTTCGTCCTGAGAATCGCACACAGGTAAGTGGTGTGATGGAGGTGCTTCACACCACGCTTCATCGCGATCCGCAAGAGAAGAGAAAAGGCCAGGTCGAGACTGAAATAGAGGAGATTCTCACATCGAAAGAGGAGGTGCCCGATTCGCTTTACATGGTGGATAACGCGGGTCTTGTTCTTTTAACACCTTACCTTGGTACCCTGTTTTCGCGTTTGGGATACTTGGAAGAGGGGCGATTTAAAGATGAGCTGCAGGCAGATCGGGCGGCCCTGCTGCTCGACTTTTGTTCTCATAAACGGGAGGCGCATCACGGCGAGACCC
Organism: Desulfobacterales bacterium; assembly: GCA_022360815.1. Classification (GTDB taxonomy): domain Bacteria; phylum Desulfobacterota; class Desulfobacteria; order Desulfobacterales; family Desulfolunaceae; genus Desulfoluna. The sequence goes on from JAKSCC010000183.1 coordinate 6,447, forward strand.
TTGCCTTGAATCGGCTGCTTTGCGGGACCCTTTCTCAAGGGCGGCATAGAAAAAGGTGTTCGCTGACTCCAGAAGAGAGATCCACAGCCCATGGTTTGCTTGAAGCGGTGATTGCAAATTGGGCGGCGGTGAAAAACACATCGGTGGATGGGCTTCGAGAAGCATTTTTGGCTCGTGAAGGGCGTCTTTTTCAGCAAGAGGGAGCCTGGCATCTCCAGGTGGAACCCAAAGCCTACGATATGCTTTTGGACCAGCTTCCCTGGGGTATTACTCCCATTAAACACCCTTGGATGGAAACGGTTCTCTATGTCACGTGGAGGTGATCCATTATGAAGGAGAGAGTCTATCAGGAGGCTGGGGTTAAGCCGGCCAGTCAAAGAGCTCAATGTCGGTCGAAAGCCGCCTCTTGCTCTATTCAAAAAAAGAACACCACCGGTATGCCCGATGCGGTGAAAGAGGGGATGGAAAGTTCTTTTGGGACTGATTTTTCCACTGTAAAGGTGCATCCCTCTTCGTCCAAAGCGCCTGAGGTGGGGGCTTTGGCCTACACACAAGGGAGCGATATTCATTTTGCGCCCGGTCAGTACAAGCCTGATACCTCGGCAGGTCGGCAGCTTTTGGGCCATGAGCTGGCCCATGTGGTGCAGCAGAGTCAGGGCCGGGTTTCGCCCACCGGTGAGGTGGCGGGGATGCCGGTAAACGACGATGGCAGGCTGGAGTCCGAGGCCGATACGTTGGGTGAAAAAGCTTCAAAATCAATACCCATATAAAGACGAGGTAAGTGGATGCTATGAAAACTATGCAGACCTGCTCTGAAGAGAACATTCAAAAATGTGCTGCCCAAAAGAGGGACAAAGGGGTGTCTATGGCCAACACCAGCGAAACGGGCGTGACCCAGGCAAAATTGGCTGAGATGATTCAATGCAGTGAAGACCCCCTTCAGAGGGAAATGGGATTGGATGAAGAGGAGGAGAGGTAATCATTCCATTTTTAGTGTGTCTCAAAAGTAGAGCTTAAGCGGCTATTTTCATTTTTTGCATTGGCGTGATTCCACCAATCCCCCTTTTCTGATAGCTCCGCAAAAAGATCGAGAGTCTCTCAGCGATACACAACTTTTTACGAATAGATCATTTATGATTCCCCATCCAAAACCCACGTTTGATCCTCTCCCTTTGCCAGCCTTTTTAAACGCCACATCCCTTCAATGTGAGATGTCTTGGTTTGAAAAGGTGCTTGAAACCCGCATTGCGCTCTATTTTGGTCATGAGTGCGAAGTGAAAGATATTCTGTCCCTTTCGCCCCCCGATTTGTCTAAGGATGATTCAATTTTTGCTCGGGAGATAAAGCGACTGGGGCTTGGTTTTTTTGAAAGATTGACCCTGATCCTTGCCCTGGCTCCCCATATTCGGCCTCAGATACTCGATACGTTTTTTGTGCAGAATAAGAATTTTGCCCGAGGTTTCACCGAGTTTGGTGGGGTTACCGGAAACCGGCACGGTGGTTTTCTTCCCACAGGAGAGACCGCAGCTTTTCTGCTTTCCGGAGACGACTTGTCCCAACGGATCGAATTGATGGCTCTTTTTTCGCAAGACCACCCCTTTTCCCGCGAAGGTATTTTAAGGTTGGAGGGCAAAGAGGATGGGGAGCCGCTTTTGAGCCGCAGCCTTAGCATTTCCAAAGCATTTTTAAGTCGGGTGACAACGGGTCAGGAGCATCGTCCGGACTACAGTGTGGGGTTTCCGGCTCGAAGACTCACCACACGTTTGAGGTGGGAGGATCTGGTGCTTTCCCCTTCGGTGGCCGATGAGGTGGACCACATCACCGGTTGGATTCATCATCACAGAAAGATTATGGATACCTGGGGGCTTTCTCGAGTGATCAAGCCGGGATACCGGGCACTTTTTCATGGGCCTCCGGGCACGGGAAAGACCTTGACGGCCTCACTGATTGGAACGGTGTGCCAGATGGATGTCTACCGCATTGATCTTTCGATGATGGTCTCCAAATATATTGGAGAGACAGAGAAGAACTTGGCCAATGTTTTTGATCAGGCTCAACATCGAAACTGGGTTCTTTTTTTTGATGAAGCGGATGCGCTTTTTGGAAAACGGGCTCAGGCTTCAAGTGCGAACGATCGGCATGCCAATCAGGAGACCGCCTATTTGCTTCAACGCATCGAAGATTTTCCAGGGGTGGTGATTCTGGCCACCAACATGAAAGCGAATCTGGACGATGCGTTTTTTAGGCGATTTCAATCGGCCATCTATTTTCCGGTTCCCGATGCAGAGCAGCGGGAGATGATCTGGCGTCGGGCTTTGGGGACGATGGCACATTTGGATGATGGGGTTGATGTGGCGGCTCTGGCCGAAGAATACGTATTGACGGGTGGGGCCATTATCAACGTCATTCGGTATGGGGCCATTGAAGCGTTGAACCAGGGCCGCTCAACGTTAAGTGCAGGAGATCTTGAAAAGGGTGTTCGAAAAGAGTTTTTAAAAGAGGGGAAAACCGGCTGAATAGCAGACCAAATTTGCCATCGTTTAAGGGTGTGTCAAATGGGTGGCAAGACAACCAAGGAGGGTGAAGATGTCAGAATCCGATCACATTTCAAAGGTATCCGATCTATTTAACCGGCTACAAGATGGCCTGACCGAGATGCAGAGCCTTCCCACGGACAAGAAGAGTTACACCGTGGAAGAAAAACAGGTGGTTTTGAATGTGCTTTTTACTCGGGATGCCATCCATAAAGCCTATGCAGAGTACGATGTGAATGACAAGAATGCTGCCGAGTGGTTTGTGCGGGCCGACAGTCGTATTCGATCCCTGGATGACTGGCTTCGAAAAAATGCCACTTTGATCAATAAGGTGGTTGAGTTAAAGCGGTGGCGCGAGCAGTGCGCTCCCAAAGATGGCGGCTGGTGGTGGCATTTGGAACCCGACCCCACCGCCTGGGATCGCTATGACTGGGCCTGGAATTTTATGACCATGCTGGCTATTGGGCTGGGTGCCAGCTATGTGGTGACCATCGTAAAAGCAATGTCTGTGGGAAGCATGACGGTTGGATCCACCTTCTCCACCATTGCTCAGGTGGGTGGCCTTGCCGCGATCAGTCAGGGCACTTTGACCACCACAGGCCGTGAAAAAGTCAAAGTGATACTGGAGAGTCTTAAAGTTCCCACACGATTTCAGAGTGAAGTGATGTTTTTAACGGCCATTGTTTTGCTTTTGGGAGTTATGACATCCAGCTCTTATCTAAAAGATCATTACAATAAATCGGGCCATTCTGCCTACGAGTCTGGGGATTTGAACAATGCTGAGACAGCCTACATGAAGGGGTTGGAGCTGGACCCCCAGGAGGCCTCTTTTAATTCGGAGTTGGGCAGAATTTACGAATCCATTGGCATGCAGGAGAGTGCCAATGCTCAGTATTATCAAGGGGTGCGGGCTGGAAATCTTGAAGGGATCAACAATTTGGGGCGGCTTTTGATCAACCGAATGAATCCGATAACCCAAAACTGCGATCCTCACATGGCACAATCTTTTCTCTTTCTCGGACTTCAAAGGGCCGAAGCCCTGAAGAAGAGAGATATCAACTTAGAGTATCAGTTCAATCGAAATTTGGGTTGGGCCCTTATGGCGACCGACGATTACGAAGAGGCAAAGGTCTATTTGAAGAAGGCCATCGACCTTGATAAGCAGATCAAAGACGATCAGATTGGGGCAGGTATGGCCTACTGCTTTCTGGCCCATGCTTTGGAAAAATCACCGGATAAAGAACTGACTGCTGAGGAGAAAGCCAAGGGCATTGAGCGGGCCGTGGAGACCCCTGAAAAGAACTGGAATCTCTGCGTGGAGTGTGCGCGACCCGAAACGGTTTTGGAATACCGCTGGTTTTTAAAGTCGGGCAACGCCATGCGCGCGTATTATGTGGATACCAGCAAAATTATTTCGGGGTTAGACAGAAATGCCAATCAGCAGCGGGATGTCTACAACAACTACCTCAAGGCCGAAACCTCGGGTCCCAAATCAGAAAAAGCCGTTGCTTCCATCCAGTGATCCTGTCTTACTTTTTTATAAAGAAAAAAGTGGGTCACTTGGTCTTTCAATCTCTTTAAGGTTGGTGTATATCCTCCGACTCACCCATGCAAAAAAGATGATTTTGAAAAAAAGTCGAGGATATATGACCATGAGATACAGATACAAGCCCCAGGGCGTGTGTGCCAAAGCGATTGAGTTTACCGTGGAGTCCGGTGTGCTACGAAAGCTTCACTTCACAAGTGGCTGTCCGGGAAACCTTATCGGCATCCAGAACCTGGTTGAGGGGATGAGGGTGGATGAGGTGATCACTCGGCTTAAAGGGATCCCCTGCGGAAAGAAGGCCACCTCTTGCCCGGATCAGCTGGTGATTGCCCTTGAGGCGTTTAAGGCAGGGAACTTGGAAGAGGTCTCCTCTTCGGCACCTGTTTTTGCCATGGTGTAAGGCAAGGGCAAAAAAGGATTTTGAAAGGGCCGCGATCTTTAAAATAAAGGCGCGGCCCTTTTTTTGTGTTACTTCAGAAATCCTTTGATTTTTTTAAGGAGCCTTTTGTCTCTTCCTGCCTTTGGCAGCTAAGCGTTTTTAACACTGGGAATACCGATTGTGAGGTCCACAGACTGGCCAATGGCGAGTCTGACACGCTTTTTTTGGGTGTCTGAAAAAGGGGGGCGGCAAAAATGAAAAATTGACTCAGGTCAAGGACGGTTGAACCCCGCTCTGGCAGGATGCGTCGAAACGTTTTTTAAGAACATGTCCCGATACTATACTATTTTGATCTAAAATGTAGACACGCGCCTTTAAAGGCCGTGCAGATACCAAAAAGATGGAAGGGAAAGCGCATGAGCAGAAAAGAGGATCGTGGCGTATCCAGGCGGGGGTTTATTAAGAAGAGCACACTGGGCGTGGCTGCATCGGCACTGATACCCGGCTTTATGAAAGGTGGGCTCGCCTTTGCTTCTGAGGCCAAAAGCAAGGGGAGACAGATGAAGATGTTCTGCTATCAGTGCGAGCAGACCTTTAAAGGAAAAGGGTGCACCAGCCGGGGCATTTGTGGCAAAAGCCCGGAGGTCTCCGCCCTTCAGGACCTTTTGATCCACACCCTTAAAGGGGTTTCAGTGGCTGCCCACGCTGCGGGCTTAAAAGGGGTGCGAGACAATGAGGCCGATCGCTTTGTCTGTGAAGCGCTCTTCTCTACCTTAACCAACGTCGATTTTGATCCCAGCCGCTTTGAGGACCTTCTGGAAGAGTCCATCGCCTTGAGGGATCGCATGATCAAAAAGGCCGCAGCAGCCGGAGCCACTGTGGATATGAGCTTTGATGCCATGGGCCTGAAGCTCAAAAGGTCTTCCGAAGGGCTTGTGGCTCAGGGGAGGGCCCATGGTCTGCTCAGCGATACCAGCATGGGAGAAGATCTGCTTTCCCTTCAGCATCTGCTTCTCTTTGGCTTGAAGGGGCTGGCGGCCTACACCGACCACGCCGCCGAGCTGGGCCAGGAAGATGCGGTGGTCTACGAGTATGTGCATCGGGCTCTTGTGGGGCTTACCGTCAAGCCTGAGATGAACACCCTTCTGGGCCTTGTTCTGGAGTGCGGCGAGAAGAACCTGCGTGCCATGGAGCTTCTGGACGCCGGAAA
>JAKSCC010000311.1 GCA_022360815.1 Desulfobacterales bacterium
AGAGCCGATGAGACCATCATCACCGGCCCCACCACGCCTGAGTGGACCCTTCCTTCGGTAAGCCTGGAAGATCACAATGCCACAATTGAGTGTGTGGTGAGCAATCTTTTGGATGGCGAGAATGGACAAGAGGGCGGCTCTGTCACATCAAGTCCGGCAACCCTTACCGTTCATCTTGCCGCACCCGTAATCAAAGCTCAGCCTGTCTCAAACCCAGCGGCGGTTAACGAAGAGGATTCTGTTACCTTTACCATCAAGGCGTTTGGCTCGCATCTCAGCTTTGAGTGGTTTAAAGGTGAAAGTCTTTTAACGGGCGAGACCACCACAAGCACCGATGAAGCGAAGGTCACCACATCTAAAATCACTATTTCCAAAGCGGATTACAGCGATGATGGGGCCAAAATCACTTGCGTGGTTAAAAATGCCTGGAACGGCCAGAGTCACAGCCTCACTTCAGAGCCTGTCACCATGGATGTGGTACTCATGCCCCCAACCATCACCAAGCAGCCTGCAGATCAGAAAGACGTCGATGAGTTGACATCGGCGAGCTTTGGCGTGAGAGCCTCAGGCTCTCTTTTGACGTATCAGTGGTATCGCGGAGGCGAGCTTCTTACTGGCGAAACGAGCCCATCTCTTACCATCTCAAACCTCATGTATGACGTTCACCACAACACCCGCTATCACTGTGTGGTCTCCAACAAAGCCGGAGAAGAGGGGGGCAAGGTGACCACACGGGAAGCCCTTCTCACGGTTCGGCGTGTAAAACCTGTGATTACAAAGCATCCAGTGGGCGGCAGCTTTGACGAGGGGGATGAGTTGGTTCTTACCATTCTTGCCACCGGATCAGATCTACACTACCAGTGGTTCAAAGACGGATCAGCCATTTCAGAAGCCAAGAGCCAGACCTTTGCCATTGCGTCTCTGGTCTACGAAGATCGCGGAACCTATCAGTGCAAGGTGAGCAACAGCCTCTACAGTGTGGAGAGCGAGCCAGCCGTTGTCGACGTCACTCCGGCGGTCAAACCGAGTTTGGACCTTAAGATTCCCGGTAACATGGAAACCACCGATACCCTTCTCTCTTTTTCTGGAGTGGCCAGCTCTCCCAACCTCCCCATCGAAAAGATCGAAGCCACCAACAGCCGGTTTCCTGGCCAGATTTTCGGGCTTATTTATGGGGAACACGGCACCATCACAGGAGAGATTCCTCTGGCCATTGGCGAGAATGTGATTACCGTAACCATGTTTCTTGAAAACGGCAGTACTGTGGTGAAGGTTGCCACCGTACACTCTGTGCTTTCGGCTGTACCGGTGATCCACATCAACGCTCCAGCTTCAGGCAGCACCGTTGCCAAAGATGAGATTACCCTTGAAGGCTCGCTTCGCTCCAGTCTCTCCCCAGAAAAGATTCGTCTCATGTTTAACGGCGAAGTCTATTTTCCAGAAGGTCAGGATGGCCAGTACAGCTTTGCCATTTCCCATGTGCGACTCGTGGCAGGAGTCAACACCCTGACGGTCACCGCAGAGACCCCTTACGGCAACAGTTCTGCCCAGACGATTGTGAACTACGACGATGGCTCTGGCGTGGTGACTGAAGACCCGCCGGAAATCACCATCACCGCGCCCGGAAATGGTGCCTGGCTTGAAGATCGCAGTGTGGTGGTGAAAGGCGTGGTCAAAGCATCGACAAACGTCTTATGGGTTACTGTGAACGGTTCTTCGGCCATGCTTACGGGCTCTGGCACCTCTGTCTCCTTTGAGCAGACCATCACAGCAGAAGAGGGGGCTTCAAAGCTTGAGGTGATCGTGGTGGCTCAAGATGCTTCAGGCGTCTCATCTGATTTTGCCCTTACGGTTCATTTTGATGACGGGGCTCCGGAGATTACCATCACCTCCGAGGCCTTAAGTGGATGCACCGGCACCTGCTCTGTGGCAGCCTCGCCCTTTCATCTGACAGGAACCATCAAAGAGGCCAACCTTGCCAGTGTCAGCTTGAATGCAAACCCAGTGACGGTTCTCCCTTCAGGCAAGGATCTGTGGAGCTTTGATATTCCCCTCTCTTTGATTCGAAATGAAGATCACGGGGTTGTTTTGAGAGCGTCTGACTTTGCCGGAAATCAGACCCTTTACGGCGTGACCTTACGCTTTGATGCATCCATTGCCATTGAGATTATCAGCCCCGATCTCTCCACACCGGTGGTGGTTTCCAAGGCCACTACTTCGCTTGAAGTAAAGGCATCCCTACCTGGTATTGCCCAAGGCGACACCGTTTCCGCCATCCTTGATGGTGGCCCACCGCATCCCCTGACCGTTGATGGCGATGAGGCCACTGCAACCCTTTCCATCAATCCCGATACCTTTGCAAGTGGTGCTCATACTCTCTCGGTCTCCTGTTTTACGGCAGGTGGCGATTTGATCTCCAGTCGGGAGGTTACATTTAAAGCGAAAAACCTTGAGGCCCTTCCCTTAAAGGTGGTGCGCCAGGAGCCTGAAAACGGCGAAAATCGAGCCGAACCCAACGCCTTTATCGCTTTCTATTTCAACAAGGCAGTGGATTCCGCCGCCATTTCTGTTGAAGTTCTGGAGACGGCCCACGGTCTCACCTGGGATACCTCCCGCAAAGGGGAAGACATTACCACCATGAGCCGGGTCGAACCCATCACCGTGCATCGAGAGCGAGAGTCCGTGGAAGGCGGTATTTCGCATTTTCCCGAAAACACCATGATCGCCTTTTACCCAGCCAGAGATTTTGCTTACGGCAGCACCATCTATTGCCGCGTTTTGCAGACAAAAGAGGGGGAAAAGGAGGAAGTGCATCGCAGTCTTTTTGAGGTTCGTTCCATGCCCACTCTGGTGGAAGGGTTTGTGGCGGATCAGTTTATGAAACCCCTTAAAGGGGTGACGGTGCAGCTTGAAGAAGAGGGGCTTTCAACCCAAACCAATGCAGATGGTTACTTTGGATTTGGCTACGGCCTGTCTCCTGAAAAAAATCTTCCCGGAGGAGCTCACACCCTTATTGTGAACCCCGGGCTTTCCAACCGACACATTGGTACCCTGACCCAAACGGTCTCTCTTGAGAAAGGGCTTTTGAATACACTTGAGATGGTGCGTGTGCCCTTGCTCGATCCGGCAACGCCTTTTGCCGCACTCCTGGAGGGGCAGTCCAACCATTATCAGCACCAAAAACTCATGCTGGACCTTGGCAATGCGCAGGTCACCTGGCCCGAAGGGATCGATCATGAAAGCATTCACGTTCAGTTTATGCCCCTTTCACAGATTCCCGACCACACCCTTGAGCTGGTGCAGCCCCATTGGGTCTATGCCATTCAACCCAGGGGTATCACCTGTACAGGGTCCGTAAATGTCTCCATGGCCATACCCGAGTTCTCGGGCTCCCACGAATATCTCAAAGAACTCGGAAGTCGGGTGCTTTTGCTAGGCTATGACCCCGGTGCCAAAACCATCGTACCGGTGGGGGTTGGGAAAATTGATTCGGGAGCCCGGCGCATCGTCAGCGAAGGCATCTGCCATCTGAAATCATTGGATTATATCGGCTACTGTCCGGTGCCTGTGAATCTTCAGCCCTTCTTAAAAGATGTTGTCTCCGGGCTTGTCACCATGCCGGAGCTTATCGGTGTGATTGAAAGTGCCAAATAGGTTTTTGCGAGTGCGGTTTTGCCCATGCCAGATTGTGCCCGTAAAAATAATGAATGCAGATATCAATACAACTGGAACAGCTCTTATGCCACGTCTCTTAAAAAAATCACTGGCCCCTTTTGTTCTGATCTCGATTCTCTTATCCCTTGCCGTAGAGCCTCAGGTGTTTGCCGCAGGAAGCCTCGCCATGCTCAAGGAGTCCATGCTCAATCTGACAGGCGGGTTGCGCGTTCGAAAGGGCTTTGTGGCAGGCCAGGGGCTGGTGATGAGAAATGGCTGTCCTCTTTGGGTGGAGTTTGATGAAGAGGGGGACGTCAAGCGTGAAATAGGGGGTTGCGATTACAAAAGCGCCATTGTGATGGCAGGAGACACCTACAGATTCTGGAAATCAGCCTATGACGATGTGATGAGTCAATATCCCGTGGGTGAAGGTGAAACGCCAAAGGCTGTGGTCAAAAATGTGAAGGAATACGGACATAAAGAAAACTGGCCCCTGAAGCCCACCACCTATACAGTTTTGGTAAAAACCTGGCCCCTGTCTGAAGGTGAGTCCCCCATTCTTCTGGAAGCCCCTCTTGATTTAAATGAATTGGAAGATTTGGATAAGGCATATCGGTGTGTGCTTCTAAGCGATAAGAAAGTGATCGTTGAGCGTTCTACCGTTAACATCGGATATCTGACGGCTTTTTATACTCCCAAAAGCGGATCAACAGATTTTAAAGAGAGCGGCGGAAAAACCTTAGGACTGGACTACTTGGCAGGGTACAATCCCGATAAGCACAAACTTTGGGGAGCCTTTGATTGTGTACCGGTGAAAACCACCATGTCTCAGTACGGCACCACCACCGATGAAGATGGTTTTTATGTCTTGAAATACTGGGTGTGGCCGTGCCCGTGCCCGTGGTGTGATATAGCGTATTCAAATATCATTTGGACGGAGTTGCGCTATCATAACTTTAATCCCAAAAGCCAAAGAGGGTGTGGGCTCTACTATGCGGGGCTCAACACGTCCGAATCCTGTCTTGGCGGCATAACTCCCCATCTTAATTTTAATATTGCCATCGACATGGCCATGCTTACCGGTATGGCTCGCGTGAAAAACCCAGACAATGGCGAGATACCCATCGTTGAAGCCAAATCCGCCACTGAAAATCCGACCACTTACAGCTACCGTTCCACGGAATTTGTTGAGCCCCAACCAGGTGGCACTCCTGAAAGTCAGCTCTCAGATGTTAATCTTTTTGATGCCTTTGATTTCAACGCCGACGGCGAGGAAGATATCGCGGAGGTAAAGCGTTACAAACATCCGGATAACAGCAATAGTATCGTAAAGCAGGAGATTCAGATTTGGTTTGGAAGCAAGACAGGTGACGATGGCCAAATCAGGAAACCCGATCTCACCCGCCTGGTGGATCATACCCCAGACTTAGACCATCAGGGGCTCCTGAAGCAAATCTCCAAAAAAGATCTGGAAGCAACCGATATTTTTGTTTACCGCCTTTCCAACAATCAGCTTGTCTGCTCCAGACGCGGCATCAAACGTTCGGAAGGAGAGCACGGTGGTTATCAGGATGGCGGCGTCGACCTTGCCGGGCAGAAGCTCTACTTTCGAACCCCCATGAGAGGGCCAGCCAACAACAACCAGCTGAGCGGTGGGCGATATTTTTTTGGTAACAATTACCATGACTGGAAAGAGGCCCAGTACGCCTACGACATGGCCGAAGGTGCCCTCCTGAGTGTCAAGGCAGACCACCTTCGTGTGGGCGAGCCCGTGAAAGTGATCCTCATCAACCGTGTCACCGGGTATATGGGCAGCGGCACGGCCACTGTGGGGGCAGGTATTGGCGATGCCCTCACCGGTGAAAACATCGGCGATCTTGGAAAAAACAGTTCCACAAACCTTCTCTCTTTCTCCTGTGAACCCATTGTCATGGAACCGCCCAACATTCGCGTGCGCGCGGAGCGAAGCTGGAAGAGTGAAGGGTACAACCCTGAGGAGAAAGAGTCTCTGGTGGGTTTTGAAGGAGCGGGTCTTACCTCAGATAAGCACATTCGAGTGACTGTGGAGTGGCTGGACCGCGATGGCTCACCTTTGCCAGACGATCTTCCCGGGTTTACAGGGCGTTTAGCCAAGGTGGTTCCCGAAGGAAAGCTTCAAGATGTAACAATTGAAGGGGCCAAAAGCAACATTTCCCAGTTTGAGATCAAACCCGGTCTTCACACCGAGATTCTCTATCTTCCCCAAACCATTGATGTGGCCCACTACTATATCCATATCAATGGTGAGCCCATCAGCAGGAACCCCGATTTCAAGACCCTTGGTGTGATTGAAGATGAAAATGGCAAAGATGAAGAGAGCAAAAAAGATCTCACAGGACGTCCGGCCAGATATGTGCCTTTTCAGGTTCCCATATTTCACGAAGAGCTGACTCGTGAAGCACAACTTTATCGAAACGATCAGCTTGTCAATAATCCTGAAAACCCGGAAAACCTCTCCAAAACAGTATCGCCTATTCACGAATGGGTGTACC
>JAKSCC010000149.1 GCA_022360815.1 Desulfobacterales bacterium
CCACACCCCTGTGGTGGAGGCCAACCAAGCCCTTCAAAAGCGTACCGGAGCTCGTTTTTTCTTTAAAAATGACGGCCAAAATCCCAGCGCCTCATTTAAAGACCGCGGCATGGCAAGCGCCCTCTCCTACATCCACTCCCTCATCAAAAAGGGAAGCATGAAAGAGATTCTGGCGGTGTGCGCCTCAACCGGAGACACCTCGGCAGCGGCCGCCCTTTACGCCTCGTACCTGACCGAAGGCATCAAGTCGGCCGTTCTGCTGCCCCAGGGAAAGGTGACCCCTCAGCAGCTCTCCCAGCCCCTGGGTAGCGGCGCAAAAGTCTTTGAAATCCCTGGCGTCTTTGACGACTGCATGAAGGTGGTGGAAAACCTCTCCTCCCGCTACGATGTGGCGCTCTTAAACTCCAAAAATGCCTGGCGCATTCTGGGGCAGGAGTCCTACTCGTTTGAGATTGCCCAGGATTTCGATTATGAGATGAAAAACATGGTGGTGGTGGTGCCCATTGGCAACGCAGGCAATATCACCGCCGTAATGAACGGATTCCTCAAGTTCCACGAAGCCGGCATCATTGAGGATCTGCCCAAAATCATTGGGGTGCAGTCCCACCACGCCAACCCGGTCTTCAAGTACTATCTGGAGCCCGATGAGGCCAAGCGTCAGTTCAAGCCTGTAACGGTCAAGCCCAGCGTGGCCCAGGCCGCCATGATCGGCAACCCCGTCTCCATGCCCAGGGTCATTGATGTGGTCAAGCGCTACAATGCCATTTCGGACAAAAAAAATGTCTTCTTCGTGGAAGTCACCGAGCAGGCCATTTTGGACAGCGAGCTCATCGCCAACCGGAACGGGCACATCGTCTGCACCCAAGGAGGAGAGACGCTGGCCGGCCTCATGGAGGCGGTCAAGCAGGGCCTCATCCAGGAAGAGGAGACGGCTGTCATCGACTCCACAGCCCACGCCCTGAAGTTCTCTGGATTTCAGGAGGCCTACTTCGACCAGAGCCTGGCACCGGAATTTGGAATCACCCCGGACCCCAACCTCATCAACCGCCCCGAAGAGGTTCGTGCAGAAGGAATCAAAGCATTTCCTGCATCTGGAGCCCCTCTTGAAGGGGAGGCCTTTGACACCTTTGTCCGCTTCACAGCAGACGCCATTGCAGAACGACTCAGCCTCTCAGAAAAATAGTATCCCGCAAGCCGCCTCTGTTTAAAAATGAGGCGGCTTGTCCCGCAACATCACCTTAGCGACACCTTGAACGGGATTTTTGACTATGAATCGCTGGACCGCAGCCCTTCTTCTTACCCTCCTCATCTTTACCATGACCCCACCTTGTGATGCAGAGGTGTTGTACAAGCGTTACTATGTCCACAATGTCAATGGCAAAGATGTGCTCACCGAGCCCTACTCGGTTCAACCCAACGACTACGTCATTAAAATCCTCAAGGCCAGAGGCGAAATATCCCACGAAAACTTTTCTCTTTTTCTTAATATTTTCAAGCTGATCAACAATCAAATCGCCGATATCAACCGCATCCACCCTGGAGACCGAATTTTTATTCCCTTAAGGTGGCTTCAGCCCGACTCTCTTCCAGGCCAGCGGCGCGGCATTGTGGACCTTCCTTTTATCACCGCAGCGCCGGTGAAAAGGCTCCTTGCTGAAAACACTGCCACTCGAGAAGTCAAAAAAGGCGACTCGGTCTCCTGCATCATTGCTCGGTCCTTTGGCCCTTTGGGAACCAAAAGCTACCGCGACGGCATCAAACTCTTTAAATTGGTAAACCCCGATGTAAAAAGCATCCACCGCATCTATGTGGGCCAGACCCTCACCATTCCTGACCCCAGTGTCCTTAAAGAGGCTTGGGCAAAATCGGTGCTTCAAAGCGGAGGCGAAGTGATTCTCTCGAGTCAGGTGGATGAAGACGAACCTGTTGAGCCTTCAGAAGCCCAATCGTCGGTGGTCTACGAAGAGACAAAAGAAAAAGGGCAAAAAGACCCCTTCAAAGCGTTGCCCAAACTTTTGGGTGGGGTGCTGCTCAACCGGGGTCGCTACTACTTCCCGGCCTCCAATGGGAACGATTTTTCTGTCAACCTTGCGGAAAGCCCCATTCTCCAGCTTCCTAAAGGGCGACGCATTCTCTTTAAAAAACCAGGCGGAAACCTCACCTTTGCCAAACAGGTCATTATAGCACGGCACTTCAAAAACCTCGCTTTTGCTGAAACGTCTGAAAAACCGGTCCTCACCACCCTGCTGGAGTCTGTTGCCAAAACCTTTCCAGAAATTGTTATGGACATGCCCCTCTCCTACGCGCAACCGGGCCTTACCTTTGGCCTCACCACCCAATGGGGTTTTCGACACAGCACACCCGAAAAGGGAAAACTAACCACCTCCATTATCGTCTCCGAGGTAAACGGCCCTTCACAACGCTTTCCCATGGAGCTGGCCGCTTACTTAAGAAGGCACGGCATTGTCATCAGGGAAGCTTTGGAAGAAGAGGCCCTGCCTCCCATCTTCTTTTCTGTACTGGAGCCTCCTGCCATAACCCGCATTGTGCCCACAGACCGCAAACACTTTGTAAAAGAGTTGGCAAACGCTCTGGGACTCATCTATGATCCCAACGTCTCCATCTCCTTTGCCTATGCAGGAGTCCAAGTAGAGGCCTCATCCAACATGCTTACCGGTACCGATGGCAAACAAACTCTCGTGGATTTCGGAAATATTTACGGGGATGCCATCTACGCCATTGAAAGCTCTGGCCTGCCCGTTCTCTCCATCACAAAAGGGCAATATCTCTACAATATTACCCTGTCCATTTTAACCAAGCTGGGCATCCCCTATGAAGAGAACCCCAGTTTTCCCTTTGGCAAAGGCACACCGGATCTCACAGGGCAATTTCAAGTGGAGGGACTCCTTATCCGTCCCATCCCCAGCGTAAAAAAACTGGTTATCTCCGAAACCCTTCCTGAGGAAATCGCAGCCTATCTCCACAACCAAGGCGTTTCCATTATCTCCATCCAAAAAAGAGAGATCCGTAAGGCAGCTTGGTGGCCCAGCAGCGAACAATCAAACTTAAAATCTTAAAGCCCATTCTTGAATCTAAAAGAGCGCTCCTTTATATTGCGGTAGAGTAATGCCTTTAGCGCCCGCTGTTTCAAGACAGACACCAGACGGCCACGCACCCTCACACCCCAAAAAAGAAAAAAGGGAAGATATGCTTCAACGACGAACCATCGCCATCATTTTGCTTATCGCCTTCAGTCTGATGCCTGCCTGTGCCAGCAAGACGCCAAAGCTGCGGAAGCAGTCTGAGGCTCTCCGCAATCTGGGAGAAATCTACCTCAACCAAAACAACTTCACGGCAGCCCTCAAACAGTTTCTGGAGGCAGAAAAAATCTTTGCGGATGACTACCTGCTTCAAGATGACCTTGGCAGGGCCTATACCGCACGTGGACGTTACCAAAAAGCCCTCACTCATTTTAAAAAATCCATCCAGCTTCAGCCCGATTATGCTGCCGCAAAAAACAACCTGGGGTCGATCTATCTCATGATGAAAAAATGGGACAAAGCCATTGCGGTTTTAGATGAGCTGAGTGACGACCTTCTTTATGGAAGCCCCCACTACCCGCTCTACAATCTGGGTTGGGCCTACTACAATAAAAAAATGCACAAGAAAGCCCGAAGTTACTATAAGCGTTCCCTTGAGCTGGCACCCAACTTCGTGCTTCCCATGCGGGGTATGGGACTCAGCTTCATGGCTCAGGGCAGGCTCTCTGACGCAATCATCTGGTTTGAAAAGGGTGCAGAAAAAGCCCCTAAATTCCAAGAGATTCACTATGAATTAGCGGGTGCCTATCTTAAGGCCCATCGCTACGAAGATGCGAAAAAAAGCCTCCAAAGTGCCATCGTCATTGCACCGGACAGCGCCACAGCACAGCGGGCAAAAAGAGAACTGGAGGCTCTCTCCATATAAAATCAGTCCAACGGATCACGAAAGCGACCTCGAAAGGCACCGTTTCCCTCCTCATCACACCACAACACCCTTTGGCCCGGACTCTCCTCAGCAAGCATCCGGGTCCAAAAACGATTCCGAATCGCTATTTGATTTATCAAAATCGGCCCCTCGTGATTGGAAACGGTGAATCCGCTCTCATCGGTTTTCACCACCCTGGCATCCGTGCTGGAGAGCTTCCCTTTAAGGATCATCCGCTCCCGAATGGAAGTGGGAAGCCTTCGGTAAAATTCCGACCAAATACGGCTCCCCACGCCTCGACGCTTCAGAGCATCGGGAACAGAAAACCGTTGCACACACATAATAAGATCGTCCCCCTTCTCAAACCAGCTCTGAGACTGAGCCCAACGACTCTGAGTCCCCTTGCGGAAAGGGTCTCCAAAGAAAATTTCCGCGGAGACGCGCCCATGGGACGGCGACGACACCAAGATTCTTAAACTTACCTTGCAGAGTACCCTCTCTCCTTGTCGGCACCCAAACCCACAGACCTCATCAAGCAGCGCACCTCCCAACCTCACCTCCTATCCATGTTCCCCTCAAGGGATTTCGAAAAAATAGAGGTGTATCTCTTTTCAAATTGCTTCGCAACCCACCCCGTCTTGCAGCTGCCTTTGGACAAGGAGCCATCTTTCCTTTCTTCACCTTGACATCAACCGCAGAGAATGATTTAATTATCCAATGACTTTTTAGTAGGTTAGACCATTCAATCCGTGGGCGACGCTTTTAATTTTACCTCTTTCTTTCATCTCGCCCAAAGCCGACGGCACCGCTCTCAGCGCCCTATCTTCACTCAAACCCCACCCCAAAAAACGGTGCCATCACAAACCCCCAAAATTCAAAATTGTGTGGTGATCCCATGAAAAAAAGCCTTTCTTTTTTGATTCTGGCAATGGTGTTGGCACTGGTCCTCTCCAGCTGCGGTAAAAAAGAGATGATGATGCCCATGACCATGATGGACGGTGCATCCAATGCCTTGGTAACCCTGGCCACGACCGGAAACCCTAAGCCCCTGCAAGCAGAGCTCGGAGGAGAGATTGTAGAGTCCACCATGCTCATGGCTGAAGCCGGTGATCTTTTAAATCTTGAAAAAGATGAGCACCTCGCCCCCAAGGCCCTCATCACCCCGGACGGAGAGGTTTACGCCATGGTGGCCCCCACCATCACCAAAGACAACTTTATCTTTAAAGATACCGAAGGGAACCTTATGCGCATGGATGTGGGATCCAACGAAGGTCACTTCATGCCCTTTGTGGTCAATGAGATCATGGAAGATGGTGGAACGCCTTGGTACAAAGAGTTCTGGTACTGGCTCACTGGAAAATAGATAGACATCTCTGGCAGAGCCTCTCGAGGCTCTGCCCCCTTCCCTCTCCCAATCCTTTAAAACCCACGTATCTCTTTGCCACACACCTGGAGAGTCCCATGCATTCCATTTACCGTCACCTTACCTGCCTCTGCAGTGTGGTTTGTGCCCTCTTTTTTGCTGGCTGCACCACAGGTGCCTCCCGCCTTTCAAACCTCACTCCTTTTGAGCCTGTTCCAGGAAAGTACACACACACCTGGGATAAAAAGACCCACCCCTTTACCGGGGCCGCCGTCATTGATGCCGACGGCGACGGACGCTATGAAATTTTCGTGGGAGGTGGTGAAGGCCAAGAAGACTTTCTCTTCAGCTACCAGGGCGGAGGGCTCCAGAACCTCATTTCCAAAACAGGGCTCTCGAGTCAAGCCGCCACCTATGGTGTTCGAGCCATCGACATGGATTCTGACGGCGACACCGACCTCGTGGTGGCACGGGATGACGGGGTCTACCTCTATCTCAACCGGGGTGCCCATAGCATGGCTTTCCAAAAGAAAAAGGTTCCTGTCTCCCTACCCGAAAGGGCTGTCCCCTTTGATGTGGCTGTGGGAGATATCGACCGGGATGGTGATGCCGATCTTTATATCAGTACCTTCGTCGCCTTCTCCTCTTTCAAAAGCGCCACCTTCAACGACCCGGATCACGCCAAGACCAACCGGCTCCTTGCAAACAACGGGGATCTCACCTTTACAGACATCACCGATATCTCGGGAACCCAAGGCAAAAACAACACATTTTGTGCCGCCTTCGTGGACCTCAACACCGATGGATGGCAGGATCTTGTGGTAGCACAAAATACCGGTGAGATAGAGATTTTTCGAAATCTAAAAGGAGGCACGTTTCAAGAAGTCCCCACCCGCTCCGGTTACGGATTCTGGATGGGCTTGGGAGTTGGGGATATAGACAACGACGGCGATCAGGATCTCTTTTTTCCCAATGTGGGCACCTCCATTCCAGAGTTCCTCACAAGGGGAGATATTCTGGAGAGCCAAAGGCACACCCATGACTGGCTCCTCATGCGAAACGATGGCAACTTCTCGTTTTCAGATGTCACAAACGAATGGATTCCCCAAGGAGAAGGGTTTGCCTGGGGCGGAGTGTTTGAGGATGTCAATTTAGATGGGTATCTCGACCTCTTTGTGGCCCAAAACTACATCAAATGGCCGCCACATAAGGTAATTCGCCTTGCAGGGCGTGCTTACATACAAAATCCCAAAAGCGCCATCCCTCGGTATGAGCCCGCCCCACAACTCGGACTCTCCAACCCTTACTTTGGTCAATCCTCCATCGTGGTGGATTTGAATCAAGATGGCCGACAAGACTTCATTTGGCTCAACATGGATGGCCCCATACGAGCTTTTCTCAATCGCTCAAGGGAACGCTTTATCACCATTGTTCTTCCCGACGACCTCAAAACTCTGGGGGCTCGAGTCTATTTGGAGACGGATAAAGGCCGAAGCTATACGCGCCAAGTGATTTCTGGACAAGGGTACATGACCGACCAAACCCCAGACCTCACCTTTGGCTTGGGGCCTCACACTCAAGCCTTAAAGCTTGTGGTAATTTTCCCTGATGGCACCTCCAAAACCTTGCACAATCCTCCCGTCAACACCCGCCTCACCCTTCCCTAAAATCAGCTCTCCGCTTGCCAAGCG
>JAKSCC010000019.1 GCA_022360815.1 Desulfobacterales bacterium
TTACAGGGTGCACCGCGGCTCTCTGGTTCACCTCAAGCATATCCGGGAGGTGACCAGCTGGTACAACGGAAAGTACCTTCTTACCATGGATGATGCAGGGGCAAGCGAGGTGGTGGTGAGCCGCAACCGGGTCAAAGGGCTCAAGGAGGAGCTGGGGCTTTAAAAATAAGGTGATCCGTCATCGGATTCGGTTCTCTGGTCTCGAAAAATCGACCTGTCTCAGATCAGGGGTGTCCCTTGTCGTTTTTTTTAGAGTAATCATTCAGCGTGGCCTCCGGCGGGTCGCTTTTTTGAAAAAAAGCTCCGCAAAAATTTTTCTATTTATTTCGAGCATTCCCCACTATGACCAATTCTATCACACAACTGATTTTAACCCTTATCGGGCATCTGGGCCTGATGGTGGCCGCCGCTTTCTTTATCCTGAACCTGGGCGCTGGCCTGAAGCGCTACACCGGAGGCCACCCTGTGGTGGAACGGGTGATTCTGATTTTTCTCTTTGGCGGGCTGGCCATTTTGGGCAATTATGGCACCGACCCGGTTTACGATGCCTTTGCCAACTTGCGCGCCATGGCTGTTGTCACCGGCGGGCTTCTGGGTGGCCCCTGGGTTGGCGTGGGGGCCGGTGTTCTGGCGGGAGGGCACCGTTTTCTGATCGATATCTGGGGCTTTACCTCGGCCCCTTGCGGGCTGGCAACCCTTTTGGAAGGGACGGTGGCCGGTCTTTTGGCCTGGCGCTTTGGGCCGCGGGTGCTTCACTGGAAGGTGGCGGCTCCCCTGGCCGCCACCGGAGAGGCGCTGCATATGGGCTTGGTGCTTCTTATGGCGCGCCCTTTTCCCGAGGCCCTCTCTCTGGTGCAGCTGATTGCAGCCCCCATGGTTCTGGTAAACTCGGTGGGTGCCGGCTTTTTTGTGGAGCTTATAAAGACCCTTTTCAGAGAGCGGGAGAGCCGAGAGTCCCGTCAGGTGCAGCAGATTCTTGAGATTGCCAACATGACCGTGGGCTACCTGCGCTCTGGTTTGGGGGCAGGTTCTGCAAAAAACACGGCGGAGATTATTTTTGATCATGTGGATGTGGCTGCGGTGGCCATCACCAATACCACCCATGTCCTGGCCCATGTGGGGTCGGGAAGCGATCATCACATTCCCGGAGATCCGGTAAAAACAGGCTCCACCCACCAGGTTCTGGAAGGGGGCCAGGGGATGTTTGTTCACCGCCGTAGTGAAATTGCCTGTCCTCATGCATCTTGTCCCTTCAGCCATGGGATTGTGGTTCCCCTTAAAAAGGGCGATCAGATCGTGGGGAGCCTGAAGTTTTATGGCACCCGTGAACACCCTTTGGACAACGTCCATTTTCAGACAGCCAAA
>JAKSCC010000274.1 GCA_022360815.1 Desulfobacterales bacterium
CATGGTGCAACGCTACCTCACCCTGCGCCAGGTGGAGTTCATCGACTCCCGGCCGCCTTCACCCCCAGCGGCAGAGACCGAAAGCCTTCCACTTGCCAAAGAGCGCGAAACCCTCTCTGAGGCCACGGACCGCTTTGAAAAGGCCTTTCTCTTCAAGGCCCTTGAAAAGCACCACGGCAACCGCACCCACACCGCCCGAAGCCTTGGTATCGGCCTGCGCACCCTCCAGCGCAAGCTCCTTCACCATGGCATCTCCCAGAGCCCCTAAAAAGGTGCGCCATACGTGACATATGCGCCAGTTGTGGCGTAGTTCCACAAAAAATCCTTTAAATAGCCCCTTATCCCCATCAAACGCGCCAGCGCACCGCGTCATATTTGACGCGGTGCGCTCTGGAAAAAGCTCCGCAGCCGCCCGCGCCCCGCAAAAAATACCCCTTCTTTTTCAAAGCCTTAACCAATTTCCAACCAGGTTGGCACATCCTTAGCACTAAGAACAGTCAACACTGGTCAAAAACATCGATAGACCAGCAACATGTGTGAAGCCACCCGAATCAATCGGGTCCAAAACAAGACAAGCTTAAGGAGATGAGACGCATGAATTTTATCGAGAATGTTCAAAACAAGCCCATTGCCGTTCTGGGAGCCGGTGGCGTAGGAAAAGCTGTAGCCGGAGACTGCGCTCTGGCTGGGAACACTGTGCGTCTGTGTGACCTTCCCCCGTTTTCTGACCAGACCCTTTTCGGCGTGGAGAAACAGGGACTCAAATTTTACGGCCAGCAGCTCAACCTCTACAGCTTTGAGCGTTCGGGCCGGGTTTTCTTTGACAAGGTGACGACCGATGTGGCCGAAGCGATCAAAGGTGCCGGCATCATCATTCTCACTACCCCCTCCATTGGACACAAAACCTTTTTTGAAAAACTGATTCCGGCCCTTGAAGATGGCCAGATCATCCACATGATCCCCGACAACTACGGCACCCTTCTTCTTCGCAAGATGATGCGTGAGGCGGGATGCGACAAAAAAGTTATCATCGGTGGCTGGTCCAGCTCTCCCTACGGCAGCCGTGTGGACATCAAAGGCGGTGTGGTGCTTCCCAGCATTCGCGCCTACTACCGCGCCATCACCTTGAGAGGGGCCTCTCTTCCCTCTACCGACCAGGAGATCTTCCTGGAGTCCACCAAGTTCATCGGTGCCTTTGACGCCATCACCAACGGCGACGGCGTGGTGGGAGGCGACACCGTCATGGACACCGGTTTTTCCAACGTCAACCCCGTGCTCCACTGCCCCGGCGTGATCCTCGGCGTGAGCACCATGGAAAACTGGGGCGTCATTTACGGCGAAGAGCAGTACGACTTCTCCATCTACTCCCACGCCTACTGCCCCTCCATCTCCAAGGTTCAGTACGGTCTCTATGAAGAGCAGTGCGAGCTGGCCAAAGCCATGAACGTGGGCATCCAGTTCTTTGAGAAGAAGCAGTTCTTCTCACGCGAGAACATCCTGGGTTGCGAATACATGGGCCCCGACTACGAGATCCCCTTTGAAGAGCACGACTACATCCAGTACGGCACCGGCCCCTTCACCGTTCACAACCGCTACATCACCGAAGACATTCCCGTGGGTTGCCACGTCTACCACGAACTTGGCAAAAAATTCGGCGTCAAAACCCCCATCGTGGACTCTCTCATCAGCCTGGCTGGCGTCATGACCGAAACCGACTACTACGAAACCGGGTACACCTTAGACTACCTGGGAATCGGACACATGAGTGCAGACGAGATGCTGGAGTATCTCCACAACGGCACCTACACCGAAAAAGCCTAACTGCTCTTTATTAGAAGACACACCGAAGCCCATTTGAATCGCCATAAGAGAGATGGGCTTCGGTCACCTGGAGGAGACCATGGGAATAGAAACCAAACGAAACATCGACTTCACCATCTTAAACCAGGAGAAGGTGGAGAAGATTCATGAAGCAAGCCTCGCCCTTCTCGAGACGGTGGGGATGCGTGTGGGCGGAGAACGTGGTATCCAGCTGCTCAATGACGCCGGATGTGCTGTGGATGAAAAAGGCCATGTCAAAATTCCCAGAGCCATGGTTGAAAAGGCTCTTCAAAGTGTGCCCAAAGAGCTGGTGCTCTACAACAGAGCCGGTGAAAAGGCCATGGTCATCGATGCACAAAATGCGGTGCACTTCGGCACCCACGCCGACCAGCTTGAGATTGTGGACCCCGAAAACGGCGCTGTGAGACCCTTTCTCAAAGCCGATACCAAAACCATGTGCACCCTGGCCGACGCCCTTCCCAACATCGATTTTATCCTTTCGGTGGGCATGAGCAAGGACGTTCCCCCCGAAATCCAGACCCAGATCTCATTTATCGAGACAATCAAGCACTTCAGCAAAACCATCAACTTCTCCACCAACGATATCGAAAGCCTTCAAGAGGTGATCGACATCGCGGCCATCGTTGCCGGCGGCCACGACAAACTTGCTGAAAAACCGTTTATCTTCAACTACTGCGAGCCCATCCCCCCTCTTACCCACCCGGAGGAGAGCACCGAAAAACTCATCATCAGCGCCACAAATGGCATCCCCGTGGTCTACATGCCCTACTGCATGATGGGCGGCACCGCCCCCATGAGTTTTTCGGGTGCCCTGGTGCAGTGCAATGTCGAGGCCCTGGGCGGACTGGTCATCCATCAACTGGCCAAACCCGGTGCCCCCTTTATTTACGGTGCCATGCCCTCGATCATGGACATGATCACCTCCGTCGGAAGTTACGGAGCCGCCGAGTTCCACCTTCTCGTGGCAGCTGCCTCAGAGATCGTCAACAGCTACGGTCTTCCCTTTTATGGAACCGCAGGCTGTACCGATGCAAAAACCATGGACGCCCAGGCCGTATCCGAGACCACCATGGAGCTCTTTTCCACCCTTCTCTCCAAAGCCAACCTCGTCCATGACATCGGCGTCTCGGATCACTGCAACAGCGTCAACCCCGAACTGGTGGTGCTCGCCGATGAGATTATCGAAAACCTGAAGCACTACGTTCGTGGCGTTGATGTGGACGATATCGACACCATGACCGAGCTGATCGAAAAGGTGGGACCGGCAGGGGCCTATCTCACCGAAAAACACACCATGAGCCATTTCCGCATGGTGAATTATCCCCAGTTCTTCAGTCGTAAAATGAGAAACCCTGAAAAGTCTGAGGTGAGACCCAAAATCAAGGAGAGCATGCTCAAGATCATCGCCGAACACAAGGTGCCAAGTCTTGACAGCGACACCCTTGCCAGACTGGATGAGTGGACCCAAAAACTTGAAGCCCGGATTACGGCTTAACCCTGATGGCTCCGTAAAAAAGTCAAATTGCCCATGGCCCCCACACCAAACCCCTGGTTTGCTTTCTCGCAGGATGCTGCGGGCACCCTTAAAGGCGATCGACTTTTTTACGACCCCATCTCTTTTTATCTGAACCTCTTCCACCATCTGCCAGACTCAAGGGTGGTGGAAGAGAAAACGAAGGAGCAGGCGTGGAAAACCGGTTGAAACAGATTCATCGCTCGGCTTTGAAGATTCTAAAAAATGTTGGCTTTCGCTTCCTCTCAGATAAGGCGTGCCATATTCTGAAAGAGAGAGGGGTCACCCTTAAAGGGGACAGGGCTTTCTTTACCGAGGAGGAGATTGCGCACTGGCTTGCCATGGCCCCGGACTCCTTTACCCTTCGTGCAGCCAATCCAGCCTTTGACACCACCATCGGCGGAGACCACGTCACCCACGTCTCCGGTTACGGCTGTTCCTCTGTCATGGATCTGGACGGTTCCTGCCGCCACGCCACACTCCTGGACTACATCACCTTCGCAAAACTTGTGCACCAGACGCCCCAGTTTAAAATCAACGGGGGTATTCTGGCCCAGCCCACGGATGTTCCAGCTGAGCTGAGCCACCTCATCATGCTTTATGCGGCCATGCTCCACTCCGACAAAGCCCTGATGGGGATACCGGGCAGCAGCCAGCAGATGGAAGAGCTGATCCAGCTGGCCAGCCTTCGTATGGGAGGTGACAAGGCCTTTAAAGAGAGCCCTCGGCTCCTGACCATGATCAGCACCATCAGCCCCCTTCAGATCGATGAGATGGGGGTGGGCTCCATTCTTGTTTCAGCCCGCCACAATCAGCCCCTCATCATCTCACCGGCTCCGGCAGCCGGCACCACCGGGCCCATTGAGCTGGCGGGAAACCTTGCGCTTGCCACGGCCGAAGCCCTGGCCGCCATCTGCTTCACCCAGATGGTAAACCCCGGTACCCCGGTTCTGTTCGGTCTTCAATGCTACGGAGCCAATCTCACCACCGCCAACATCTCCATCGGCTCTCCGGCCTATGCCCTTCAGGCGAAGTACACAGCGGCTCTTGCGCGTTACTACAACATTCCCAGCCGCTGCGGCGGTGCCACCACCGATGCTGCTGCCCACTCCTGCCAAAGCGGGTATGAGGCGATGTTCTCTCTGTTTTCAGGAAGGCAAAACCGAATCAACCTCATGGTGCACAGTGCCGGTATTCTGGAGAGCTTTTCCACCATCTCTTACGCCCAGTTTCTCTCAGATACAGAGATGATGGAGATGATCGACGCCTATGAAAAGGACGTGGAGATCACCGATAAAATCTTCGAAACCAGCCTCGATCTCATCCAAAATGTGGGTCCCGGCGGAGAGTTTCTGACAAGCCGAGAGACCATGGTCAAATGCCGCACCCACTCCTGGACACCCAGCGTGGGTGTTCGCCACGTTCCGTCAGGAATAAATTTTCACGAGGCTGAAAAAATCCGTATGGAAAAACGCCTCACAACCATACTGAAAGCCCACCAAAAGCCGAAAATAGAGACACCCACCCTTGCCAGCATGGATGCCTTTATGCTCGATCATGGGGTTTCAAAAACAACCCTTGCCCAGATCAAAGGTGAGGCGTAGCCTCCGCAACGGACGACCCCAAGTAAAGGACAACAGATGATCTACCCACAACGCGACATGGCCATTAACTATATTCGTACCCGCAAACAGCACACCTGTTATGGCATGGGCATCGGCATCATGGTTCTGGATGACGCCTACCCCGGCTTTCCGGGAGACGTGAGAAACGCCAGCGCCTGGCCGTACCCCACTCAGTATGAGATCGCCCGAGGCGTGGACAATCACACCCTTGTCTGGGAGCAGGACAAAACCCCATGCCGAGCACCCATCCTTCAGGCCGCACGAAACCTCGAAAACATGGGGTGCCGGGCCATTGCCGCTGAATGCGGCTATTTTGCCTATTTCCAGAAAGATGTGGCGGCCCATGTGGATGTGCCGGCCTTTATGTCGAGCCTGCTTCAGGTTCCCTTTATTCAGAAGGTGATCGGCCCCAAACGCTCTGTGGGCGTCATCTGCGCCCAGAAGCGCTTTCTCACCCCAACCCATCTTGAAAACGTCGGGATCGATCCCAACAGCAACATCCTCATCGCCGGAGCGCAGGACGAGTATGGATGCCCACAATTCGACACCCTCTGGGACCACGAGAGACGTCCCGATACACCTGAGAGTTACTACGATGAGTCGGAAAAAGACATGGTCCGAATTGCCAGGGAATTGACGACCAAGCACCCTGAAATCGGGGCCATTATGCTGGAGTGCACGGGTATGCAGCCCTTTGCCAGAGCAATTCAGCGCGCTGTGGATCTTCCCGTCTTCAGCTGGGGAACCCTGCTCGACTACGCCTACTCCGTGGTGGCGCATCGGGATTACTACGGCCACGTGTAACGGCTCGCCGAATGGGAGGGG
>JAKSCC010000267.1 GCA_022360815.1 Desulfobacterales bacterium
CAGATGTGAGCCAATCTTTCCATAACCCACCACCCCTACGGTTTTTCCCGAAAGCAGTGCCCCCATGGGCCGGTGCCAGCTGCCGCCACAGATGCTTGCATGAGAAAGGTGAATCCCACGAAGAAGGCTTAAAATCAAACCAAGGGTCAACTCGGCCACCGGTTCGATGGTTACAGAAGGGGTATTTTCAACCCTCACACCCCGTTGCCGAGCTGCGCAGAGGTCCACGGTGTCAAGCCCCGCACCACACCGCGAGATCACTCGAAGGGCCTTTGCTGCATCCAAAACCTTTGCCGTCAGGGGTTCAACCCCTGCAATCACTCCCACAGGGTTGCACTCGGCCAAAAGTGACTCTGCCTCTTCTTCGGTAAGCCGCCTACCATACGGGTTTGTAAAGACTGTAAATCCCGAGTCTTCCAAACACTTTATGGGCGAGGCATCCAGCTTGCCAAAGCTTGATGTGGTGACCAGAACCCTTCTATTCATGGTAGTTCTCCGTAGCCCGTGCAAAAGACTCGTAGATGGAGGGGATGGGAAGATCCCTCTTTTCCATGGCCGATTGTCGTACAGAGATCAAAAACTGCCGGGTTTGAGACATGGGAATATCTCTTCCCTTTTCGCCTTTGATCAAGCGAAGAGCCATGGCTCCGGCCACCTCTCCCTGCTCATACCCCGAAGTAAATACCGCCATCATTCCCCCATCCACCACATTGACAAGGGACATGCCCAAAACAGGCAACGAGCTGTGGGTTTCGGTCCATGCCATGATCTCCGATGGGGGCACCTGCTCTTTTTCTCCCGAGGGCAGGCGAAACTCTCGGTAGTCGCTCACAAGAAGAATATCGGCCTTATCACCCGCTTCTTGGACCGCTTTTTTCCACGCCTCAAAATGGGTTACTCGAACCGGTGTCAACCACTTAAGAGGTGCCCAATCAAAGGTGTTGAGTTCGTCAAGCTCTGCGGTGACAGAGTCTGAGTCATCGCAAATAAAAAGCACACGAGGCTCAGGCCATCCGATTCTTCCCGGGTCAAATCCCCTGGCCTCAGCCATCATCACAAGGGTCTCCCGAATGGCTCCCAAGGGTTTTCTCTCCAAAATCCCCGTCACATTGTCTGCACTCCCATACCCATAGGCATCCACCTCACCGTTGACACCGCAAAAAACAATGCCCACCTCAGGATGGTCGAGATAGGCCCTTCCCACCAGATCCTGACCCAGATCGTCGGAGATGATAATCACATCGGGCTCCCACTTGGAGATGGCCCGGTGCGCGGTGGAAGCGGCAGTACGCTTAAAATCTTCATCCGTATGATTTTTAAGATCCATATAGTGATGCCGCACCGAAAGCCTTCGGCTTTTCTCAAAAGAGCGGGCCAGCCCTTCGTTGATCTGAATCACCCAGGGGTAGTCGGTGTGGTAACTGTGAACCACCAAAACTCTCGCCTTCTGCCCTTTGTGTACCAAAATAAGAACCGCCACAATCACAAGGGCCAGTCCTTTAAGAAAGGACGGAAAAAATCGCATACGCATGGAAAGAGCCCCTTAAAACTCACATGCAATCAATCAGCCACCCTTCACCTTCCAAGGCCCTGTCGGAAGCCACTTTTCAAAATAACAACTCGCCGAAGGCAGGCTGAAAGTTACAATCAAATAATATTTAAGAACCGCCAGAAAGGGATGGAGGCGTAGATGGCCACAATGCGCCCGGCCATCATAAAAAGATTGAAAAGAACAATCCGTTTTTCGTGAAAAGCGTCCTCCAGTTGGTTCATGGAGAGAATCTCTTTAAGCTGAATAAAGTAGCCGCACTGATAGGAAAAGATATACCCTTCGGCCATGGTGAGGACGATAAACCCCACAATCCAAGGAGAGATGCCGGCAGCGTCTGCCAAGGGGAAAAGAGCTGTGACAAAAAGAATCACAGTGATGGGTTCGGGCAAAACCAAACGGACAAGCACAATGAGAATAGAGAGCACCACAATAAACTCTGGAAAACTGTTCTTCATGATCTCGCCCAACCACCCCAGCTGACCTGCCACCAGAAGATCAAGCCCGGTGAGAGACATCACCGGAAGCCAAGCGATGATGGCCCCCACAAAGAGCAGGGTGGGCCAGTCAATCTGATTTCTGATCTCTTTTTTGCCCACCACATCAAAAAGAATAAGCACCGTTAAAATGGCCAAGGCCATCCAGGGAATATCCACTTTATGGACCGACGAAAAGAGAATGCCCAAAATAAGAACCATCACCGAAGCCATGGCAGCCCACTCCAGCTTAGAGACGGGCCCCAAAAGATCCAGCTGCTGAGTCACCGTACTTCGAGGAATTTGAAAATTTCTTGCATCTTTAAAGGCAAGCCTTGAAAGCCCGAGAAAAAAAGCCAGCATCAGGACCCCGGTAAACGAGGCTGCCAAAAGCCAGTTGACCCACTGAAAGGCAAACTGAGTCTGGTAATCAAAAAGCCCCAGGACAATAAGGTTCACCGGCTTTCCCGTTAGAAAGATAGAGGCACCAAGGCCCACGCCTCCCAGGGTGCTGTTGACAAACCGTGCTCCCAGAATCTCCCTTTTCCCGACCCCTGAAGCCCCCAAAAGATCCACCAGAAAGGGGGAAACAATGGCCATTCGAGCTCCTTGGGAGGGCACCACCGGGGTTAAAAAGAGCCCACTTACAAAAAGGGAGACGCTGTACCAAAACGAAGAAGGGGGGACCATCTTCAGCACCATCAACGAAAGGCGAAAGGTAAGCCCGGAAACCACCATCACCGCCCCCACGCCAAAAACACTTAAGAGCATAAAAAAACTGCCTGAAGAGAAACCTGTCACCGCCACATCCGCAGGAACAATATCGAAAAGAATCACCATCGCGACCACAAAAAGGGGCGGTGCAAAGGCGGGGACCAGCTGAAACACCCACATCACAACGGCAGCCGCGATAATGGCCATGTAGTAGACCGTCTCTGCGGGAATCCCCATACGCAAAGAGAAAAACCAACCAGCCCACATGCACCCCAAAATAGCCAGCCATCCCACACTCTCTTTAACGGGAAATGTCTCACCTCTACCACTCTTTTTGGTGAACCCCACCGAAGCAGTGCTTGCTTCCGCACCGCAGGAGAGCCAAGACTGAAAAAAAAGACCCTTAATCTCTGGGTGACT
This sequence comes from Desulfobacterales bacterium, assembly GCA_022360815.1. Lineage (GTDB taxonomy): Bacteria > Desulfobacterota > Desulfobacteria > Desulfobacterales > Desulfolunaceae > Desulfoluna. The sequence continues at coordinate 3,160 of JAKSCC010000267.1, forward strand.
ATCGGCCAAATGACGAATGTCGTCGGTGGGAAAGGCAATCACAATCGAGGGCTCTTTGGCCACGGCGGTCTGACTGTAGACCTGTGCCCCGAGGACGGCCTCTTGTCCCAAATATCCGCTGGAAACCGGCTTTCGAAACGATTGCCGCTCGGAATTTTCACGCGAGTCTGTACAGACAAAAGTCCCACCTTGGATCAAATACACTTCATCAGCGGCCTCGTTCTCCAAAAAAAGCATCTCACCCTCTTTCACATGACGCTGGGTAAGATGCATCAGCATATGGGCCAGCTCCCCTGCAGGCGCCCGGCTTAATACAGGGTCTTTGCGCAAGGCGTCAGAGATCAGGGGCTCTTGAACAGAGCTCTCTTCCGAGACAAACCGCATACACGCTCCTTGGCGTTAAAGCGTCTTGGGATTGAAGGTTTCGAGGATTCTCTGACCTGGCGTCACAGGGCGAATACCATTGGCTGCCAGGGCCTTCCAGAGGGTTTTGGAGAGAAGATTCTGATAGTACGTCCTTTGCGTGTGATCTTTCAGGAAAAGATGGGCTTTGTAGGTGCATGCCCAATCGGTAAACCGAAAAACCACCTCAGTGCCTTCACACACAGCCATACTCTCCATCGCCTCCACCAAAATTTTTTCAACCTTTTCAGGGGAATGGTGGGCGGCAAGGTGAATCTCGGCAGACAACTCGTACACCTCGTCGGGCCGGCTGAAGTTTTCGATCACCGACTCCGAAGCCATAGAGTTTGGAATGTTGATGATGTTATTGTCCGAGGTTTGAATGCGGGTGGTGCGCCAGGTGATATCCATCACCTTTCCCAATGAGAGATCGTTGATACGAATGAAATCGCCAATTTGAAAGGGCCTTTCAAGGTTAATGGCAATTCCCGAAAAGATATTGGCGATGTTTACTTGAATGGCCAAGCCAATGATCATGGTGATGATACCCGAGGTGGCCAAAAGACTGGTAATTTTGCGGTCAAACACAAAAGCGACAATGGCGAAAAAAACAAGAAGCCAAATAATAAACGCCACGAATCGCCGCACCAAGTTGGGAATGCTTCGACCGGTGCGTGCTTCCAAAGGGTCCCAGATATACCGGCTTAGTGCATGAATCAGAAATATCCCGGGAACCACCCACCACAACATATCAAAGCCAAAAACCGTAAGATCCAAAAAGTGAGGTTTCTGCTCTGCCGCAAGATACCCCAAAGCCAGCACCTCACTTCCCACCAAAAAAGCGCCAGCAGCCGCAAGAGAGCCTGGAAAAAAAGCATGCGGCCGAAAGCCAGGAACCCATCCGGCAAGAAAAAAGAGAAGAGCGCCACCCACCATGTACAACGCCGAGGAAAAGGAGACGTTGCGCCGAAACTGAATCTCACTCTTTTCAATGGTGAGCCCGGCCATAAACTTGGAGTGATCCACCATCCCCCGAACCATACCCAAAAAATCAGGATGCCCCAAAGACTCTTTCTGGGAGAGGCCTTGGCAAAAAAAGAGGCCTGTGGGACGCCACCTTTCGGAGGGGCTGATGAGCTGGGCCTTCTGAAGGGACGCCACTTCAGCATCTGAAGGAACCATCCCCAGAACGTCTGTCACATAGATAAGGTTGCTTCGCGGCAATTTTTCATGCCGAAAAGCAAAACTCAGAGTCTGCTGATTTGAAACCCGACTTCCTGCCGTAGAATCCATCAAAAAGCGCCCTTTAACCTGGTAAAGGGCGTAACGTATGTGGGCCTCTTTTTTCTCTTCAACCGGCGCGCCCATAGAGATGGGCTCAGCCGTCCCCATAAACTCAATGGTCTCAGGATGAACGGTGCCGTTGTAGCGAAACCAAAGAAAAAACTCCGCATCAAAGGTGCGTGTACGCACATCAATGTTCTGAATTTTCTTCAACTTTAGCCCGGTATAGACCACACTGGTCAGATAGAGAAACCGCTCGCCCAACCGCACCACCCGACCTTCGGCAAGGGCCCGATCCACATCAGAAATCTCGCTTAAACTGCGTATTTCGCTAAGCTGAACCGGAGCGGAGATCAAGGTGCGATTTTTAAAGAGTCCCACGGTGATCGGTTTGTGGGGGTCGCCCTCTTCATTAAAAAAAGTAAGGCCGGTGATCCCCTCCACCGCGTCAAGTGAGGAGTTGACCCCACGCAACCACCCTTGAATCTTTTTTCGGTCCAAAGCAAGGCTCTCTTGGGTCCCCTTAATCCCTCCCTTCTCCAGTGCCTGATGAAGTACTTTGGCCGCATCGTAGGCAAAGGCAGCCCGGCGATTGGGAGGCTCTCCATAGGCCTCTTCAAAGGCCACCTTAAACCGATCCACGGTCTCGTTTGCCGTATCAAAAATCACCCCACTGGCCGCATACATCCCATTGGTGTAGTACCCTGGATTCCCCTTCTCTTTGGGCAGTTCCTGAAAACCTTTTAAAAAATCCGGCGACGAAAGGCCCGCCGCAAAAAGAACGGTATTTTCAACGCCTTTGTCGCGAAGCCTGCGTATCAACTTTTTGCCTTCAGGCGGATGCAGCGCCACAAAGAGAAGCCCAGCCTCTTCACCAAAGGCCTTCACCTCTTCCACAATGGTATCCAACCGAGCATCAAGCTTGGGATCAGCCACCTGAAACTCCCAGCTCCTTTCAACCAAAAGTCCCAAAGATTTCGCCTTGGCCCCAAACACCTCGGCAAGTTTGGCCCCATAGGCCAGGTCTTCATGGATGATGCTTACCCGCTTCTTTTTAAAAACCGTCTGGATATAGTGGGCAAGAAACTCGCCTTGAAAGTCGTTGTTAAAGGTCATGCGAAAATACCAGGGGTTTCCTTGGGTTACTCGCACGTCCGTGGAGGTGGGGGAAAGCGCCACAATTTCTGCATTCTGGTAGACAGGTCCTGCCGCCATGGAGCAGGAGCTGCTCTCATGACCGATCACCGCCAGAGCCCGCCCCTCTTTCGCAATGGCTCGGGCCACCTCTTTTGCCTTTTCGCCCGTATCGCCGTCATCGTAAAAGGTGAGCACCACCTCTTTTCCATCAATGCCCCCTTTTTCATTCACCTCATCAAAATAAAGGGAAACGCCTTGCTTCACCGCACGACCGTTGGCGCTGTTTCGCCCGGTAAAAGGTGAGGCCACCGCAAGGTGCAGCGCATCTGTTTCGGCAGACCAGCCCCAGGAGACAGGTAAAAAAAACAAAAAAAGCAGCACCCCAAAAGAAAAAATCATGTATTTTTTCATATACTGTTCTCTTGAAGCGAGACATTTCTCTATCAAGACAGCTTCAAACAAATGTTCCGTTTAGCTTATTGTGCCGTTCATAGTTAGATACTGCCTTGTAAAATATAGCTATTTCTAAAAAAAGATCATCTGCCTTGGCATTAACCGCCTTCTTATTTTTAGCCTCATTTCCCACACCACCCGTAAGCTTTGTCATAGCCTGCTTTAATTCTTCAAGTTTTGCTGTTAATTTCTTCTGTACAAACAAATCAGGCAAATTATCTGTTACTGGCCCAGCACCATATGTGCTGACCAAATCATCTTTTGATTTACTATCATCCTTCAAGTCAATCATCAAAAGAAGCATACTTGCAGAAGATGTTTTCGCTGCTTGCGTATCTAGCTTACCTAACCCATCAATGTGTAATTCTTCGACTTTACCCTGCAACGCTGGCTTGTCCCTCATCACACCCAATACTGTAACGGCCCCCTTTCCAAAACCATCGGCGCTTACCCCATCGCCCTTCCATTCATCATGAAAAGTTTGGCCACTGTTGGCCAGTGCACCGTACATCTTAAAATCCCATCTATGATTATGAGCTTCCTTTCCCTGTTTATGGCTTGCATGTGCTTCCATGGTTACGTTGTCTTCGCCTGGTTTCATAATCACAGAGGCCCAGTGCCAATTCCATCGTCCCCCCTCTTCGGAATCGTAGTTTCCTCCAATGATGCCATATGACTGACCGATATCTGGGTTCACACCAGTATTTAATCCCGTTCCTGATCCAATATTTCTGGTATTTCTCCCTGTTAAGTTTGCCACATGCTTGCTGATGCTCATCAACACCTTTTCTGCTAAAACTTTCACTTTTTTTTGCTTATAAAGAGTATCTTTAGATACGTATTCCTTTGTTTCACTATCTTCCCTAAATTTATTCAGTGCCTGCAATAGTCCTGCTGAATTTGGAACCATGGCTATGGCCTCATCTATCTCTTTTTTAGGATATTCTCCTGTATCAAAAAAATTTTTCAGTTTGTCTCTAAGATCCGCAGCTGTTATCAATTCAGTTTTATGAGCTAATGTATCTGTTGCTACGGTTTTCATGATTTCTGTTTCAACTTCGGCAATTTTTTCGTCAAACTTGTAAACCACTTTTTTGCAAAATTCACGTCCTCTTTTGTCTGAACTATATACAAAATTCGGTACAAATTTTGTTTTATCGTCATTTTCCTTGAACTTTTTAAGAAAATCCTTGCTAAGCCCTGGATCATTAAGGGTTGTATCAAAAATAAAAACTTTATCTGATTTCGAATAAGAAATATTTTTATACGATTTAGCGGCTTTATCCCGCCCTTCATCAAAGGTAGACCATGTGGTATACCAGGTATCTTTCACTCCACCATCTGCAGTTGATTGGGCCAATAGTTCTCCAATACGTGCGTTGGCATGGTCCTTATCATGATAGGCACGAGTATTAGCCTCAGATCGCTTGGTTTTAGTAAATGACCCAACAATAGAGATGGCCCCTTTTTCACATTCCGAAGGCAACAGTACCTTGTGTGTCGGACAACTCTTTGGCTTCAAAGAATCTGGTAATCCACTGTGCGTTACACGTTCTTCTTTGTATTCTGGGGTTACAGAATACAACGTCTTATCCTCAACCAAACCGTTCTTTTGAGAGCCTTGATTCAATGAAAGTGGCATTTGTTTACTATTCATTGCAAGATTTGACTCACTTATTCTTTCCGTAGTCGCATACAAAAGTTTGTTGTTTTTTCCTTCTTTGACTGCCGCAGTATGGTCATTGGCGATACGATGCCCTTCTTTTATCGTATAACGCTGAGCTACTGTCTTTTGTGAACCAGCAATCGAGATATATTTATTCAATTGCTGATTGGATTTGTGCTGGTTCACCTTCGCTGGATTTGATACTTTTTCAGTATTGTTGCACACATGCGCCAAATCTCTCTGAGCCACTTGTTTTGGGTTACAACCGCCATTTATCATCTCTTTCATTTTTCTCTGTGAAATATGAAGAGGTTGTAAAGCTTCAAAACCAATACTGTCCTTACTATTTTTCTTGTGCTCACCCGCTCTATCAACCGCAGATTCTTTTTTTCGATTTGAAGATATTGTATTTTTTTCTGATTTTCCTAATTTTTCATACATACCCCAAATCCTCTGCATTTTACCCATAGTTAATATGTTAAAAAACACGTTACTGAATGATTCAATTTCTACAATAAACATTTAGCCACCGCTTAAAGCAAAAATCGCCCTCTCTCCACCTGAGCCTCACCCAGTAGTGTCACAATCACCTCATTTGCCCTCTCACATCCACTCCAATCGCCTCTCCTTCTCGCCTCCCGCAACCTGTTCCACCCCCCCTCAAAGGAGATCATTTCTTCAAAAGATAAAAAGTGAAATCGCGGCATCAGGTGAACAGGAAGGTGGGATGAGGCTGTCTCCATAAAAAGGGTTCGAAAGCCAGAGTCGAAAAAACGATCGGTCCAGTCTGGGCAGATGATATGAAGAATTTGCGGATTGATCTGCTGCTTGTTATTGCCTGGACTCTTCTCCTCTAAAACCGGAGGGCTAAGCAAAACCTCTTCCACCAGATGAAGGCCTTCTGTGGCCATGTTGAGAAAGATAAGGTAGTAACGAAGCAAATGAACCAGGCGAACGGCATGCTTTTTGGTTTCGGCACTGCCCATAAAAAGCCAGGAGCCATTCAGGTTAAAAAGAAGTTTTACCTCATTGCAGGTGGAGGTGATGGCAAGGCGGTAATACGATCTTTTTGTGCCGTGCCTTAAAAGAGACTCAAAGAGTAGATTGCGTCGAAAAGGTGCGATCAGCTCTTTGAGTTCGGCAATATCATCGCAGGTGATTTTTGTTTCAGCACGAGAGCCCACAACCGGATAGAGGTGGGTCAGCTCTTCCCCCTCTTTGCCCAGACCAACGGCAAGGGCCCCGTCATCTATGGAGAGAAACGCCTCATCTGAAATCAGCTTCAAGCCGTCTCGGGTGATGGGTAAGGTAAGGGAGCCGCTTTGGTTAAGGGTAAACCCAAAGAGAATCTCCAACCGCTCTTCAACAGGGGATTTTTCTGGGCGACCCTTGCTGTTTGATTTATAATTTGTCCCTTGAAGCCGATTGGCCGAAAGGTGGGGAAGCCTCTTTAAAAGGGATATCTGGGCATGAAGGTGGGCGGCTTGCTCTGTGGCATTGCTTAAGTACCCTCCGCTTCTCTTGAGAAGATCTGGGTCCACAGATTCCCCATAAAGCGCCAGTAAATGCGCCAAAAAAGCGCTTCGGCGAGTGTAGAAGGCATCGCTCTTCTTTACCCTTTTTTCGTAGCTCTTCTCGGGGTTTTCACCAAGATGCAAAGCGGAAATACCTGGGATCATCTCATCTGTCAAAAAAGAGCCAAAAGTCGTCTGTTCGATCCCTTCATCCGGTGAAAAGAGCTGGTGCAGCGAGGCCAGGGTTGCCATGCCGTCGGCAAGGGGCTGCTCCATAAGAGAGAGGTACCCTTTTAGCTGGGCTGCCGCAGCCCTTCTCTCTTCCGGATAAGAGGCGGGCACCCCAAAGGCATTGATACCGTAGATGGTGGGAAAGTGATTCTGAATGGAGGTGTATTCTCCAAACGCTCGATGCTCTCCTCTGGGCAAAGCGTAGAGGGTTTCGGGCGCATAGGGAGGCGATTTTCCAGCCTGGTACTTCAAGGCAAAATAGCGATTTCGAAATTCCGGAAGAGAAATAAAGATCTCTTTTCCCTTCTGATGAAGGGTAAGCCCTACCTCATCAAACGAAGAGGGTATTTCAAGTGAAAAGCACGAATCTTCGCAAGGAATCTCGACACAGTGATAGTGATCGCCCTCCTGTGTCACAAAAAAGAGCTGCTCCACGCAAAGCACGCCCTCTATTTCGCGCACGGCAGAGATCACGTCGGTGATCATCACTCGATTTTTCCGCGTCGAAAGCCCGCTGTCCACACGTGTGCCGTGTCGGGTTAACGGCCCCTCAAATACATCTTCCAGGCATCGCCCCTCTTTTATCAATTTTTCAGGGTGCTCGGTGTGCATGGAGGGAGAGAGAAATTCGCGGCAGATATGATAGATCTCCGCAAGCACTTCATGAGAATCTCTCAAGCCATCCACCTCCACCCTGGCCGAAAGGCTGCAGGAGACCTCATTTAAAATCACCACTTCGCCAAGGTCTTCCCCCAGGTTGCGCACACTGTGGTAAGCCTCTTCCACCCTCTCAATGAGGGATCTCTCCTCTTCCTCCCTTTCCTTTTTCACCACAACACGCCAAAGACCACGGCCTTTAGGCTCCACCCAGATGTTCTCCACCCCATCGACAACATCAAAGAGAAAACGCCTCAAATCCTCTTTTGTCACCGGCCCGCAGGGAAAAATCTTTTCAGGAGGCACCATGCCGCAGGCCTCGGGCTCAAACCCTTTTTCATCAGAAAAATAGTCTTCGGTGGAAAATCCGGTGCGATGAATCAGATCGGTCAGGCCGTAGCAGAGGGACTCCAGCATGGTCACACCGGGATCGTGAAGGTTGTAATCACTCCAGATATTACTCGAAAAGGCCTGAGCCAAACGAATGCCTTCTTCTCTTAAGGCAGAAAATCCGGTGGGCTCTTTTTTTAGATCCCGTTTCTTGATAAAGGCTGGTTCATCCATGGATCAGGCATCTCTCCATAAAGGGATCGTCCCAGAGCCGCGAAAGGTAAAACTGAATAGCAGCATCGCCACCGTAAGCCCTTGCCGTTCGAACCTCCAAACGATAGCTGTGCCGCGAGCCCTGCCACCTTAGCTTGATGCGGTTGCAACGGGTATCGAAGTGAGCCTGGGTTACGGAAATTTTCCCCTTTCCTTTAAAGGTATTCATGGCCACGCCGTGAACCAGTGCATAGCGCCCCTCTCCTTTTTTTCCGGCCCCGGCGGTAATTTCAAAGGCGTGGCAGCCATCGAGATTATCAATAACAGCATGCCATGCACCATCGGCGGGCACCACCCCACTTCGAAGCCGGCCCAGACGCCCTTCGGTTTTTAAAAGCCCGTTCACATCCAACTCAGATTCCGGGGTTTCACACCCCACCCCCACTTTTCCGTCGGGGGTCAATGTCAGAAGGCTTTTGCCCTCCCCATTGCGCAGATGAAACCGTCCGGTTTCCGGATCAATTCCCATGGACCAGTCGGGCCGCACCATCTCCATGCGACGAAAAAAGCTGATCAGCTTCTCGTGCTCACCGATGGCCGCGATCTTCAGGCCGTGCTCTGCGGTCTTTTCAAACCCATCATCGACGATGCTGATGACCGAATCGATGAGGTCGGCAAATTGCTTCTCTGATGGCAGGCTTCCGGTTTTAAAATAATTTTTAAGGGTCTTTCGATTCTGCTGAGCCATGGTGAATCACCTTAAAATAATGAATGTCCGTCCCACCTCCAACTCGCCAACCCCTGTCTTTTCAGGAGCGATGGGCTCTGCTGTTTCATGTGTTTCCAAAAAGTGAGCCCCTGCAGGGATGGCCATGCTCCAGGGCGTGGTGGGACGAATCTCTTTGCGAGTGAGGCTTTGGGGTGGGCCTTGGGTTCCTCGGCAGGGGGACAGGTTCTCATTCTCATCATCTTCTGAGGCAAAAGACTTGATAACGGTATCTCCCATGGCAAAAATGCCTTGAGGAGACCGTGTGATGTGAAGCATGGAAAAATTGGTTACCGAAATGACATCTGGATGGCCAGAGAGAAAGGCCAGCACTTCGGACTGGCGAATGCACCACCCAAAACGCGGCCTGTATCCCACCTCTTCCACCCAAGGCGAAAGAAAATCACCAATGGACCCATGGACCCTTTGAAGGACATTGCCTTGGGCTTTTTTCAAGGTCAAGGTGCAGCGGACCTGAATCTTCTCGTAAACAGGATTGGTCACACAAACCCGAGCATGGGGACTCATGTGCTCCCTTAAAAACGCCTCCATTTCAGAGAGCTCGTGAGCGGCAAACCGAGGCGGGGCCTCCTCCTCATCCTTCTCTTTGGGGAGCACGGCCACCAAAAAATGGCCTGGGGCACACGCACCCTTCTCGTCCATGGCCGAAAAACACTTCACCTTCTGAACATCGGGGACCTCGGCCAGAAGCAGACGTTCCACATCCCAAGGGGTCACCGCCCTCTTTTTGTGTCTGAGGCGTTCCTGAAATCGAGCCACAGCCAATGCGCCTTTCTCAGAAGCCCGTCTGCCAAAGCCATCCAACACCTGATGCGCTGCCCCCAGGCCCGGAACATCCACCGAAGGCCGATGCACACTGCCATGGGGAGACATCTCACCGTCGGAAGAGAGAAGCTTTGCACGGGCTCCGTTCAACACCAAAGCCCGACAGCTTGCCAGCCCTTGAAGACGTTTTTGAAGACGTTCTTGCTCGCTTTTCTCAACTGCCACCTGTGCTCGGAGCCAAATCAAGTCATCGGGCATCACCCCATGGGCCTCTGATTTCAACTCTGGCAGGTCAAGAACCACAATCCCTGACGTGAGAAACCCTTTGGTGCCATCATAAAGGACCGCACGCTCTTCAAGGGTGCACCAGCTCTCACCTTTTAAGTAGCCCCACAAAAGCTTTAAGGGTGCTTGCCCGGAAAGTGCAGTGGCATCATCACTCAAGCAAAAGAGAAGATTGACCCGGCCCGCCACTTTTTCGGCCGTGATGCCAATCATCAACTGGGCATCGCTTTCAAAGTGGGGCACCAAACACCCCCGGCCTCTTTGAGTGCCCAATGGGTAAATATGGAAAAAAGCCGCATCGCCTTGTCCCCCATGAATGCAAACCTTCTGGCGGGCTGCATAGTCGATTGCCATGTGCTGAATCATGGGGGTATAAGGCGCCTTTGGAAGCTCAATCCCCTTTTTAATTTTCGCCTGAAGCATCAGCTGCCGGGTCAGAAGCTCGGGATAGAGCTCATGGCCAAACGCCATATCTGGCGAAACCAGCTCAACTTTAAGCGCCCCGTCATGTTTTTGCTTCGACAAAGGCTCTGCTGAAAGCAGGCGCGGATCATCAAGACTCAATGTGGAATGGTTTTGAGGAAGACGGGCCGAATCTCTCTTTTCGGTAAAGAGTTTCTGAAGCGAAGAGCCTGCTTCAAAAAGCCACCGGCCTCTTTTAAGAGCAGAGAGACGAACGGCAAATGAGCCGGTGTCAATGCCCCTGTCATACACTCTGTAGTGTTCATAAAACCCCCCGGGAATCTGAGGAAGATCGGCCCATCTCAAATGGAGGCTTAAGTGCGTCACCTCTTTTGGGGCAGACTCCGGATGGTGCACCGTCAAAAAAGAACCGCACCTTGGAATGGGGCCAAAAGGGGCAAAGGGAGTCTGGGGATCGAGGGGCCCCAGCTGATTTTTCAAGGCGAACCGTTCTGCCCCACTCACCGATACCGAAAAAAGCGCCTCTGTTAGCGTCACCTGGGAGAGAAGCGAATAGAGATAAACGGGTGCCCGTGGGTTTAAAAGCACCTCAATGCAAGGAAGCCCGCAGCATCCGATTTGTCCCTTGCCGTGAATCTCTTGGGTGCATGCCACCACAGAAGGAAAGGAGCGCTCCAACTGAATCTGAAACCCAAGGGAGAGCCCCTCCTTTGAAACGTTTGCCGAAAGGCTCCAGTCATGCACCTCCTCCCAGCCGCTTGCTATAGAGAGTCGAATCTGAAACCCTTGGGAAAAAAGGATGCGCAGGGCCCCTTTTCGTCCCTCTTTTCGGCTTTGGCAAAGGGAGTCAAGGGTCTTTTCAAAAAGGCCTAGCTGCTCTTGACTCAAGGGCGAAGAGACCAGGGTCATCTCAATGGTCCGCGCCCCTTCTGCAAGCTCAAGCACTGAGGCGGCCAGGGCAAAACCAATACGGGCATCCTCTCCCTTTATTCCAGCCCCCAGAAGGGAGAAACGTTCCTGGTGAGAAATCCCTTTTTCTGCCAAAGTCTTTGCCGATACAAGCCCTACCCCATGATGGCGCAGGGCACTGACAAGCCCCAATTCATGCTCGGGAGAGATCAGAGGATCCCGTTCACAAAAGAGGGTTTGGACTCTTGTGATCTCGCCCTTCTGCACGGTCACTTCGTCGAGCAGCTCACTTGCCAGGTTATCGCCCAGTGTTTTTTTTCCCCCTTCAAACTGGGTTCCTTTGGGCACCCACACCTGAAAAGCATTCTCTTTCGACCTGCGGGAAGAAAATGCAAGGTAGAGACACCCTGGCTTCCCTTCTCGGTGCTTAAATCCCAACACCTTGTTATAGTAGAGATCCCGATGACGCTCAGGAAACGCGTTCATCGCCTTTGCAGCCTCTTTGTAGAGAGATAAAAAGGTAAGAATCAGCCCGGCTGCTGCATCATGATTTTTGGTAAAAAGGGAGGCTTCAAAACAGCTTCTGGCCGCCTCTTTTATCTGCTCTGCGGCATTGTAGAATCTGTAAAAAAGATGGGGGGAAAGTGCTGTCTCACGACCGCCTTTCTGAAGGCGTGCCAAAGCCGCCTCTTTCACGTTCCAGATGGGATAAAACTGCTCTGGCCGCACAAGACTCTTCTTTCGGCCAAGATCGTGACAAATTCGAATTTCAGCCAGTTCAATGCGGGCCAAAGCTTCGGAAAGATCTTTTTCAATCACCCCGGACAGAATCGCCAAAAGCGATCTTGACTCCTGACCTGAGCAAGCAAGAAGGAGCCCATACCACCGGTTTAATGCAAGGGCCACCTTGTAGGCTTCTGCCAAAAGCCGCAGTGCCCGCAAACCGTTGCAGCGCCTTCCAAGGGACCTCACCCGCCTTTCACAACCAGAAAGATCTTCCCCTGCAATCACAGCCAAAAGGCAGGACTCGTCGGATGTAAAAAGACCGTACCAGCCCCCCTCCACACGGTTCGAAGCCGAAACAAAGGCGAGTTCCTTGGCCGCTTCGGCCATCTCCCCAAGACGCCCCAAAAGATCCAAGGGATCGACTTGAAGTGTGTCCGGCGCAGGAAGCCTTTTAGCCAACAGGCGATCTGTCTGGCCGGTGCCATCTTTTCTCCAAAGCGGCATGGCTGTTTTTGTAATCTCTTGAGTCATCGACCAGGTTGTGATGCAAATATTGGCATTTTACTGCGCCTTCTTGGGCCTCAGTTCTTTACTTCAAAAAAGCGATTCACCAAGGGCAGACGGAACAGCAACTAGAAGCATTACACATTTGTCCCTTCCAAGAAATAAAATGGATAGACCATGTTGGACCGCGTGTTGGTGATGCGCACCGTGTAGTCCACGGTGATGGCCAGCACCCCATCCTCCTGACGCGAAAGATCCACATCCACACGGTTGACACTCACTCGGGGTTCGTGAAACAAGATGGCCCGCTCCACCCGATCCACCACATCGGTAACGGTACTCTCGTCAAAGGTTTCGTACGTCATAGCGTGAAGGCTGCACCCGTAGTCGGGCTGCATCACCCGCTCTCCAGGTGCCGTGGCAAGAAGAATCATAAGACTCTGAGCGATGTCCTCTTCACCGTGTGCCATACGGCTCAAGCGCCCCTTGCCGAAAAACGCCGGAGGAAAATGCCAGCCGCTGCCCTGAAAATCTGAGCCTGTCATAAACGCCGTCCTTTATCCGCCAATCATCACCGTCATGCACCCCAACGCAATGGTTCCCCCGTGGGCCGTGGTATCTCCCATTCGAGCAGCGGGTTTGCCTCCAATCATCACCGTGGCCGAGCCCTTGGCTATGGTGTCAGGCGGCCCCACACAGACGCAAGAGTCACCCAAAACCGCTGCGGGCATCTTGCCAATAAGTACTGTGGGCACTCCGGGCCCTACCACCGGGCCTCCCACATGAGGAATAGGCGAAGGAACCGCAGGGGTCTGCATGGGACAGGTATGCATATCGGTAAGGCGGGCTGCAGGAGGCATCAGTTGATCATCACCATGGCCCCTTTGACGGTGGTCTGGCCCGAAGCTGAAATCTCTGCGCTGGCGCTTCCTTTGGCCACAAGACCTACGTCTGCGGTGGCGTTAACGTTCATTCCCTTCATTTTAATATCGGCCTTGGAGGTCAGTCCCAGCTCTCCAGTGGCATCCACCGTCACCTTGCCTTTGGCGGTGATGGCAATATCCTTAGGGCTGTCCAGGGCGATGCCTTTGTCATTTAAAGTCAGGGTGTTCTGGTTTTGATCCTCAAGGGTGATCCCTTTGGCTTCATCGCTGATGGTGATCTTGTTCCCCCCTGGGGTCTCTAAAGTGATCACCTTCTTCTCTTCGTCAAAGGTGAGCTTAAGCTTTTCGCGGGTGACGATGGTTTTGGTATTGTTTTCCGCTGTCAAGGCTTCGGGAGCCGCCCTTCCACTGCTATGAAGAGAACCCAAGATCACAGGAAAACGGGGGTCGGCATTAAAAAATCCAAGCACCACTTCATCCCCCACTTCGGGGATAAAAAAACTTCCCACATCGCTGCTGCCGTAATAGGTGCCCAAGCGTGCCCAGATCCCCACTGTCTCATTTTCCATAACCGGCAAAGAAACCTGAACCCGACCTTCGCCTTCCGGATCGCCGTCCAACTTCGTTACCAACCCCACCTGAAGACCCTCCACACCGGGAAGCTGCCCCGAGGCAGGGGGCGGCGAAATATCCTCCCTCTCGGAAAACCACTCCGGTGAAAGACCAAACTCCACATCGGTATACCAGTTGCCGGCTGAAACATCGTGATGCACGGTGGAGACATAAATGCTGCCTTCAAACCGCTCACCAACACCCTCCACCTCCATTAGATCTCCGGGAGAGACCAAAGCGCTTCCCTGAAACCGCATGCTGCCTCGAATCCTGGCCAGCCCGCTTTTTAAAAGGGCAGAATCGGCCCAGGCTTTGAGGGACTCCGGTTCCATGGGTACACCACTTCGAAGCACGGTTTTATCGGCCCCCACCACTTCAGAAAGGGCATCAGTGGTAACGTTTCCCTGCTCCTGAAGGGATGGAGAAGCGCCCTCTTTTTCGGAAATGGCAAGGCTTTTCACATCCCACCCCACGCAGCGTGAGGCGGCAACCTGGCTTCTGGCATCCATCTCACCTCGAAAATGGATCAAATCGTCTCCCCAACTCACCTTGAGCACTGGCGACCCATCGGTTTTGGGAGGCTTTACCGTCACCTTTCCATCATTTACGGTCACCACCAACCCATTGGCATCGGCTCGAGTCAGAATAAAATCCCAATCGGTTGCCTGATACTGCACCATGCGGGGATGGGCTGGTGTGGTGGCTTCAACCTCTGACGTAAGGCCGCCACACGCCCCGATAAGGGAGGTGATGATATCGCTATCGGCGCTATCCATATGGTTGGTGTTTTTCCGCAAGCTGGTAAGCTTTACCGCCTTGTCCCGACACTCCACCACCAAATGCGAGCCCCCTTCATGGATGTTGATCCCATGCTTGACCACCACCCCTTTAAAAATGCTCGTGCTGGTGGTACCGTAACCTGCCTCCACCTCAATGTCGGCTCCTGGTTTAAAGGTCTCGCCGCTGCTCACCTCAAAGCTCTTTTTGCTCATATCGCCGTCGGCCAACACGATCTGTGCCCAGGGAATGCGGTTGATCTTTTTGTCCACCACCACCGAGACCACCCGGCACTCCTCCTCAGAGACCTCGTTTCCAGCACTTTTCACCACCAGCTTTAATACTCCGGTGGCATTTTTAGTCGGAGAATCTGCCACAGCTTTACCTTAAAGGGGGAAATCGCAAACGGGTTCCTGAAGGGATTTGCCTGAAGTTCACCAGGTGGTTGATTCGGGCCACTTCCAGATACCAACCGCTATCCCCATAAACTTTCTCGCAGAGGGCTGGCAACGTATCAGAGGCTTTCACTTCAATAATGTGCGTCATATCTGGGGACTGATTGTTCTTTCGTTTGGCCTCCTCTTCGTTGCTCATAAACCCAGAAAAATTCAGGTTCACTTTGGCACGAAGAGGGTCGCCTCCTGGCTTGAAAAGGGTGTAGTCCACGGAGAGGGACTCCAGACGACCAAAAAAGATAAAGCTGCCCCAAAGAAGCTTGACCACAGGGGTCTCATGCTTGGCCCCCTGGTAGTCGTAGATCACCTTTTTCAAATTTTGAATCTGGGTCTTCACATCATCGGAGCCAAGGCCCGGTACGGGAAGGTTGACCACCCCGGTTCCATCGATGATGATATCAAACTTCACCTTGTCGGGTGGCCTCTTGCTAAACTTCTGTTCGCTTCCGATGGAACCGGAAGAGGCATCCCCACTGTAGCAGATGCCATGGGTCACATTGACGCTGGCAGGATTTATCATCACCTCAAACGATGAACTCCCCTCAGAGACACTTCCTGAGGCCGACACATTGCACGAGGTGATCTTCATCTTCTTTTTAAACCCCAAACTCATCCCCACCATCTACCTCTCCTTCTGCCGTGAAAGAAAATCGGCCATGCGCTCCAGACAGACCGCCAGAACCTCTCGCTTTACCTCCTCCAGGCTGTGGCAATCCCCCTGATCCTCTTTTTTCTCCCGGCTCCCGCTGGAGATGGTGGTCCGCACCACCATTTCTCGTATTTCAACGGCCATGATAGGCTCCTTGCGCAAAGCTAAAAACCGTCGCAACCATTTCAGCATGCCTTTGACGAGTCATTTTTTTTGAAAAAGGGTCCCTGCAAAAAACGCTCTATTGGCCCCACACTTCGTTTTGATCGCACTTGCCTTCAAAGCACACGAAAGCTGTAGTTGTAATTGAGTTCAATCTCCTCGATGGCCACTTCATTTTTTGTGGAGTTAAAAGGGTCCACCTTCCAGTTCACCGGATAGGCGTTGGCAAAAGACCACCCCCTGGTGGGCAGCCGATTCTCATCCAATAAAAACACAAGAACCGGCATGGGAACGATGGGGGCCACATACCCCAGCTCAAACACCGACTTGCACCACACCACAAGGGGAGAGGAGATCTTTCCCACGCCTCTTTTAAGCACCAACGGAGTGTGACTCACTCCCTTGGGGAGCTGGTGAATATACCGATTTTCGCCCCCTTCGGTGACCGGCTCCACCTCAATTTTTGAACCGATACCCGACACCTCCTGAAACGAGGTGTCGGTAAGGCCCATGGTAGAGGAGAGCACCACTTTAAAATGAAATCCGGCGGGAGGGTATTCGTCGGATTTAAAAAGAGCGGCCACCGAAGAGAGGCCTGGCACGGAGTCCATAGATACTCCTTATGCGTTAGCAATAACGATACCTTCATGGGCAATTTCAATGGACTCCACGGCCACTTCGTTACCATCGGATTTCATATCCGTGGCCTGAATCTTGGTGGGCCAGGCGTTGGCCAGAGTCCACACCATGGTGGGCGCCCAGGTCTCATCCAAAAGGCTGATGGTCACCGGAATACGCTTAATGGTGTTCATCTTGATCTGATTGAACCAATCCCAGAACTTGTTATCAGACTTAAAGACGCCTTTTTTCATGGTAACGTTGCCCGACTTCTTAATCCCCGGCATCTTGATGGTGGAAAACTCCGGGCTGTCGCCATGGCGGTACTCAATGGGTTGCGCCTCGATATCAAGGCCCGAGACCTCCTGAAACGAAAGCACCTCAGAGTCCCACTTCACCTGAAAGTGGAACTTGGGCAAAGGCCAGACGGTGGTGGATTGTGCAGAACCATCATCGCTCATATCTTCTATTCCTCCTTAAAATTAAGGGGATACATCTGCCCCCTTTGGATTCTCATTAAAAACCACCTTATTTTTTAAGATTTCTGCATCTGCTGCTGAAAGGTGATCTCAATAAACTCCGCAGGCCGCGAAACCGCCACAAGCACGGTCACCCTTAAAATCCCCTCCAGAATGTCCTCAGGGGTCATGGTCTCGCCCAACCCCACATGAACGCTGAAGGCATCCGATGGCACAGCACCGGCCAGGCCTCCTCGCTTCCAGATTCCGGTAAGAAAATTTCCGATCATGCTCTTGATGGTCACCCAGGTGTTGGCGTCATTGGGTTCAAACACATAGGCTTTAGCAGCCAGACGAATGGACTCTTCCAGCATGATCATGGTGCGACGCACGTTGATGTAACGCCAGTCCAGGCTGTTGCCATCCAACGTTCGAGCGCCCCAAATGAGAACGCCTTCGCCAATAAAGGCACGAATGGCGTTGATCGATTTTCCATGGATGGTGACGTTTAAATCTTCCTGATCGTCATGGGTGATGTTGACAGCCGGTGAAATCACGGCATTGAGGCTTACGTTGGCAGGGGCTTTCCACACCCCTCGGGAGTTGTCCACCATGGTGTAAACGCCCGCCATGGCAGCCGAAGGAGGCAAAAGATTGAGTTTGTCTTTGAGCTCTTTCAAGATGGTGTTGAAAAGAGGGCTCACCTGGACCAACGTTTTGTTTAAAAGCGCCTTTTCATCTTCGCCCAGAGAGGTATCGGTGATCTGAGCCACGGCCGCCTTTAACTGAGCCATTTTGGGATCGGTGGAAGCAGCCCCTCCAAGGCCCAACTCATCGCTGATAAGCCCTTTGAGCGTATCGGCGTTGCCGATGTTCTCGTAGCTTAGCTCCTTGTCCTGCACGATGGAGGTATTCACCCAGGGGTAATAAGCCGAAGCAAAATCGAGATAGTTGATCCCCAAAGCATTTCTGAATTTGTCCACGCAGTCGCCTGATGGGTCTTTTCGGTCTTTGTACCCGTCGTAGATGTCTAAAATAGCCACGCGGCTTCGCATCTTGCCCCCGCAGTGCTGAAGTGCGGCCTGCTGTACACCAATGCAGTCTGCCTGCTTGAGAAGCACGGCTTCGGGCATCACCACCATGGTGGGCTCTTGCTCTTTGATGAGCTCGGCAATCCCTTTTTTAAACCGGTCTGCCTCCAGATCATCCCCATAGCTTCCAATGGAAACAATGTAACAAGGTCCGCCCCCATTCTGGAAAAAGAGGCGCATGTTGTAATAGAGGGTATAATTACCAGCGGTCTGCTTCAGGGAGAACTCTTTGCCTCCAAAGGTAAAATCCATCAAAAAGGTCTCTTCACTTCCTGCAGATTTTTTGGGCTTTCTCGCTGGTTTCTCTTCACCTTCGGCTGGTGCTTCTGGCGCTGGAGGAGGTGCTCCTCCCCCTTTCTCCACAATCTCACACACCGGAAAAGGGGCCCCTCCAAAGTAGGTATGAAACTCTGCCATAGAGGAGATTCTCCACGCCTTGCCCGCCAGAGACTTCCCGCCATTTACGGCCTTTTCCGTATACCCGATAAAGGCTGGAACTGCCGTGGCCACCTCCACAACAGAGTTGGGAAAGGCACTCTTTTCAACGATGTAGACACCGGGTGTCTTCATTTGACCCATCTTTACCTCCCATACACATAGTGTTGAACGTAAATATCTGAAACAAAGTCACGTCTGCCATCTGCAATCCGCTCATGCAACGGATCAAAAGGGGCGTTGGGCAGCGCCTTTATCAGCGTCCGACACCCGCCAGAACTCGCCCCAGGCGCTCTGTATTTCAACTGAAACCGGCCGGGAGCCCCATGTTGAAGTGACAAAGGCTTCTGCGAAACAAACCGTGCGTAAACCCGTCGCCCTTCAGGAGCCACAACGCCCTCAAATGCAAAGGTTACCTCCTCTTTTGGATCCACCACAGAAAGCCCATCGCCTTTGCCATCACAAGGAATAAAGTAGCGCCAGAAACTCTGGCGGGATTTAAAGCCCATCACATAAGTCGACGGGTTCCCTGTGAAGGCTTTTTTTAGAAGTGCCGCCCCCTTTTTTGCGCTGTAATCCAGAAAAACAACCCCCAAAGGAAACGGAAGCAGCTCCCCCTCATGGAGTCTTGTTTTTTTTAGCACCTCGTCGATGGAAACCAGCGACTCGATACCAACAGGCCTACCTGAAATGAGGTGGGATTCACTTTGGGTGTTGGAGAGAAACAGGGTTTCGCCTGCAGACATTTTGGGAAGATCGGTGTAGTTAAGGAAAAAAGGCGTATCTGCCTTCACAAAAAAGCTCAACGCAAGGGGCTCTATCTTATCTTTGGCCCAAATCTTCAAGCGCTCTTCAGCGACCTCATCGCACCTCACCTCAAGGGTGCTTCCACGGCAAACCGTTAAAAGATCGAGCCGTTTCATAAGCCTTGCGGTATAAGCCGAAGGGGAAAAAAAGAGACCTTGCCCCCCACCGGGCTTGTGGCTTGGGTGAATTGCTTTTAAAAAAAAAAGAGTCGTCATCATTTGCTTGGACACGGTCCCCACGTCACCGACGCAAGAGCCCCACATCGGGTGAGACCTTCTCAGCGCTGACCACCTGCTTGGTCACACCCTGTGAATCAAGAGTAATCAACCGCATTTTGTAAAGGATGGATGGAAGGTAACGCCCGCTCACCACACTCCAGAGGCTGCTCAGATCCCGCACATTAAGATTTTCAATATCCATGGTGATCTTCTCCAAACTTTCGTGAAGATCCGGGGTGTTTTCATGGGTAAACACAGGAGACCCTTGATAAAAAAGGGCCGTATACGAGATAAATTTCAAGGCCTCTTCGTAATTGGTCCCAGGAAAATGGGCTGAAAAAAGGAGATAAACACTCAGATGAAGAGGGGGAAAGCCGATGCTTGCAAGGTGTCCATCGACCGAGCTATGACGGGTAAAAGAGGAAGGAACCTGCTCTTTCTCAATATTTACCAAACTCACCACCAGCTTGTTAAAGATGCCCGGCTCCACAGACCCGTCCTGATCCAAAAGCCCAGAGACCACCACCACATCCTCTGGAAGATCGAAAAGCCCCTTAAGATAGGTATTTAAATAACGCGTCACATGGGCTATCGCATGATGAACCATCGTCTCTCCCTTTTTGCGGGTTCTGCAAAAAGTCTGTTTTTGGCACAGCTTCGCCCTCTGGGTTACATGGCACAACCCTTTGAAAACAGTTGCCGGAAGGGTCTGCAGGGTTTATGCCATGTTGTAAATCCGCGACATTCATACGTTCGCTCAATCCCCTAAAAAAACAAATGGCCGAATGTGTCCAAAACATTCACAAAATCAGGACACATTCGGCCATCTTCAATTTCGCACAATCTCTGGAAGGTGTGCAGCACATGCCATGCAGTGCTGTCTCTTATTTCACATCCGCTGAACAACGACTCAAAGACTTAAATTTTCTTTCAACCACCTTACGATGAACCCCTAAAAGACGAGCAGCCTGGCTCTTGTTTCCCCTTGCAAGAGCCAAAGACCTTCGAATAAGAGCTGCCTCCATCTCTCCTACTTTGTTGTCACACTCCAGTGTAAGAATCTCATCAGCCAACCGTTCCAACACGTCGAAAGGAGAGGCTCTTTTCCCTTCGGTAAAGGCCTGGATTGTCTTTTCTGTAACCGGGTTTTCATCTGCCAGAAGCGATATTTTATCAATGGTGTTTTTCAATTGTCTCACATTTCCCGGCCACTCCAGGGATGCCAGAGCTTTGATGGCGTCGTCGGTGAATTCGACAGAGGGTGAGGCTCGATGCCTGAAAAACCGAACCAGCTCGGGAAGATCTTGCCTTCTCTCACTCAGCGGCGGTACCTCCAGCTTCAACACATTGAGACGGTAAAAAAGATCTTCGCGAAACTTACGATCGTCAATCATCGCTTCCAAATCTGTATGGGTGGCTGCGATAATTCGTCCCTCAAAGGGAAAATTCACCGCTCCACCCAAGGGGCGATACTCCCGTGTCTCAATCACTCGCAAGAGTTTGGCTTGCTGAGCCAAAGGCAATTCCCCGATTTCATCAAGGAAAAGCGTCCCTTTGCCCGCAATGCCAAAATACCCTTCGTGCCGACCACTCGCCCCGGTGAAGATCCCTTTCTCATGACCAAAAAGGAGAGACTCCACCAAAGATTCAGGAATCGCGGCGCAATTGACATCCACAAAAGGAAGGCGTGGACCATCGCGCATGTGGTGAATCAGCGAGGCGATCACCTCCTTACCGCTGCCCGTAGGGCCGGTGATCAAAACCGGTAGGGTGGACGGCGCGATTTTCACCACCATGCGCATCACCCTTGCCATTTTTGCAGAGCTACCGACCACCATCACATCATCAAGGGTCTCATGGATACAATGCCTGTTCATTATTCGGGCCCTTTATTATTCAAGCGCACACCTTAATACAGCTGTGGAGGTGTCACGCATTGGAATCACAACCCCACACCGATTATGGCTGCACATCTTCCAAATACCCTACCATTCCTGCTTCAATAAGAAGCGAAATGCTTCAACGCGCCCATCACGGGCGGCAACAGCGCCAAACACAAAAAGGAATAGACTGATTCAACCGCTTTAAAAGAGTAGAAATTAAGCCAACAGACCGTACCTCACCGACTGGGTATCGCATGGGCGTCCGGCTTTACAAGGGGGGCAGATTTTTACGGCGCAGTCATGCGCCTTACATCACGGAAAGCTGAGTCTTTGTGACTGGATTAAATATCGGGTCAGGCAGGGTCTCATCGGTGGTAAACACCACGTCACGTCTGAGATGGGGGCATAGAAAAGAGAGCCTGATGGCAGCCAGTCTTAAACCAAATGTATTCTTATTTCCTTTTCCATAGCGAGGGTCACCCATAACGGGATGACCGATGGCATCAAAGTGACGGCGAATCTGGTGGAGCCGTCCGGTGTGAAGCCGAACCAAAACGGTGGAGGTTCTGGATTCGGCATTGACGGATTCGATAAAAAACTCTGTTTTTGCCTCTTTTCCGTCCAAAGGCAAATCGATAAAGGGGCCTGCCGATGACGTGGAGAGGTCTCCGGCCACTTCTGCACGATAGATCTTCTCCACTCGGCCCTCTCGAAAAAGCTCCGAGAGCAAAGCCGCGCTTTTTCGACCATGAGCAAGAATCACAAGCCCCGCGGTTTCACGGTCCAAACGGTGCACCGGATGAATGTGACGGGTGGAAGCAAAATGTATGTCAGCCTTTCTCTCCAGAGAAAAGTGATCCCCATAAAGGGAGCCCTGGGTTAAAAGGCCGGCGGGTTTAAACCAGATGCTGTAGTGCTCGGTGTCTTTAAGACACCACGCCTCGGGGGGAGTAGCGGTAAGAAGGGCTTCGTCGTAATAGATTTCAAGGGTCTCACCCGGACTCACCATGCGTTTGGCGTGGCGAATGCGGCGGCGCTTTTTTCCCTTTTTCACCCAGACCGCTCCATTTTTCATGGCCAATTTGACTCGGCCCCGCGAAAGACCCGTGGATGAGCTCAGGCAGCTCCCCGCCTCCACCGGATGGTGGGTCACGGTGATTTTTTTCTGCCATTTTGTCACTTTTTTCTCATCCATAACGTCTTCACACACTTCCAAAATAAAATAAGACTATCGAACACGCACCTGATCGGCCCGATCCACAGAGAGTTCTGGCCCCTTATGGTAACCAACCCTCACCTGTTTCACGCAGATCAGGCTATCATTTTTCGGTCGCTTGATCCCTTTGCGAAAGTAGAGACGAATGGATTGGTCGTGTCCATACTTGAGCCACCCACCACGATAAAGGCCGCAGACCATATCCACAACCTCGTTGGTTTTCTCCTTGCTTCTCAAATCACTCTCTGGCGAAACCGAAAGAAGAAGCGAATCAATAGAAACCACGCCTTTTACTTTCAGATCAGAAAGGGCAGTGACCTCCCGCAACCCGTTGTAGACACTTAAATGGCGAACCGTCAAAGCCACCACCTGGCCCGGTTTAAGATCTTGGGCCACTTTATAGAGGTAAACAGCCCGCCCCGAAGGTTCCTTGATCACACCATTTGGGCCTGACTTGTATACCACAACAGCGTCTTCGATGCGATAGTTGGCTGGCCCCACGGGAAGATTGTAGAGATCGGCAATCCGCTTTTTTACCAATTTCGGTCGTTTTAATGCAGGCGCCTGGACCTTAGCAGGCCCCTTTTGGGCCACAAAGGGGGCGGTGATAAACTCGGCATAGATGGGCAGGTGATCGGAGTAGCCACGACCAAGATGTTTGCCGCGGCCCTTTTTGGCCCGCTGCCACCGGTAAATGCCCCCTTTATGAAAAAGCCACTTCGGGGCAAACCGCCCAAACGAACCATCCACGTAACTCACCCCTTTGCTATCAAAAAGAGCCGCCGGAAGCACAATGTGATCAAGGCTTCCCTTCTTTCCAAAAAAATTGTAGTTCCACCTCTTTTCAGGAGAGACTTCCAACCAAAGATTAAAAAGACCGCCTTTGCCGGTTCGTATATCCTCTTTGCTCACCAGCATATCGTCCTTAAGGGTCCCAAGAATATGATTGATACCGGTCAGGCCTGACGTGTCGTTTAACCGAGCGTTATCGCGAAACGTTTGCCACTCATTGTAGTCGGAATTGAAATCGCCAGCCAACATATAGTCGGTTCCCAGTGGCCATTTTTTTATATCTTTTAACACAGCGTGAGCAGAGGCCACGCGCTCACTCTCCGGTCCCCTTTTGGAACGCCAGTGGTTGGCGTAGATCACCACCGTCCGCCCCTTGATATTCAAACTGACTCGAAGCACCGGCCGCC
Source organism: Desulfobacterales bacterium (assembly GCA_022360815.1). GTDB lineage: Bacteria > Desulfobacterota > Desulfobacteria > Desulfobacterales > Desulfolunaceae > Desulfoluna. The sequence continues at coordinate 26,910 of JAKSCC010000267.1, forward strand.
TCTCTGGGCCGGTCTTTACCTCATGGGTTTCAAGGATGGGAAAGCGAGAGAGCACCGCGCATCGAACCACCACAGGTCGCCTTGAGATGGCCCCGTGGACCAAAGGGTGCCCTATGGCTGAGAGTTTTTTTTGAAGGCGTGCCAGTGCTTCAGGGGATTCCACCTCCGAAAGCACGGCCACGTCAGCCTTTGCACTTGCAAGCACTCGTGCCACATTGGCATACTTCACCGAGGCCGTGGTGGGGTTCCACCCATAGCCTGTATTGGGAATATAGCCCACATACTCTTTGCCGCTTCGCGACAAATCAAAAAGGTTCTCCACATTCCATGAGACCAGCCTGAACCGCACGGGCGGCTCGGCACCAATGGCCCGACTCACCAAAAACAAAGAGAGCACCCCGACAAAAAAAGGCCGATACAAGGGCAAAGCCCTTTTTCGACCTTTCATAGACCCACTTTTTGTCTTGTACCACAGAGCGTGGCCTATCATCATGGCATCCTTGAGAAAAGGATCACAGCGTGGGGGCCTCAACTTCAAACGTTTTGTCCAGAGTGGTTCCTTTTGTCACTTCGGTTGAAAACTCAACCCCTTCGGAACCCACCAATTCCCCCCACACCCGTCCATACATGGAGTAAAATACCGTTTGAAACATTGCACGAAGAAGAGCATCCACCGAAACCTTCATGCCGCCCTCATCAAAACGCCTCGAAAAGGTCGCCACCTCTTCATACTGCACCTTCACCCCATGAAGCGTGCGCAAAAAGCGAAGAGCCTCAAGAATTAACGCCCGGTTATCAATGGAGTTCGTCTTTTTGCTTTTCCAGGTGTCAATAAGACGATCCACTTGAAGGGAACTCGCTTTCTTAAGGGTGGACTGGTTCTTCTCACCGGGAAAAAGAGCCTGCTCTTCCACCATCTTCTCGATCTTCATCTTGAGGTTCAGGGCACAAAAATCGATCTCCGCCTTGAGGCTCTTTTGGTTCTTTTTCAGAATGATCACCTGAAAGTCTTCCAAAATTTTGGCGTGCTCAGCCATGCCTGCTTCAAACTCAACCACCGCCTTCTTAAAGTAGATACGGCTTACATATTCGTAAACGTTTTCACCACTTTCAGACTGGACCACCGAGAGTATCCGGACAATTTCAGGAATAAGAACCGCAGACTCCATAAAAAGGTCTTTTCCAGTTACCACCTTAAAAATCATAGCCATAATGGCATGCCAATCTTGCAGCCTCAAAATGCGAGCCACCTCACCAAAGGTGTTTGAGATCGCCTCATTTGAAAAAAGGTTGCTGGGTGTGGCGTAGCGCGGTGTTCCGCCCAAGATGGGTTGTTCGATGCAACCGCTCTCGCCCATGGAGAGATAGGCCGCGGTCTCCACATCAATAACCCCCAGCTTAAACTCTGTGGAAACAGAAAGAAATGTAGGGTAGTTGGCTGGGTTTCCTGCAATAAGGAGATTATCGGGCTTGATATCTCGAATGGCGATATACCGTTTGTTAAGCCCTGCCAGAAGATCAAGAAGGTTGGTTACAATACTGCAGATCATGGATCGTGTTTTCACCACATTCTTATCAAAAAGAAAACCGTGAACCATCTCACGATACGTTTTGATCACATCCTCTTTATCGGCCATGGCCTGGGCCGTCACCGTAGCAAGTTCTTCCAAAAATGCCGGAGAAAGGCTCTGGTCAGCTATCGGTTTTTCAGCCCCAGAAAGATAGTGGATAAACCAGGACCGAACACTGAAAACCGGAAGCGTGTTACCTATGCCGTACTGAACCAGAAGGCCTCCCACCGCCTCTTCATACTGCTCAAAGGTGCTGTTTATCTGGGAATTCATGACACCACGGTGCTTACCATAACGCCCTTCAAACTCATTGATGTCCCAAAGGATATGAGGGTGCCCCAGAATCTCCTCTTTGATGCTCTGATCGGAGATGTGAAGATCATCCAAAACTTGATTCAAAAAGTAATAACGAGAGAGATCCATGAAAAAGGCAAAGGAGGGGCCGATCCTTAAAAAACGCTGAAGCTGAGGCGTCACCGAAATACGGCCCATATGCCCCCGCTCAACTTCAGAAGAAGTTAAGTTGCTGCTGCGACCGGGCTCCAAAAGTTCCATCATCACCGAAACATTGGGAACCACACACTCGGTGGGTGCCAGGCGATCGGCCAAAGAATTTCCATGGGCCAGCTCTTTGATATAATCATCGAAATCGGTCAGGGGCTTGGGAGGAATCTTGACCACAATGTAGCGGTCGTAGATCACAAACCACGTGTAGCTGCGATGGCTGTCTGAAACGCCCAAGGGGCCAATGGTCAGTCGGCGGGTACTCCACTCCCCGTTCACCATGACTCCCAACTCGTAGATGGTTCCAAAACTTACCGTCTGATCGGCCACCTGCTCAAACCGACCGGGGCATTCCATACCCGCACCCAGTTGATACCTGTAGATCTCCAGAAAATGCTTGATCACATCGGCTTCTACATAGGTGTAGGCAATGGAGGGCTCCGAACGCACCGCATCGGTGACATCATCTACGCGCTCTTCTCTCTTTTTCGGTCGAATCCGACGCACCCGCTTTGCCCGGCGACCCGATCGCCCAATGCGCATCCCCGCGTAGACCAAGGCGGCCCCCATGGTAAAGGTGAAAACGAGAGCCATGCCCTCTTCGGTCACCGGGGCATCATTGTAAACGAAGAGCACAAAAAAGGTGAGAGGTTCGGCAATGGCACGAACCCAGTGGCCAAAAAAACGCCCAGTATCGTTTAGAAAATCGGGAAAAAGGGCGATACTTGCCACAAGAAACAAAAGAAAGATGGTGATCCGTTTCTGGTGATTCATTATGGTGATGTTCCGCATGTAGAGGCAAAAAAAACAAAGCGGCCCGCCATCTAACTTCCCGCTTCGCTCTTGATTCTGAGCCAAAGCAGATCCCCCACAGGCTGTGGCCCGCTGTCACCCACGTCTTATTCTCTTAAGGCACCTATTTTATGTACCAGAATCACCCGATGGCGGCAAGCCATTGTACCTGGCCAACAGCAGCCGCCACCCCAAGGCCCATTGATCTGCAGACCCGTTTCTATTAAAAAACATCAAGCCACTAGGCCTTGAGGGTAAGGACTGTAGCACCCCAACCACAGAGTTTCATAGGCACTCACCTCAGCCTCCCACCTCGCATCACTCCACCCCAAAGGCCCCTGAACCTCATCTCGAATACGCTCCATCAGATCCAGCCCGCCTTTTTCAAGAACCATCCCAAGACGAAGTCTTCGCAGCAAAAGATCATCCAGGTGACGCACCTGCTCTAAAGTTGCAGCATAACCCAATTCAGCCCAAAGGTAAGGGGTGCTTCCAATGCACGCGAGATCATCCGTACCCTGGATCGTTTCAAGAATCTCCAACGCCCCGCTGCCATAACGTCCCCATAGGCGTTCAAAAAGTATCTCAGGCACCCCAGAGGGCACATCCGGCATCACCTCGCAAAAGAGGGCATCGTCTTCTCCAACCAGAGGTTCACTTCGAATAAAAGGGCCTACTGACCTTAGGGTGTCCCAAGCAAGACGACGAAATGTGGTGAGTTTGCCACCGGTCACCGTAACCAATCCGTTGTCCACCCAGACGGCATGCTCACGGGACTCTTGTGAAGCCTCTTTTCCGCCTTCGCTCAGCACCGGCCGCACCCCTGCAAAAGAGGTGATGGCATCCTCCCTCTTTAAACCAGCATGTGGAATCACCTTCTCCACGGCGGAAAGCAGATAATCCACCTCACTTTCGGTAATCCAGGGTTCTCGGTTTACATCCCCATCGTAGTCGAGATCGGTGGTTCCCAAAAGCACCACCCCCTGCCAGGGAATCACGAAAAGGGGTCGCTGGTCATCGGGATGAAAAAAGCTGATAGCCTGGCTCACAGGCAGTTTCGCTTTGGGAAAAACAAGGTGGCTTCCTCGAAGCGGACGCAAATGAAGCCCGGCTTCTGGTGAGGGATGCAGGGTTTCTGCCCAGACACCGGTGGCGTTTACCACGGCTGTGGTGGAGACAAAAAGAGAGTCTTTACTCTCCACATCCACCACCTCCACACCACAAACCGCCCCCATGTCATCGCGAACGATACGCGTTGCTTCGGTGTAGTTCATGGCACGCCCCCCTTGCCGCACCCCTTCACAGATCAACCGCTGAACCAGACGGGCATCATCCACCTGAGCATCCATAAAGAGGTAACCACCGGTAAGCCCTTCGGTATTGATACCCGGCACCTTTTTTTTCAGCTTTTTGTTGGAGAGATACCGATGGCGAAACTTTTTTGCCAAAATATCATAAACGGTTAAGCCTGCCGCCATGGCAGCCCGTCCTGGGCCACCGTCGCTGTAAAGAGGCATGATAAAATCGATGGGTGAAACCAAACCCGCCGCCTGGGTTAAAAGACGCTCACGCTCACGCACCGACTCCAGGGTCAATTTAAACTGCGCCTCCTTCAAATACCTTAACCCGCCATGAATCAGCTTGGAGGAGCGGCTTGAGGTGCCCCAGGAAAAATCTTTTTTCTCCACCAGAAGAACGCGAAGCCCGTTTCGAACGGCCTCCCGGAACACACCGGCACCGGTCACACCGCCCCCAATAATCACAAGGTCCATGTTGCACTGTTCACGATCCATCATTACCCCCTTGACGATTCATCATGGCTCTTCGGCAGGCACACCTTTTCCCTGCTTTTATCTACGGGCCATCCACCCTGAGCCTATTACTCTCCTACCATCGATTTCCAAAGCACGGCCGCCTGCTCCATGGTCTCTTTCACCACCTTAGCCGCCTGGCCGCAATCTTGATCTGCCACAGCCTTTCGAAGGGAACGGTAGTAATTCAATGACGAGTTTCGAAACTCGGCCACATCAAAATAGAGAACACCCATATTGCAGAACATCTCACCAAAATCATTTAAAATCATTCGATAAAAAGGATTCCCTGAAAAATCAGAGATCACAAGATGCAGCCCCCAATCGTATTCCACATAACTGACAGCATTCTCCTCAAGCTGCTCCGCCTGGGCAAGGTACTCCAGAAGCCCTTCGCGATTCTCCCACACGGCAAAATGCATCATGCGCGGCATAATGGCCGTACGAAGCTCAAGGAAATGGGAGACAAACGCATCTGGTACATAGCCTTTGTGGCGCGTTAGTGTTGAGAGAATGCCAAGGCCACCGGTTTTGAGGTAATCGTTTACAAGAGTCGGTTTGCCATGGGCAATGGTAATCCACCCTTCGGTCTCCATCTGCTTTAAGGTTTCACGTAAGGTGGGGCGGGTCAGCCCAAGCTCTTCGGCAAGGGCTCGCTCAGCAGGCAACTTGCTTCCCGGTGGAAATGTTCCATCCAAAATGGCGCTTATGAGTTTATGCTCAGCAAATTTTGTGGCTCGAACAGGCTTCTCTTGTCTCATGCGCTCACTTCCTCCATTTTTTTCTTTGCATCGCCTTGAATATCTGGTAAGAGGTCATACCACTACCGGTTTTGTGTGTCAAGGAACTCTCATAGCTTTATTTTGCTATACGAGGTAACAATAAACAATGTTGCCTTTACGAAACTTTTGATATTCAAAGACACACACCCTGTAAGGCAATAGCTTAGCTGCCTGCTCCGTAAGAAAATGTGTGAAATCAGCATGACCGTGCAAAATGGCACCACACCCAAATGAAACATTCCTGCTGATGCCACCCTACGAATCGGGTTCAACGCCTTACACTTTTTTCAATAAATCATGCGGTCTTTAAGCACCTTCTGCCAACATCGAATGCAAGGAACGTCATGAAACGCGTCATCGCCTCCATCGATTGCGGTACCCAGAGCATGCGGGCCCTTCTCTTTGACCAAGACGGCCAGTTGCTTGACAGTGAGCAAGTCGAGTATGCGCCCTATTTCAGCAAATACCCAGGGTGGGCCGAACAGGACCCCGAACTCTTTTGGGAGAGTCTGGTTCAGGCTCTTCACACCCTAAAAGCACGATGCCCCCACTACTTCGATGCCATCTGTGGCGTGGGCATCACCACGCAGCGTGCCACCATGATCAATGTGGACGAAGAGGGTATTCCCCTGCGCCCGGCCATCACCTGGTTGGATCAGCGCAAGGCCACGCCTGTCTTCTCTCCTCCGTTCCCCTTAAAGTCCCTGCTCTCCCTTGTGGGGGTCAAGCGCATCTTCGACAAAGTTCAAAGTGAAGGCAAATGCAACTGGATCAGGCAAAACCAGCCCGATGTCTGGAGTAAAACCCACAAATACCTTCAGGTCTCCGGTTTTCTCAACCACCGGCTTACCGGACTTTTTGCAGATTCGTCTGCCTCGCAAATCGGCCACATTCCCTTTAACTACAAGTCGCGACAGTGGAGTGGCCCATTTTCCCCTCTTTCCCTTCTCTTTCCCGTTGAAAAAAACAAGCTTCCCGAAGTGAAAGAGCCTGGAGAGATCCTTGGTCACATCACCCGCAAGGCCTCAAAGGCCACCGGCCTTGCCATGGGAATTCCTGTGATCGCCTGCGGTTCAGACAAGGGGTGTGAAACCCTGGGCATGGGGGTTCTTGACGAATCACAGGCCAGTTTAAGCTTCGGCACCACCGCCACAGTACAGATCAGCACCCAGCGCTACTTTGAACCCACCCGATTCATGCCCCCTTACCCGGCCCCCATTCCAGGCCACTGGAACCCGGAAATTGAAATTTTCAGGGGCTACTGGATGATCACCTGGTTTAAAAACGAGTTTGCCCACAAAGAGGTGACAAGCGCCTTGGAAAAGGGAACCCTTCCGGAACAGGAGATGGACAGACTCCTGGAGAGGGCACCAGCCGGAGCCATGGGCCTTATGGTTCAGCCCTATTGGGGCCCGGGATTGGAACACCCCGAAGCCAAGGGGGCCATGGTGGGATTTGGGGACGTCCACAAAAAGGAGCATGTCTACAAAGCCGTTATCGAAGGCCTTGGTTACGCTCTTTTAGAGGGGCTTGAAAAGCTGGAGAAAAAGACGGGAAAAAGGGTAGAAAGCCTTGCTGTCTCCGGAGGTGCATCCCGAAGCGACCAGATCTGCCAGATCTCAGCCGATATCATGGGACGGACCTTGCTTCGAGGGCGAACCACCGAAACGTCAGGGCTGGGGGCCGCCATTGTCACAGCCGTGGGGGTAAAGCTCTATCCCAGCTTCCATCAGGCCATTGGGAAGATGGTTCACAATGAGACCACATTCATTCCAGACCCCGACCGCACCCGCCTCTACCGAACGCTCTACCAGAGGGTCTATAAAAAAATATTCAAACGCCTCAGCCCTATTTACAAAGAGATTCGGGAGATTACCGGATACCCTGAGTAAAATTCATACACGATGCAATGCGGGTCGCTTTAACTGCAGAGATGAAGGAGATGTGATCATGAAACAAAAACATACCAAAGATAAACATTTCGAGCCCAAATGGCGAGACACTCCCCCCAAAAAAGGCAGCTGGAGATCCATCTTCAAGTGGGGCGACCCCAAGGGATTCAAACACCCCAATCCAAAACTTTATGCGCTTCTTAAAGAGACCTTTGATCTCTCAGACGCCGATTTCAAAACGCCACGCCTTGTGGGAGACGAACCCGTCCAGACAAAAGAAAGAACCCCTTTTGATGAAACGACCATCGCCCTTTTCAAAGAGATCGTGGGCGACGAGAACATCTCCACCTCAGACTACGACCGCATTCGATTCTCTTATGGAAGAACCATGGAGGAAATTTTTGAACTTCGCCAGGGAACCCCGGAGAATGTGACCGGCCTTGTGGTGCATCCCCGCACCCAAGAGGAGGTACAAAAGGTCGTTACCTTCTGCCATGAAAAGAAGATCCCCCTGCATGTCTACGGAGGTGGAAGCTCTGTTACCTTAGGCCTTACCCCAAAAAAGGATGGGGTAACCCTTGTGATGTGCACCCACATGACACGGGTTATAGAGTTCAACGAGACCAACCAAACCATCACTGTGGAGAGCGGGATCTTCGGGCCAGCCCTTGAAGAACTTTTGAACAACGCCCCAGATCGATTCAATGCAAAACACGCCTACACCTGCGGCCATTTTCCCCAATCCTTTGAATACTCCTCGGTGGGAGGGTGGATTGTGACCAAAGGGTCTGGACAACAGTCCTCCTACTATGGCGATGCCGTGGATCTGGTCATGGGTCAGACCTGCGTCACCCCAGCAGGGGTGATCACCACCTTGGACTACCCCAGCACTGCCACCGGCCCCATGCTCAACGATATTTTAAAGGGAAGCGAAGGAACCTTTGGCGTGCTCACCAGTGTCACCTTGCGTATCTTTCGAAAAACCCCTCAAACCACGCGAAGGTTCAGCTATATCTTCCCCACCTGGAAAGATGCCGTCAACGCCACCCGAGAAATTTCGCAAACCGAATGCGGAATGCCATCGGTCTTCCGCATCTCAGACCCCGAAGAGACCTTGATCGGCCTTAAGCAACACGGCATTGACGGCACCTTTGTTGACACCCTTATCACCAAAAAGGGATACCTTCCCATGCAGCGCTGCCTTCTTATCGGGCAATCCGACGGCGAGAAGGGGTTCACCAAAAATGTGGCCAAAAATGTTCGCCGTGTCGCCAAGGCAAACGGTGCCATGAGTCTGACAGGGTACCCGGTAAAGATGTGGGAAAAAAGCCGCTTCAGCGACCCCTACCTCAGGGAAGACTTAAACGACTATGGAATCATCATCGACACCCTTGAAACCGGGGTCAAATGGGACAACCTGCATGCGGTCCATATGGGGGTCCGGGCTTACATCAAAGAGCGTCCCCAGACCATCTGTATGACCCACTCGTCACACATATACCCCCAGGGAACCAACCTCTACTTCATCTTCATCGCCAAATTTGCAACCCATGAAGAGTATTTGAACTTTCACCGAGGCCTCATCGACTCCATTGAAAAAAACGGAGGAACCCTCTCGCATCACCATGGCGTGGGACGCATGATGGCACCCTTGATGGAGCGTCACCTTGGAAAAGAGCAAATGGAGGCATTAAGGGCTTTAAAACAACACTTTGACCCACATACCATCATGAACCCTGGAGGGACTCTGGGGCTGGACCGCGAATAACTAAGCGTCCTCCATCGCTTCTTTTAAACTCAAAAAAAAGAGAGGGTGGAAACTGTGCCCCACCCCCTCTTAAGACGGGCTGACTGCCATGGTGCGCGAGGCAGTTGCGGCCTGAGGTGAGCCCCCGGCCTGAATCCGTACAAGTGCCAATACCCCTCCAGGCGACAGACACGCCCCTGGATGGCCTTTACAATTCCGGCCGGAGAGGCTCCTATCTCATTTTACACACCCCATAGGTAACATCAGGATTTTTTCCCATACATTTGAGGTCATTACACCATAGACCCATATCCATTTTTAACATATATTCATCATTAAAGTATTTCCCCTCATCAACAGCATTCCCCCTTAGAAAGCAGGCGGACTTTCCCAGAGTCCGCCTGCTTTCGTTTGTGCTTTTATCGCAAGACGAAAACCCATCATGGGTTGTATTTTTGAAGGATATGACGGGCCGCCTGGCGGGGAGCAAAAGAGCCCGCCATAATCCCATCCAAAAGAGAGTCTACCTCTCCTGCAATCAAAGGGTCTGAGCTAAATTGCGTAACAAGTCCCTTCTTTACCTCCTCCCAAAACCACGCCACACTCTGCTCACCTCGACGCTGGGAAAGGATTCCAGATCGTTGAATCACCTCGTGGCGGGCAAAAAGACGATTGGCCATTTCAAATATGCCATGGCCGGTTAGAGCACTTGTGGTAATGACAGGCACCTTTTCGTCGCGTAAAAAAAGGGAAAGAGCATTCTCGTAAGACTGCCGGGCCTTTTCAGCGGCCTTCTTATTGTCGCCATCGGCCTTGGTGATGGCCACCATGTCGGCCAGCTCCATAATGCCGCGCTTGATCCCCTGAATCTCGTCTCCAGCACCAGCCAGCATCAAAAGAAGAAAATGATCCACCATCCCTTTGACGGCTGTCTCCGATTGCCCCACCCCCACGGTCTCCACCACAATCACGTCAAACCCAGCCGCTTCACAAGCCACCATCGCTTCTCGAGTGCGTGAAGCCACCCCACCCAAAGTTCCCCCCGAAGGAGAGGGACGAATAAAAGCCGAAGGTGATTGCGTGAGCTTCTCCATGCGGGTTTTGTCACCCAAAATACTCCCCTGGCTCAATGTACTGGAAGGATCAACAGCAAGCACCGCCACCTTATGACCGCGCCCAATCAACTCTTGCCCGAAGGCTTCAATAAAACTCGATTTGCCCACACCTGGAACCCCGGTAACGCCCAGGCGTAAGGAGCCACCAGCATGGGGCAAAAGCCCCTTCATCACCTTAGACGCCACCCCCTCATGGCTTTTAAGCCCGCTTTCAAAAAGGGTAATGCTTCGAGCCAAAGCCCTGCGATTCCCCTTTAAAACCCCTGAAATAAGCGCGTCGGCGTCATACACCATTGTGGCTATCCTTTACTTTCTTCGGTATCTACCAAACAAAACAAGGGCAAGGCCCTTTCGCTCGGCATTCAGCCTAAGGCCCTACCCTTGCCTTTGGTGACCTGCAAATGATCAACCGGCCATCAATGCGTTAAGAATTCGATTGGCCGATTCGGTAACCGGGGTTCCTGGACCAAAAATATCGCTGACACCCGCTTCTTCCAGCATGGGATAGTCACCGGGTGGAATCACACCACCTGCAAAGACCGCAATATCAAAAGCCCCCTGCCCTTTCAGGGCCGTGATAAGCTCGGGCACCAGCACCTTATGCCCGGCAGCCAAAGTGGAGACCCCCACGGCATGGACATCGTTCTCCACAGCCATACGAGCCGCCTCTTCCGGGGTCTGAAACATGGGAGAAAGGTCCACATCAAACCCAAAATCGGCGTAGGCGGTGGCAATCACCTTCACACCTCGATCGTGCCCATCCTGGCCCATTTTGGTAAGAAGAACCCGAGGCCGGCGCCCCTGTTTCTCAGCAAAGGCGTCGGTCCGTGCCCGCAGCGTCTCGACCACTTCGGTATCCCCCATAGCCCCGGCATAGGCCCCTGAGATACACCGAGTGGTTGCTATAAAACGACCGAAAACGCTCTCCAAAGCATTGGACACCTCGCCCACAGTGGCTCGAGCACGCATGGCAGGAATAACAGCTTCCAAAAGATTGCCCCCTTCCTTTGCGCAGCGCGTCACATTTTCAAGGGCTCTCTCCACCTCGGCTTTGTTGCGGCCTTTTCGAAGGGACTCAAGGCGTTCCACTTGCTCGGTGCGAATGGAAGCCGGTACTTCCAGCACCTCAATGGGAGGCTCCTCTTCAATCTGGTACTTGTTGACCCCCACGATGGTCTCTAGGCCCTGGTCAATGCGCGCTTGACGCCGAGCAGCCGACTCTTCAATACGCATCTTGGGCATCCCAGACTCAATGGCCTTGGCCATGCCACCCAATTCTTCCACCTCTTTGATGATCTTCCGAGATCCATCGATAATCTTCTGGGTGAGAGACTCCACATAGTAGGAACCGGCCAAAGGATCCACCACATTGCAAACCCCGCTCTCCTCTTGAACGATGATCTGGGTGTTTCTCGCCACACGGGCCGAAAGCTCTGTGGGAAGCCCCACCGCCTCATCAAACGCGTTGGTGTGAAGGGATTGTGTGCCGCCCAAAACCGCAGACAGACACTCCAGGGTGGTTCGAATAATATTGTTGTAGGGGTCTTGTTGGGTAAGGCTCCAACCCGAAGTTTGACAGTGGGTCCGCAGCATGGACGACTTCGAATTCTTGGGTTCAAATCGGCTCATCAGCTCGGCCCAAAGGAAGCGGGCAGCCCGCAGCATGGCAATCTCCATGAAAAAGTTCATGCCGATGCCGAAGAAAAACGACAGTCGTGGCGCAAAAGCGTCGATATCCAGACCGGCTTTAAGCGCGGCGCGTACGTACTCAATCCCGTCGGCCAGGGTGAAGGCGGTTTGCAGCACCGAATCGGCACCGGCCTCCATCATATGGTAACCGCTGATGCTCACTGTGTTGAATTTGGGCATGTGCGACGAGCAGTAGCCGATGATGTCGGCCACGATACGCATGGACGGCTCCGGCGGGTAGATATAGGTGTTGCGCGTCAGGTACTCCTTTAAAATATCGTTCTGGATGTTCCCGGTCAGTTTTTCCTGACTCACGCCCTGCTCTTCAGCGGCCACAATGTAGCCAGCCAGAACCGGAAGCACGGCCCCGTTCATGGTCATGGAGACGCTCATGGCATCCAGGGGGATGCCGTCAAACAGA
>JAKSCC010000087.1 GCA_022360815.1 Desulfobacterales bacterium
CCCATGGAGATCACTTCAGGCGATGCAGTGGAAAAGCCCTCTTCCATGGCCTGGGGAATATCGGCAATGCCGGGGCCCTCGTCGATCACCTCCACACAAATGCGCTCCAGGTTGATATCGGCCAGAAGTTTGCCGCCGCCTGTGGCGTGGGCCACCACATTGACTTCGGCCTCGTAGATGGCCACCGTGGTCTTTTTGATGACCCGCGTGTCCACATTGAGCTGCTTTAAAATATGCTTGACCTGACTTGAGGCGGTACCGGCCTTTGCAAAATCACCATCAACGATCTCAAATTCAAACTTCATAAAAACTCCCCTTCAGCGAATATGTGGATCAATAGATGGGCTTGAGTCCGGCATCAAACAAAATGCCGCTGGCTCTAAACACAGAGTAGTCACACTCCACCAAAATAACCCCTGCCCGGTCGGCAAGCTCCACCATGGAGGGGCTCACTTTTTTCCCTCGAGCAATGACAATGCAGTCGATTTCAGCCATTTCAGCCGTTCGAATCGTCTGCAGACTGCACAGCCCGGTGACAAGCAAAATCTTCTCTTTCTCAAGGGTCAACACATCGCTTAAAAGGTCTGCAGAAAAGCCGTAGTCCACTGTGATCTCGGCCCTATCCCTTCCGCAGGCGATGTGCCCTCCCAGGGCTGCTGCTACTTCTGTTATTTTCATGGTCTCTTCTTCTATGATTATGGGAGCAAAGCACCGCACATATTTTTCTTGATGATTCCGCCAAAGGCCCTTTACATATTAACTTACCTGTCCTCTTTTTCCCGCTATGCCACGGCCGTCGCCACAGACGATCAGTGCCCCATGCGGCTCAGAGCCACCGGTTCCTCACCTTCGGCACAAATCTCATCCAGATTGCTCTGCACCATTTCTTGTACAGCGCGCATAATGGAAGCGTTATCCAAGGCGACGCCACCCAAAATATCCAAAACCTCATGGGAACTGAACCGATACGTTCCCACATCGGTCGTGTGGGTATAAACCAGATCAATTTTCGAAGAAGAGGCCGCTGTCATCACAACCGCTCCGGACATATCTCCGGCCACTGGACGATCCAGATGCAGATACTCAAAACGTACACAAAGCCGGGTTCCGCTCTTTGGATCTGAAGAGATCTTGATCTCCCCACCACACATTTCGGCAGCCTGTTTGATCAGAGAAAGCCCCATGCCCACTCGGCGCTCTTTTCGTGTGGTTACCCAGGGGTTAAAGACATCTTTCAAGGTTGCCTCATCCATCCCTCGGCCATCGTCTTCAATCTCAATTTGATAGATGTTTTGAGAGAGGCTCTCTACGATGGTCAATCCAATATGCAAGGCACCGGCACGAATCGAGTTCCCGAGAATATCCAGAACATGAAGGGCCAACTCATTCACAGACAGACCCCTCGTCCACCTGCAGAGGCCAGGGCAAGCCGCACTTCATGAAAGGTGGGTGTCTCCATGTGAAAACAGGAGAAAGAGCGCCCGATATCCTTTGCATCGTGGGCATCCGAGCCACAGACAATGGGCGCAGGGTAGTCGCCAAGATAGTGACGAACCAGGGTCTCATGCTCCGGAGCCGAGGCTTCCACCGCATCCAGCACAAGATGGGCAGGCATCACACCAAGCTGGCTGAAGAGGCTGTTCTTCCGTTTGTCTACATGGGCCGCAGCCACCAACCCGCCAAAGGCGTGCACTGCAGAGGCGGTTTCTATAATATCGGTATCAAGGGCTGTTATTAAAAGGTAAGGTTCTTCATAGACCACCTTCTCCTGACGATCCACCACCACTTGGTATCCGAAAAACTCTGGATTGTTGGGAATCTTCTGCAGATGAATATCGATCCATCCCTGAAACGCAGAGGCCACCTCAACACTTTCGAACCAGGCGAGAAGATGCACCTCTTCCCGTGTGGTCAGCTCGACCCCGCACAGCACCGAAAGCCCTTTTTCCTTTGCAATCTCAGAAACAATGGCGCACTGCCGTGTGGCGTTGTGATCGGTGATCCCAATAAGCGAGAGCCCCTTTTCAAGGGAGGTGTCCACAATGGCTTGCGGGGACATGGAGACATCCCCGCAAGGTGAAAGAACCGTATGCAGATGAAGATCAGCGCGAAATGTCTGCATTGCCCACCAGCAGGCGGTGCAGTGTGCCCGCCACATCAAAGGTTTCAAGGGTGCTTCCCAAAAGAGGAATGCCTTCGCGATTGCTATCCGCCATGGTATCGGCATCGGGGATAAACCCCTTGACGATAATCACGGCAGCCAAATCTTTCAGGCCGGCAATCCCCACCACATTTCGATGGGCCTGAAGGGTAACCCACACATGGCCCTCATCTGAATTTCCCATTACATCCGAAAGAAGATCGGAGACGTAGCCCCCTTCAATCTCTCGTTCCAGCCCTGAAGCACCGCCGAAAACGGTCAGTCCCATGGCCTCTACAAGCTCACGTACCTTCATAATCACTCCTCGTTGAGTTTCAGCTCGCCCGTCACATCCCGGCCCCACACCGCATCGACAATACGCGCGGACTCTTGGCACGCCATTCGCCCCTGGGCAAGCATCTTCTTCTGCACAAAAATACATTGAGACAGACTGGAGTCTCCGTTCACCACATCTTCGGCGTGGGCTTCACAATTGGGGGCTCCACAAAGCCCACAGTCCACACCGGGAAGAAATGCGATAATCTTTTGAAGCTTTTCCATCTTCACCATGGCCCGGCCCATATCCTCGTCGAGCTTCATGGCTGGCTTGGGCTTGATCTTGCCCAGCATGATATGATCCACCAGGTATTCGGTATCG
This sequence comes from Desulfobacterales bacterium, assembly GCA_022360815.1. Taxonomy (GTDB): domain Bacteria; phylum Desulfobacterota; class Desulfobacteria; order Desulfobacterales; family Desulfolunaceae; genus Desulfoluna. The sequence continues at coordinate 2,799 of JAKSCC010000087.1, forward strand.
TCATCGATCTCATCCCAACGATGGGGATCTTTCAGATGGGCCGCGCGCTTGGAGCGCTCGGCCCGGTTTCTCAAACGCTCCACCGTTAAGAAACGATTGCAACTGGTCAGTACCCCTCCGGCACAGCTCTGGTCGCAAGAGCGAAGCTCAAGGAAGTCGATATCCGAGATCTCTTCGTTCTCCATGTTTTCCAAAAACTCAATGACATTTGCAATGCCGTCGATGGCAAGACTCCGGCCTTTGGCATACTCCGACTCGCCCGCCGTCAAAAACCAAAGCACCCCTTTCTCGCAAAGGGCCTCGGCCAGAGGCTCGGGGGGTATCTCTTTCTCTTCGCCCCTGATCTTTTTCCACACCCGGTTGTAGATATAGTCCATGTTGATCACACCATTTAAATTCTGGCGTTCATGGGGCATGGGGGTCTTCACCGCTGAAATTTTGGCGGCACACGGTGTCACATAAAACGTACCGATCTCATGATCAGGCACCCCCTGTGCCAAAAGTTTGCGCCGATAAAAAAGAGCGGCGATATCCACCGGGGCTTTCATGGGGATCACATGATCCAAAAGTAAGGGAAAACGGGTCTGAATCAGGCGCAGAACCGCCGGGCAAAAGGAAGAGATAAAGGGTTTCTTCTCTTGATGGCGGCGAATGTATCGGGCGGTGGCCAGGTGAAACACCCGCCACATCATCCCCACCTCAAAGACATCGGTAAACCCCATCTGAATCAGCTCGTCATAAATGCGCTGCTTGCTGATGGTATCTGGAAACTGCCCTTTTAATATGGATGGAAGAAGGGCCACCCGCCGCTTGAACTTAAAAATTTCGTCAAAATCATCCTGTTCCACAGAGATGGCTGACTCTGGGCAAGTCCGGTAGCACTCCCCGCAATCGATGCACCGATTCTGAAAGATCAGGGTCTTTCCATTTCGAATACGAATGGCATCGGTGGGGCAAACGGACATGCAGTTGCAGCACCCCTTACACTTCTCACTGTCTACGATCAAAGCATGATGTATGACGTTGTTACTCATGATTTCGTCCAAGACTTTTCAGTTAAATCGCGCAGCGTCCTGACGGATTGTTTCGGCTTACTTCTCTTTATAGTCGTCTAAGATGTTCATCACATCATCGGCAGTCACCCGACCATAAATCTTATCCCCCACCATCACAACCGGAGCCAAGCCGCAGGCCCCGATACAGCGCAGGCTGTCTATGGAAAATTTTCCATCGGGTGTGGTTTCACCGGGTTCAATACCCAAGAGCAGTTTAAACTCATCCATCACATCCATGGCTCCTTTAACAAAACAGGCGGTCCCTGTACAGATGGAGATATGATACTTGCCACGAGGCTCCATGACAAAAAGGGAGTAGAAGGTCACCACGCCGTAAACTGTGGAGACAGGGATATCAAGCTCATCGGCAATCACCTCCTGTACATCTGGAGGAAGATAGCCACAGAAGTCCTGAGCTTTATGAAGAATATTAATCAGTTCCCCTTTGTCATTGCCGAAACTCTGACAGATCGCCCGAAGTTCTCGTACCGCATTGGGAGAAAGCTTTGCTGGTGTTGAGGTCATGGTCTTGATTCCTCTCAATCTATGATTCACAGGCATCTGAAAAAAGAAACACTTTTTTCAGATGCCATTTTCTTTAAAACCGTCACAAACACACGTGAAACATCGCCTGCAATAGACCCTTTAGCACTTTGGTGTCTTTTTCTTGCTGCGATCAATGTAGTGGGTGTGAAGCAGCTTGTGCGCCTTTTCACCCAGAGGTTTCCCGAGATACTTTTCGTATAGCTCCTGAATATAGGGGTTCTCATGGGACTTTCGAAGGGTCTTTCCCGCATCTTCGGTGTAGATGGCCTTCTGACGTGCTCGAATGATTGCCTCATCACCTTTATGGAAGGGCTGACCACCTCCTCCAATGCACCCACCAGGACACGCCATCACCTCAATGGCATGATAAGCACTTTCGCCTCTTCGAATCTGCTCCATAAGCGTTCGAGCGTTTTTCAGACCATGGGCAATCCCCAAACGAATCTGGGTCCCATCAAAATCGATGGTTGCCTCACGAATGCCTTCAAAACCACGCAGGGTATTGAATTCCACATTCTCAAGGGTCTTTCCGGTATGAAATTCGTAGGCAGAGCGAGCGGCGGCCTCAATCACCCCGCCAGTGGTTCCAAAAATCACCGCAGCCCCGGTGGACTCGCCCAGAGGCGCGTCAAAATCCTCTTCAGGCAGGCTGTGAAAGTCGATATTGAACCGCTTGATAAGGGCGGCCAGCTCGCGGGTGGTGATGGTGATGTCCACGTCCGGATTGCCGTCCACCGCAAGCTCTTCACGGGCACACTCTGCCTTTTTGGCCACACACGGCATCACAGAGACCACCACCATCTCTTCCCGTTTCACCTCGATCTTCTCGGCCAGATAGCTCTTGGCGATGGCTCCAAACATCTGCATGGGAGACTTGGCACTGGATGGATACTCCAGAAGATCGGGGAACTGCTTCTCCAGATGATTCACCCAGGCCGGGCAACAAGATGTCAAAATGGGAAGTTTTACCCCTTTGTCGCCACCCAAAAATTTGGTGATACGAGAAAGAAGCTCGGACGCTTCCTCCATGATGGTAAGATCTGCTGCAAAGTCGGTGTCAAAGACGTAATCAAATTCCAGACGGCGAAGAGCAGCCGCCAGTTTTCCGGTCACAAGGGTTCCCGGCTTCATACCAAAGCATTCGCCCAAAGCGGTACGAATGGCAGGAGCCACCTGAACCACCACTTTCTTAGAAGGATCGGCCAGCGCCCGGATCACCTTGCTTGTCTCATCTTTTTCCGAAAGAGCCCCGGTGGGGCAAACCGCCACACACTGGCCGCAAAAGGTGCAGTTGGTTTCTGTGATATCCCGATCAAAAGCGGTGACCACAACAGAGTCAAAACCCCGGTTCACGGCTGTCAGAACGCCAACGCCCTGCACTTCACGGCAAATATTTTCGCACCGGCGGCACATCACACACTTATCGGGCTCGCGCACAATGGAAAACGAGGAGGTGTCTTTTTCGTGGGTGGAGAACTCACCCTCAAAGCTAATCTGTCGAATGCCCATGTTGGCGGCCAGATCCTGAAGCTCGCAAGCCCCAGCCTTTGCGCAACTCAAGCAATCTTTGGGGTGGTCTGAAAGCAAGAGTTCCAGGTTCACACGCCGTGCATTCAAAACCCGGGGGGTATGGGTTTTTACCACCATGTTTTCACATACTTTTGTCGTACAAGCGGGTGCCAGATTGCCGCGGCCTTCCACCTCCACCACACAAAGGCGGCAAGAAGCGTTGCTGCTATGAAATCCAATGCCTGCAAGATCCATATGACACAAAGCCGGAACCGAAACGCCCAGCCCTTTGGCCGCATCCAGCACCGTGGTCCCTTCCGGCACCTCAATGCGCTTGTCATCTATGGTCAATGAAATGGTTGTCATATCTTTTATCCTCGAAAAAACCTTAAAGCTTTTTGGCTTCGCAAAAAGTCGACATCATCAACACTTTGTGATGGCGTCAAATTTGCAGTTCTCGTAGCACACGCCGCACTTGATGCAGTGCAGGGCATCAATGGTATGGGGCTGCTTCCTTGTTCCCTCAATGGCATTTACCGGGCACTTTCTCGCACACAAGGTGCATCCCACACATGTTTCGTGGTCGATGACAAAATTGACCAACGCCTTGCACTGGCCAGCCGGGCACCGATGCTCCACCACATGGGCTTTATACTCTTCAAAAAAGTTATCCAGGGTCGAGAGCACCGGGTTGGGAGAGGTCTGCCCCAGGCCGCAAAGGGCTGTATCCTTGATGGCTGTGGAGAGTTCCCGCAGTTTTTCAAGGTCTTCAGGGGTCCCCTTGCCTTCGGTAATCTTCTCAAGGATCTCATAGAGGCGTTTGTTACCAATACGACAGGGTGTGCACTTTCCGCAGGACTCTTCCACGGTAAAGTCGAGATAGAACTTGGCGATGGAGACCATGCAATCGTCTTCATCCATCACAATCATCCCCCCAGAACCCATCATAGAGCCGTTGGCTGTGAGGTTATCGTAGTCGATGGGAATATCGAGGTGCTCTTCGGTGAGACAGCCGCCGGAAGGCCCGCCAGTCTGTACCGCTTTAAACTTCTTTCCACTGGAGATGCCGCCGCCGATGTCGTAGATCACCTCGCGCAGGGTGGTTCCCATGGGCACTTCAATAAGGCCCACGTTTCGAATCTTTCCGGCCAGCGCAAACACCTTGGTTCCTTTGGAATTTTCTGTACCGATTCCGGAAAACCACTTGGCCCCTCGCGTCATGATCACCGGAATATTGGCCAAGGTCTCCACGTTGTTCACGTTGGTGGGTTTTTCGTAATAGCCGGATTCGGCTGGAAAAGGAGGCTTTACTGTGGGTTCGCCGCGGTGCCCCTCCATGGAGTGAATCAGAGCGGTCTCTTCACCGCAGACAAAGGCACCGGCACCGTATTTAAGTTCCACATCAAAGGCAAAACCGCTTCCCATGATATCTCTTCCAAGAAGACCATATTCTCTGGCCTGCTCAATGGCCTTTAAGAGACGTTGAATGGCCAGGGGATATTCGGCACGAATGTAGATCAGACCGGTGTTGGCCCCGATGGCGTACCCGCAGATCGCCATGGCTTCAAGAACCGAATGGGGGTCGCCCTCAAGAATGGACCGGTCCATAAAAGCGCCGGGGTCGCCCTCGTCGGCATTGCAGACCACATACTTCTCATCGCTTTGGGCCGCTCGCGTAAACTGCCACTTCAAACCGGTTGGAAAACCACCGCCCCCCCGGCCCCGAAGCCCCGAAGCCTTCACCTCTTCGATCACTTCTTCTGAACTCATCTCAAGAAGGGTTTTTCCCAAGGCTTGGTACCCATCCCGAGCTATGTACTCGTCGATATTTTCAGGATCAATAAACCCGCTGTTTCGAAGAGCGATGCGAAGCTGTTTGCGATAGAAGCCCATGTGCTTGGAATCCGAAATGGACGCACCGCTTTTGGGGTCTCTGTAGAGAAGACGCTCCACACGCCGTCCCTTGACAAGGTGCTCTTCCACCAAGGTGTCGGCATCGGATGGACTCACCTCCACATAGAAGGTGTTGTCTGGCATGAACTTAACAATGGGGCCCTTCTCGCAGAAGCCGAAGCAGCCGGTCTTCACCACCTGCACCTCACCTTCCAGGCCACGGGCCTTCACGCCCATCTCCAGTTTCTTAAAAATCAGATCGCTTTCCGATGCCCGGCATCCGGTACCGGCGCAAACCAGAATATGCGTATTGAATCGTCCCATAGATATTTCCTGCTCTCCTGCCGCAAGCGTTGGCGGCTTGATACATTCGCTAAAAAACCAATCAACCCAAGCGGATTTTACTCATCCACCACATCGTAGTTAACCGGGATCACCCCTGAAAGCATCTCACCTTTGCCCACATAGCGATCCACAATCTGGGTCGCTTTTTCTTTATCCACATCCCCAAACACCACGGGATCGTTTCCAGGAAGCGTCACCTCAATGGTGGGCTCGGCGTAGCAGTATCCCATGCAGCCGGTCTGGGTGACCACAGCTTCGATACCGCGCCTGTCCAAAACGTCCACCAGAGTGCGAAGCACTTCTTTTCCTCCAGCCGCAATCCCACAGGTGGCCATGGCCACGCGGATCTGCACCAGCTCGTCACAGCGCTCACCACTCTCCCTGAGATGCACTTTGGCTTGAAGGGCCTCCTTCATTTTTCTCAAATCATCAAGAGGCTTGATTTTCGTCATCTATAATCCTCCCTTATGTTCAAAGTCCGGTCGGTCCAAACCAGATTTTCAGTCCATCGGTTTAAGATGATAACGATAGATCCACGCCAAAAAACCTGAACGATCAAGGCCTCGGGTGAAATCTCCGTGGGGACAAGCCCCATTTTGTAATGTGCAGACAAATCTGAAAGGTGTGTCGAGGGGTCGCCGGCAAAGCGAAACAGAAGCATCGGAACGTCTCTTGATGAGACCCGACACCCAGCTCTGCGGATCAAGGCGCCACGGCCAGGCAGGAAGGTGTGAGAAGGGAAATCCAACGATGTGTGAATAGGCAGCGGGAAAAACCTGATACGACAATTCCTTACATCCTTGCTATTATACTGAAGTCATACATTCGTGTTTTCCTGAAATTAAGGTGCTTTCGAATGTCTCATTCACTTAACAAGGCTCCATAAACCAAGAGATGGGCTCTTTAGTCAAGCAATATGCTTATCAAAATTTTTGATCATTGCTTTCACTGATTTTCTCTTTACAAATAAACTATTTTTTACTAATAGAGCCCCACGCCAAACAAAGCATCCGCCCCATTCCATTGTCAAATATGGTCATTCACAAAAAGCCCTGTAGCCTCTTCAAAGGGCACCTTTCCCCATTGAGAAATGTTCACATATGAAAATCTTTTCGCAGCCCTCAGTTTTTTACCTACCGTAAAATCAGCAAAGATGCTTTCATTTGAAGATGTTGGTTCCTTTAGGGGTTCCAAAAATCGAAAGTCGCACCACAACTTCCCCCAAAAAGAGCGCCCCTTCTCCAACCAAACGCTGCTTGGCACAGAGCAAAATTCCCTCGATTCAACCCACAACAAAAGCCAATCGAAACGTTTGCGCAAACGTTTCGATCTTTGCTATACTTTCGAAATATTCGAATTGCAAAAAGAGACGATCTCGTTTAAGAAAGGGGGCCTTAGGCGTAAAGACCTCTTTCCCAAAGGGCCCATTGCGACTTTCTTTAAGTGGAAAGCCGCGTACGGCAAGCCTTTTGGCTAAAATGAGGCGCCGCACCAAAAGAATACATTCACATTTTTATATTTTCAGGTGGCAGAGGCTAAAAACCGGGCTTTGTGTCACCGCAGCACACACAGGGGTTTTCATGAAAAAGGGCACACTCATCAACTCGGAGCTCAGCCACGCCGTGGCACGACTTGGACACAACGACGGCCTCTGCATCTGCGATGCAGGCCTTCCCATCCCCGATGAGACCCGTCGCATCGACCTTGCCGTAAGCAAAGGCATCCCCTCTTTTATGGATACCGTCAAAGCGGTCTTCTCGGAGATGACCGTCGAGGCGGTTGAAATGGCCGAAGAGTTCCCCGAAACAAGCCCCGACGTCCACGACGCCTTTCTGGCCCTTCTCAAGGAGGAAGAAAAGGCCATCGGCAAAGAGATCCGCATCCTTTACGTGCGCCACGAAGCGTTTAAGCTGGCCACCAAAAGGTGCCGGGCCACCGTGCGCACCGGCGAGTTTACCCCGTATGCCAACGTCATTCTTCGGGCCGGCGTCACCTTCTAATCTGGAGTTTCCATGCCACAACCCATTCTTCAACTTGAGGGGATTGAAAAGAGCTTTCCCGGAGTCAAAGCCCTTGATGGGGTGAATCTTACCGTTCGCCCCGGGCGGGTCACCGCCCTGGTGGGTGAAAACGGCGCGGGAAAATCAACCCTCATGAAGGTGCTCACCGGCATTTACAAGGCCGAGGCCGGACGCATTCTCTATAAAGGTGAAGAGGTCTTTTTCAAAGGGCCGCGTCACTCCCAGGAAGCGGGCATCGGAATCATCCACCAGGAGCTCAACCTTCTGCCCGAGCTCTCCATTGCCGAAAACATCTTTCTCGGCAGAGAGAAAACCTCGGCCTTTGGCCGCATCTGCTGGAGCAGCATGTACCAAGAGGCCAACCGCCTTCTTGCCCGCCTCAAGGTGAAGCACGACGCCCGCACCCGGCTGGGGGATCTCTCCATTGGCGAGCAGCAGATGGTGGAGATCGCCAAGGCCCTCTCCTTTGACGCTTCGGTCATCATCATGGACGAGCCAACCGACGCCCTCACCGATACCGAGACCCGGGCGCTGTTTGACGTAATCGACGAGCTCAAGGCCAGCGGCCAGGCCATCGTCTACATCTCCCACCGTCTGGTGGAGATCTTTGAGATCTGTGACGATGTCACCGTGCTTCGCGATGGAAAGTTCATTGGAAGCCGTCCCACCTCAGAGATCGACGAAGAGAGCCTCATTGAGATGATGGTGGGCCGAAAGCTCGACGAGCAGTACCCCAGAGTGAACTCAAACCCGTCGGCCACCAGCCTTTCGGTGGAGAACCTCTGGGCCGAGGGGGTCCATGGTGCCAGCTTCTCGCTTCGGCAGGGAGAGATCTTAGGGATTTCAGGCCTCATGGGCTCCGGGCGCACCGAAATGATGCGCGCCATCTTCGGAGCCGACCGCATCACCAAGGGAAAGGTCTCCCTTTTTGGGCAGCCCCTTTCCATCAAGACCCCCAAAGACGCCATCGCAGCCGGCATCGCCTATATCAGTGAAGACCGAAAGGCAGACGGCCTCATCCTCTCCCTTTGCGTTAAAAAAAATATGACCCTGGCGGCTCTGGAGTCTTACTCAAGCACCACGGGCCGCGTTCACCACAAGGGTGAGCAAAAAGCCGTCAGCGATTTTATCGGCCACTTTCGAATCAAAACCCCGTCACAGAATCAGATCATCGGAAACCTTTCCGGCGGCAACCAGCAGAAGGTGGCCATCGCCAAAGGGCTCATGACAAGGCCCCATGTGCTGATTCTTGACGAGCCCACCCGGGGCGTGGATGTGGGGGCAAAAAAAGAGATCTACCAGCTTATCAATACCTTCAAAGAGGAGGGGATGAGCATCATCCTTGTCTCTTCGGAGATGCCGGAAGTCCTTGGCATGAGCGATCGCATCATCGTCATGCACGAAGGTCGAATCAGCGGTGAGTTCACCGCTCTTGAGGCAAACCAGGAAAAACTCATGGCCTGCGCCGTAGGTAAAACGGAAACCCAATCCCTATGACACCCAAACAGCATACAGCCACAGGTGGCCTCTCCCTTAAAAAGAGGCTGATCGCACAAAAATCCCTCATCGCCCTTCTGGTGATGATCGCCATTGTCTCGCTTTTAAACCCCAACTTTTTCACCCTGGGGAACATTCTCAATATCTTAAGGCAGACGGCTGTCAACGCCATTTTGGCCGTGGGCATGACCCTGGTGATCTTAACCGCCGGTATCGACCTCTCCGTGGGCTCCATCCTGGCCCTCTCCGGGGCCGTGGGGGCCAGCCTCATCGCCGCCGAGATGCCGGTTTTTCTCTCCGTCACCGCAGCCCTTTCCGTGGGCGCTCTTCTCGGGATGATCAGCGGTGTCATTATCGCCAAGGGAAAGGTGCAGGCCTTTATCGCCACCCTGGTTGCCATGACCCTGGTGCGAGGCCTCACCCTGGTCTACACCGACGGCCGCCCCATCTCCACGGGCTTTACCGATGTGGCGGACCGGTTCGCCTTTATCGGAACCGGATACCTTCTGGGCATTCCGGTTCCCGTCTGGATCATGGCCATCACCTTTGCCGGCGCCTGGTACCTTCTCGGCCACACCCGCCTGGGTCGCTACATCTACGCTTTGGGCGGAAACGAAGAGGCCACAAGGCTTTCCGGCATCAATGTGGACCGCATCAAGATCACCGTCTACGGCATCTGCGGTTTCCTCTCGGCCCTTGCGGGCCTTATTGTCACCTCCCGCCTCTCTTCAGCTCAATCCACCGCAGGAACCGGCTACGAACTGGACGCCATCGCCGCTGTGGTGGTGGGCGGCACCAGCCTTATGGGAGGAAAGGGAAGCGTCATGGGCACCCTGATCGGAGCCCTGATTATCGGTTTTTTGAACAACGCGCTCAACCTTCTGGATGTCTCCTCCTACTATCAGATGATCGCCAAAGCGGTGGTGATTCTTCTGGCTGTGCTGGTGGACACCCGAAGCAAAGCATGATGGCTACGAAAAAGCATCACGCGGCATAACACGCAGCACGCGCTGCATAATAATCCTTCATGAAGGAGCTTAAGGATGAAGAAAACAACCGGTCTTATCGCTGCCCTCATCATGGTGGTGGGAATCTCCACCCAGGCCTTTGCCAAGGATACCCTTGCCCTGGTCGTCTCCACACTGAACAACCCCTTTTTCGTCTCCATGAAAGATGGCGCCCAAAAGATGGCCAAAAAAATGGACGTCGAACTCATCGTGCTGGACTCCCAGAACGACCCCAGCAAAGAGCTGGCCAACGTGGAAGACCTGACGGTTCGCGGTGTAAAGGCCATCTTGATCAACCCCACCGACTCCGATGCCGTCTCCAACGCCATTCGCATGATCAACCGAACCGGGATTCCTGTTCTCACCCTGGACAGGGGCGCCACACGGGGTAAGGTGATGAGCCACATCGCCTCAGACAACATTGCCGGCGGCAAGATGGCCGGTGACCATATTGCCAAACGGCTCGGCCAGGGTGCCAAGGTCATCCAGCTGGAGGGCCTTGCCGGTACCTCAGCTGCCCGCGACAGAGGCGAAGGTTTTGCCCAGGCGGTGAAAGCCAATCGGTTCAAAGTACTCGCCAGCCAGCCCGCCGACTTTGACCGCACCAAGGGTCTCAACGTCATGGAGAACCTTCTGGCCGCAAACGGCGATGTCCAGGCGGTCTTCGCCCAGAACGACGAAATGGCCCTGGGTGCCATTCGCGCTCTGGCTGCTGCCGGAAAAAAAGTGATCGTCATGGGCTTTGACGGCACCGACGATGGCATTGCCGCTGTCAAGCGTGGCGAAATGGCCGGCACCATCGCCCAGCAGCCGGCCCTCATCGGCGCCCTGGGTGTGGAGACCGCCGTCAAGGTTCTCAAAGGCGAAAAGGTTGACGCCTACATTCCCGTTCCCCTTAAGGTGGTAACGCCCTAATCACCTTCAAGCACAACGTCACACAGCCCCCATGCAGAGATCTCAAAAAGAGTCTTGTGTGGGGGCCTTCAAAACATAGCCCGTAAAGGAAAAAGCATGACAGAAAAGCCCCTGGTGGTTCTCGGCAGCGTCAATGCCGATCACATTTTAAAGGTCGAAAGTTTTCCAAGGCCCGGGGAGACCGTATCCGGTCATGGGTACCGGGTGGTTGCCGGAGGAAAAGGGGCCAACCAGGCTGTGGCAGCCGCCCGCC
>JAKSCC010000114.1 GCA_022360815.1 Desulfobacterales bacterium
GACCAGATTCTCGCCACCGGAGCCAAGCTGGTGATCTCACCCTGCCACAACTGCTGGGACGCCATCCGGGATTTGGAAGAGGTCTACCATATTGGGATTCGGTGGTCTTTTTTAAAGCCGCTTCTCATCGATATGGTGGTGGTTCCCGAGCATATGAAACCGCCGGAAGAGTAAGCAGTGTAAAGCAGATACTTTTGATTTCTCTGCCAGGGGAATTATGGAGCGTGTGACCATGACAGCATCAGGGGTGCTTGTGGTGGGAGATGCAACAAACCCAGCTTCTCCAGAGCCTGTGCTGCGCCTTTTGGGAAACCCCCTGAAGCTGGAATCAGGGGTGAGCCTTGGCTCTTTTTGTCAGCTTTTCAAACGCTACCCCTCTCTTCAAGAGGTCACCCCCTTAACAGCCCCTTTTGTCGATCTTTTTTCTGGATTTTCCGGTCCTTCAGACCCCAAGAGTCCAATCCGTCTTGAACTCAGTCGAACCATCGAGATGCAGGGGTATCCCGGCGAGCCCCGGGTCCACATTTTTCTCACCCTGAAAACCCTTTTTGAAGGGGAAATTCAATCGATAGACCTCTTCTCGCCATCCGATCTTTTTGCCATGCCCTTTGGACTGGGCAGGCTGCGCCATATCGTTTTTGGAGACCTGATCCACTCCGAAACCTTTGCCACAGAGTACTCGCTGTTTGAGGTGCTGGACGGCCTCATGTGGGAGCTGAGTTTCTATTGGGACAAGAGTCGGTGCGGCATTCGAGGGCCGTGAATACCTCCTTTATCGTAAAGTCAAAAAGCAAGTGGAGTCCTCAAGTGGTGATGACGCCCCATCAATTGCAAGTTCATACCAGAGGAGACCGGACACCATGTTTCGTAAAATTCTGTTTGCCACCACCGCATCCCCGGTTTGTGACGAAGCCGCCAAAGTCGCCTTTGATTTGGCCCGCAAATACAGCTCAGAGATCAAGGTGCTTCATGTCTATGGCCTTCCTCCCCGGGGTTTCAGCACAGAGGTAAAGTCCATCAGCACCGGCGATGAGGTGGAGGCCACCCCTGAATATGAGAATCAGCTCATGGAAGAGCTCTACGAGACCTATCGTCTGCACATGGATAAGGTTTCAACCTGCAGTATAGAGGCGCGGTTGGGTGAGCCCCACCGGGAGATTTTAAGGGAAGTCAGAGGCCATGAAACCGACCTGGTGGTGATGGGTGCCCACACACGTGTGGATGAGACCGGATCGCTTCGTTATCGAAACACCGTGGGAAACACCATGCAGAAGGTGGCCAAAAAGTGCCGTGCGCCCCTTCTTGTGGTGAGCCGCCCCTGCACCACCTGTTTCTGGTACTTTGAGAACATCATCTTTGGCACCGATCTCTCCAGAACATCGGATGCTGCCTTTGCCTTTGCATTGAAAACCGCAAGGGAGACAGGGGCTCGTCTCTATCTCTTTCATGCCCTGAAGATGAGCAATACAGAGGTGCCCGAAAATCAGCTCAGCGTGGAAGAGCGATTGGCCGAGGCCAAAGAGCGCATGGAGCAACGCTATCTTCCCATGGCCGAAGGGTTTGACAACCTGGTGATGGATGTGTGGGAAGGCACGCCCTATGTGGAAATTTTAAAGTATGCCAGAGAGCGCAAGGCCGATCTTGTGGTGATGAGCCATCATGGAAGGCGGGGAAATGAGGAGTCGGATATGGGCAGTACCGTAGAGCAGGTGGTTCTTCGCTCGGCCTGCCCCGTGGCCAGTGTCAACTACCACGACCGGTTGTAACAGATGGAGCCGCAGAGCAAAAGGGGGGCAATAAAGCGTGTTCTGGTCGTCGACGACGCCATGGATATGCGCATCTACCTGAAGAGCCTGGTTCAAAGCCTTGGGCTGGAGCCCGTGGCAGCAAGAGACGGCACCGAAGCGCTGCGAAAACTTCGTGAAGAACCTTTTCACCTGGTGATTCTGGATCTTATGATGCCCGGCGAAGGGGGGATTCTCATGTACCGCACATTGAAAGAGACCCCGTGCCTGAAAGAGGTTCCCGTCATCATTCACTCAGCCATTTCCGAGGCTCTGTTTGCACACTACCTTCATATGGAGATGGGCTGCGGCCGAAAGATGGAAGGCCCTCTGGCTTACCTTGAAAAACCGGTGGAACCCTCTCGCTTAAAAGAGGCGATCAAAAGAAGTGTGAGATGATGGATTTTCTGCACCTGAAAGTGAGGGCAAAAGAGAAAGCATATGCTGAATCGAACAGGCACCATCTATCGTGGGATTTTTATGATTCTCGGGGCCACAGCCTTAGGGGGGGTGGCGGCAAGCCGTGCCGGGTGGGTTGGTTTTGCCGTGCTTCTTCTGGCCAGCTCCATGGCGATGATGCTCTTTTTGGAGTTTCGATTTTTTAAACCCCTGCGCTCTTTGGAAAGAACCATTTTAAATTTTTCCGGCGAAGAGATGGGCGATGAGATGAGAACCTCATCGGAGCTCTATCCTATTTTTTCAGCCATTCACGCCATCGGCCAGGAGCTGCTCTCTCGAAACAGTGAACTGGGACGTCAGAAGGCGGAGTTTCAGCGCCTATTCGACTTGGTTCCCTGCAGCATCACCGTGCAGGATCGAAACTTGAGGCTGGTGGAGGTGAACAGCGAATTTCGGGAGATTTTCTCTCCGGAGAAAGGAGCCTACTGTTACGAAGCATACAAAGGCCGCTCCACATCCTGCCCCAACTGTCCGGTGAAAAAAACCTTTGAAGA
>JAKSCC010000021.1 GCA_022360815.1 Desulfobacterales bacterium
CCAAATTTTTTGTTGAGACTGCAGAAACAGGATTAGCGGATTGAAAGGCAGGCACAGAAGGGCCTGCCTTTCATCCGCAGGGGTGATAGTATGGGTATAGGTAGGCTAAAGAAGCGCTTTACTACTTCAGTTCAACCTGAGCACCAGCTTCTTCAAGCTGAGCTTTTACTTTTTCTGCTTCGTCTTTGGCGATGCCTTCTTTAACGGGCTTGGGAGTTTCGTCAACCAGAGCCTTGGCTTCTTTGAGGCCGAGACCGGTGATGGCACGAACTTCCTTGATCACGTTGATCTTCTTGTCGCCGGGAGAAACGAGAACCACGTCGAACTCGGTCTTCTCTTCAGCAGCGCCGCCAGCGTCGCCAGCAGGACCTGCAGCCATCATAGCAACAGGAGCAGCAGCAGAAACACCAAACTTATCTTCAAGTTCCTTAACGAGCTCGGAGAGCTCGAGAACAGTCATGTTAGCGATAAACTCGATTACATCTTCTCTAGTGATGTCAGCCATTGTTCAATAACCTCCAGAAAAACTTTTCGTATCTATTTTGTGATTTTCAGTGTGGGAAAACAGCGATGGGATTAAGCCGCTTCCTTCTGATCCTTGATGGCAGAAAGTACGTTGAGCATCTGTCGCGGAACTTCTGCAAGTACGCGTACCATACCTGTGGGCACAGCATTCATGGCAGAGAGTACCTGGCCGAGGAGAACCTCGCGGCTCGGCAGTGAGGAGAGGGCCTCAATGCCAGCAACATCCAGGGTCTTACCTTCCATGACCGCAGCCTTGATCTCCAGCTTTTCGTTGTCTTTAACGAATTCGGTGAGGATCTTGGCAGGAGCCACGGGATCGTCATAGCTGATGGCGACGGCCGTGGGGCCCTTGAAGGAGTCGGTAATGAGCGCTGCATCTGTCTCTTCGGAAGCACGCCGGAGCAGGGTGTTTTTCACAACCATAAACTCCACGCCAGCCTTGGTCAGTTCTGCCCTGAGCTTGGTCACGGCAGCCACGTCCAGGCCTTTGTAATCCGTCGAAATGACGATCGCGGACTTCGCAAGCTTTTCGTGCAGGCTATCTACTACAGCCTTTTTCTTATCCAGATTCAATTCTTTCACACCTCCTTTTAGTAGATTTTTCCACAATTGAGGTGCCAACTATACCAAAACAGTCGTCTCGGTAGGCCGGCATCGCCGATTAAACACGGTGAACCATTACAGTGTGCACCTACTGTCTGTGACATATATGAAACCCCTTTTCCGCTGGATTACGGAAAAGGGATTATGTCCGAAAGAAAAAATCGGTGTATGATATACTATCCGATAATCGGATTCAAGATTTATTTTGCAAAATCTTTAAGAGCGGCAGGGTCTACTCGGTACCCGTGTCCCATGGTGGTGGAGACACAAAGGGTCTTAAAGTAAGCACCTTTTGCCGAAGAGGGCTTGAGCTTGGTGAGAACCTCAAGGAGAGCGCCCAGGTTTTCGGCCAGCTTTTCAGCACCGAAGGAGACCTTTCCAATGGGGGCGTGAACGATACCGGCTTTTTCAACACGGAAATCGATCTTACCAGCTTTCAGCTCTTCCACAGCCTTGGCCACGTCAAAAGTGACGGTGCCGGTCTTGGCGTTGGGCATCAAACCACGGGGACCGAGGGCACGACCGATCTTGCCCACCACACCCATCATATCGGGAGTGGCAATGGCTTTATCGAACCCGA
>JAKSCC010000327.1 GCA_022360815.1 Desulfobacterales bacterium
ATGAACGCAAATCCACATGATTTCATTTTTCATATTTTAACCCCACACGTCATTTAAATCGCCCGAAGGGCCATTTAAATGACGTGTGGGCAATCGAAAAGTTTTTTGCGGAGCTTTTTTTCAAAAAAGCGACCCGCCGGAGGCCAAGCTGAACAATCACAAGCTCTTTAAATCACTGGGACACACGTTCCTATGATGTCATTCTCCATGCGACGGCTTGGCTCACCTTCAGAAAAAGAGCCAGCATGCCGATAAAAAATGTATTGATCACCCTAAACAAACAGAGGCCAATAAAACGGTTCGAAAAATAAGAACCTGAGCATTGGTGAGTCAGGACGTGCCATGCGGGTTGCCACAGCCACCCTTTACAACCAGACCAAAGAGAACATCGGTCGCAAAAACCGAGGAATGCTGGAGAAGAACACCGTCATCTCCTCGGGCAAGCGCATTCGAAAACTCTCGGACGACCCCGTGGATGCCAGCCGCGTCACCTCGCTGAAGACCACCATGGACGATCTTGTGCAGCTTCAGCGCAACGTGGACACCGGCACCCTCTGGCTTGAGGGCGGCGAGGCCTCGCTCATTCGAGTCAAAGAGATGGTCGACCGCGCCAAAGAGCTCTCCATCTCCATGGTCAACGGGGTGGCCAATGCCGATGACATGCAGACGGCCGCTCTGGAAGTGGATGCCCTTATCAAGGGCGTGCTCGACCAGGCCAACACCCAGGTAAACGGCCAGTACATCTTCTCGGGCACGCGAAGCGACACCCGCCCCTTTATGGCCGATGACAAAGAGTCCCCCCACGCCATCACCTACCGGGGCAACGCCCACCCCTTTCGCATCAAGATCGGGCCCAAATCCGACATGAAGGTGGGGTTTACCGGAGAAGAGATCTTCTCATCGGAGGCGGTCACCATAGATGAGACCAGCAACCGCCTTGATTTCTCGGAAAAAAGGGCGGGCGGCCCGTTGGGTGAGGAGATCATCTTAAGCGCGGAAGTCGACAATGGCACTTACTCTCGAAACGGTTTGGCCCACGCCGTTGAGGTGGCCATGGAGAAAGCATCGGCAGACAAGGGCCTTGCTGTTGACTACCGGGTCTCCTGGAACGATTCGGAGGAGACCTTCTCCATTGCAGAAGAAGATGGCCCGGAGCCCGCAAAGCTCTCCCGCATCTCCGTGCTTTTTCGAACCGGGGAAAGTCGGCACGAGTCGGTCGGGGCCTTTATGGGGTTTCCCACCGACGACATCGCCACCGAACCCTCCCGGGATCCACTGGTCAGCC
>JAKSCC010000028.1 GCA_022360815.1 Desulfobacterales bacterium
AACGTCTCTGCGGCCATGGCCGCCTACCGCAAAGGGGCGCTTTTTGCCAACCCCTGCTTTACCCAGATTCACCCCACCTGTATTCCGGTTCATGGCCCCTGGCAGTCCAAGCTCACCCTGATGAGCGAGAGTCTTCGAAACGACGGGCGCGTGTGGGTGCCCAAACATTCAGAAGAGGCGCGAAAGCCGGAGGATATCCCTGAGGAGGACCGGGACTACTATCTGGAGGCCAAATATCCCTCCTTTGGAAACCTGGTGCCCCGGGATGTGGCCTCTCGAAACGCCAAAGAGCAGTGCGATGCGGGCAAAGGAGTCGGAGAGACAGGCTATGCGGTCTATCTCGATTTTCGCGATGCCATCAAACGGGACGGCCGGGAGACCATTGAGCGAAAATACGGCAACCTTTTTGCCATGTACGAGCGCATCACCGCCGAAGACCCCTACAGCACTCCCATGCGGATCTACCCTGCGTCACACTACTCCATGGGTGGCCTTTGGGTGGACTACAACCTGATGACCACGATTCCGGGCCTCTTTGCCCTGGGCGAGGCCAATTTTTCCGACCATGGGGCCAACCGCCTGGGGGCCAGCGCCCTGATGCAGGGCCTTGCCGATGGCTACTTTATCATTCCCTATACCCTTGGAGGGTATCTGGCGGATCGCCCCTACGATGCGTACAAGGAGACAAGCGACGCCTTTGCCGAGGCCGAGCGGGCCGTAGAGATGAAGATCAAAGGTTTTCAGGCGAGCAGCGGCAGCCGCACCAGTGACGATTTTCACCGTGAATTGGGGCTGGTGATGTGGGATCACTGCGGTATGGCCCGTGGGAACCAAGGCCTGGATGAGGCCCTGGGTAAAATTGAGGCGCTTCAGGCGGGCTTTAAAAACAATCTGGCCATGGGCGGTGCCACCCAAGGCTTTGACCAGACCCTTGAAAAGGCCATGCGGGTGAGTGATTTTCTGGAGTTTTCCAAGGTGATGGTCTCCGATGCCAGGGCGCGGCAAGAGTCGTGTGGAAGCCATTTTAACACAGGGTTCCAGACCGAGGAGAATGAGGCCCTTCGCGATGATGTGAATTTTGCGCATGTGGCGGCCTGGAAATATATGGGTGACGAGAAGGCCCCGGAGAGAGTGGTGGAGCCTTTGAGCTTTGAGAATGTCAAGCTGGTGCAA
>JAKSCC010000355.1 GCA_022360815.1 Desulfobacterales bacterium
CACAAAGCCGCTGGTAAGTGGAAATCCGGAGATGGAGATACCTCCAATCACGGTGAATACCATGGCAAGGGGCATGCGTTTCCACATGCCGCCCAGCTCGTTGAGCTTGGACTTTCCGGTCATCTCAAGGACCGCGCCGACGCCCATGAAGAGAAGGGCTTTATAGAGGATATGGGCATAGGCGTGGGCGCAGGCGCCGTTTAAGGCCATGGCGGTTCCGATGCCGACGCCGCAGACCATGTACCCCACCTGACTGACGATATGGTAGGCGAGAATCCGCCTCGCATCGTTTTCGATGACAGCGTATCCAACACCGTAGAGGGTCATGACAGCGCCCATGATGGCCAGGGCTTCGAATCCTGGGAAGGCTCGGGCCAGAACGTAGACGGCGGTTTTCGTGGTAAAGGCGCACATGAAAACAGCCCCTGCCACGGTGGCTTCGGGGTAGGCGTCCGGAAGCCAGGCGTGGATCGGGGGCACGGCAGCGTTGAGCATAAATCCGATCATGATAAGATAATCGGCAGTGGTGGCACCTTCCTGTGCGATCTGCTCAAAGGCGAGCCCTTCAAGCCCCACGTTCTGATATCTAAAAAAGATACCGGCAAGGAGAATGAGCCCGCCTGCGGTGTGCACCAGAAGGTATCTGAAGCCCGCTTCGATGGATCTCTTCTTTTTGCGGTACCAGACGAGGAAGGTGGAGGCAAACGCCATGAGTTCCCAAAAGGCAAAAAGGGTGAGGTAGTCTCCGCAGAGTGTGGTGCCCAATGAGCCTGCCACATAGAGAAAGGCTGCCGTATGATGCCCGCTCTCTTTGACGTGCATGCTGTAGAATCCGCCAATGAGAGCCATGATGGTGAAGACATTTAAAAAGACAAAGGTGAGTTTATCCACACGGCCGAAGACCAGATCAAAGCCCATCCAGCTTACCGCGCCGAAGCTCTCGGGCAGCTGATAGATCAGAAAGATGGCCAATCCCGGCACGCCCACCAGCACAAACTTCTGGAGCAGAGGATGGACCCGCTTGAAGAGCGACATGAAAATCGCCGCTGCAATAAACCAGGTGGATGGGTGCATCAATAACGCGTTACTTGTCATAATAGTCCTCATCCTGCATCAGCCAGACGTGATAAAGCCCCTTGCAGATAAACCCCATGGCAAGGCACCCGAGAAGACCGAAACCCGACCAGAACCCGATGATGGAATCACCAAAGAAATGCGGTTCGTGGCGGTGGGCCATGAAATCAAAAATAACGGTGAACCCCAGCCATAAGAAAAAGAGCCACTTCAAAAGGCCTGAACGCTCCCGTAAAAATCCGATAATTTTTACCATAATCAGTCTCTTTTGCCTCCGGCGGCCAAGGGCGGTGCCCTTGGATCCCAGGTTCGCGAATGCTCAGCCCCTTCGGGTCTTCACATTCACTGTTTGGATATATCTTCTTGCCCTCTAAATATTGAGAAGTCGAAAGCGATAACCGCACCAAAATTTTATGGGTAGAAAAGCTATGGGTAACTTGAAACATCTGGTGCGTGGAACGCACCCTACATTTCCACCCAATTGCAATCTTTTTCACGGCCGAAGGCCGTAAGCGAATGAGAAAAGGCGGAGCCTTTGAGCATTCGCGAGCCCGGGGTGCAGGGGATTATCCCCTGCCTGCCAAGG
>JAKSCC010000223.1 GCA_022360815.1 Desulfobacterales bacterium
ACTCTTCAGCGCGGCCTCCGGCGGGTCGCTTTTTTGAAAAAAAGCTCCGCAAAAAACTTTTCCATTGTCCCACGCATCATTTTCATCGCCCTTTGGGTGATGAAAATGATGCGTGGGGTTAAAACATAAAAATCAAATAGCTAAAATTTCAGCAAATGCACTCAAAAAAAACCTGTTTATCAAACTTTTCAAAAGTTTGGCCCCCGGCAGGGCCGCCGGAGGCGAATAAATCCGAGGAGTGGGGCCGTCTGATGAAGGCCTACTTTATGGTCAGCGTGAATTGGTCCATCACAACCTTTTTTCCCGCTTTCACCTTCACCTTGACGGTATAAGCCCCTTTGGCTTTCATATTCAAATCGGCGCCATGCCCGCCTCCCATGGCCATGCCCATGGCCTTCTGACGGGCACCATCGGGTGTGGTCAAAACAAATCCCACCTTCACTCCGTCAACTATACCGCCATCCGGCTTTGTCACATCCACCATCATATGGTGAGAAGGCACCGTCCCTATCATCTCCTTCAACCCCTCCATCCCCTCCATCCCTTGCAGTTTGCCCAAATTTTTATGCACATTGATCAGGCGATACGTAAGAAGAAGTCCTTCGACCTCTTCTTTGCGAATGGTCTCACCATTCATACCCATCCCATGATCCATATCAGACATCTCACTTGAACCATGGTCCATCCCATGCATTCCCTTGGAGTCCTGGGCCGAAGTCAGAGTGGCAAAGGCCATCACAAGTGCGGCCGCCATAAAAAACGCCATGCTTTTCTTCATCGTTTGTCTCTCCTTTCTGTTTTTTTGATGGATCCATATCTTGGGTGTCGAATCAAATCGTCGACTTTTTAAGGCATCGTTACCCGGCGCGCCTTGATGCCGTAATAGACGGCTGGAATAATGATCAGGGTTAAAAGGGTGGAAGAGATCAGCCCCCCGACCATGGGAGCTGCGATGCGTTTCATGATTTGAGATCCGGCCTCGCTTCCCCACATCACCGGGAGCAATCCGATAAGGGTGGTGGCAACGGTCATCAGCTTGGGACGCACCCTCTCCACAGCCCCTTCGATAACCGCCTCGTATAGATCATGAAGCGTCGTCATTCGCCCCTCTTTCAGGCGCCTTTCAAAAGCCCCTTTCAAGTAGACCAGCATCACCACTCCGGTTTCAGCGGCAAGACCCGCCAGAGCGATAAACCCAACCACCACCGCCACCGACAGATTGTAGTCCAGAAAGTAGATCAACCAGATCCCTCCGGTGAGGGCAAAGGGAAGACTTGCCATGACAATGGAGGCCTCAGCCAGGCTCTTGAAGTGGAGATAGAGAAGAACAAAAATGATCAACAGGGTTGCCGGAACAATGAGATTAAGGGTCTTTCGAGCTTTCTCCATGTACTCAAACTGTCCGGACCACACCAGCGAGTAACCGGCAGGAAGGGTCACCTTTTCTGAGACCAGAGCCTTGGCCTGTTTCACGTAGGTCC
>JAKSCC010000277.1 GCA_022360815.1 Desulfobacterales bacterium
AAGACCACCCTTTGCGCTCTTCTGGCAAGGCTCTACGACCCGCAACGCGGGAAGATTCTCTTAGACGGTATCCCCTTGACTGAAATCGCCTCAAAAGAGCTAAGGCGCGCCGTTCACCTCATGCCACAGGAGCCTCGCCTCTTCTCCGGAACCCTTTCTGAAAACATCTGCGGAGTTGATGCGGAAGTGGATCCCAAGCGCCTCGAAATGGCCATCTCCATGGCGGCCCTCAAAGAGACCGTCTCTGTTTTGCCCAAAGGCGTTAAGACCCTTGTGGGTGAAAAGGGGGTGATGCTCTCCGGCGGCCAGAAACAACGGGTTGCTCTGGCCCGAACCCTTTACGCTCCAGCTCCCCTCCTCATTCTTGACGACCCCATCAGCCAGGTGGACACGAAAACCGCCCGCCATATTCTCGATGCCCTGTTTCGTGAGCCAAAGCCCGCCATGGTCATCGCCTCACACCGGCTCTCGGCCATCCACCCCTGCCGTGAGATCATCGTTCTTGAAGAGGGGCGCATCACCGCCCGAGGCTCCCATAACCAGCTTCTTGAGACCTCAGATTACTACCGAACCACGTGGAGACTTCAAAGCCTTCAGCTTGAAATTGAGGAGGGATAGGCATGCGCCGCGGCGGATACATGGAAGAGAGCGATCTTCGAGACACAAAAGATACCGGCCTTGTGAGGCGCCTTATCCCCTACGGACGCCCCCACCTCTCCCTTTTTCTGGGAGCCCTGGCCCTTGTGGGGGTGCTCACCCTTCTGGATCTCTCCATACCGTGGATCACCAAAGAGGCCATCGACCGCTATATTGTCCCCAAAAACAGAGGGGAAAATGCACTGATTCAGGTGGACACCCGGCAGCAACCGGTGCAGACCTTCCTCTCGAATCATCCCGAGGTTCAGCTAAAAAGAGAGGGGGAAAAAACCTTTATCCTGCGCTCTCACCTCTCAAAGGCCGAAGCGTCACAGCGTCTGGCTCTCAGGCGGGCTGACATCACCGGTGCCGGGATCGCCGCCCTTCTTCTTCTGGGGGCTCTTTTTGCCACCCTTCTCTTTGGCTTTGCCCAGACCTTTGTGCTGGAGACCATGGGCCAACGCATCATCTTTGATCTGCGCATGGCTCTCTTTTCCCACATCAGACGCCTGCCCCTGGCGTGGTTTCACGAAAACCCCACGGGCCGCATCGTCACCCGCCTCACCGGCGACATCGAAAACTTAAGGGAGATGTTCACCTCGGTCATCACCTTTGTCTTCAAAGATCTCTTCCTTCTCATGGGGATTGCCATCACCCTCTTTTTTATGGACGCCCGTCTGGCCGGCATCACCTTTCTGGTGATTCCCGTGGCCATCTTTATTGCCATCTTCTTTGCCACACGCTCGCGAACGGCCTTCCGCAAGCTGCGTGTCCGCATTGCCGAGATCAACGCCCGTCTGGCTGAAAACCTTTCGGGCATGACCATCATTCGACTCTTTGCCCGCGAAGAGGAGACCGACAAGGCCTTCAGAAAACTCTCACACCGCCACTTCAGCGCCGGCATGGAGCAGGTGCGCATCTTTGCCCTCTTTATGCCGGTGATCGAGGTGTTAAACGCCTCAGCCCTTGGCCTCATTATCTTTTACGGCGGCAGCCGGGTTCTCTCCGGTCCCATGACCCTGGGTGCACTGGTGGCCTACATCAGCTACCTGCGCATGTTCTTTCGGCCCATCAGAGATATTGCCGAAAAGTACAACATCCTTCAAAACGCCTTTTCCTCTGCCGAGCGCATTTTCCATATCCTTGACACCCCTTTGGCCCACGATGAAAAAGATAGAGGGAAAATACCCCACGCTTTTGAAGAGCTCACCTTTGAAAACCTCAGCTTTGGCTACACACCCGAAAAACCGGTGCTCAAAGAGGTAAATCTTTCCATCACGCGAGGCGAGACCATCGCCATTGTCGGACCCACGGGGGCAGGAAAAACCTCCATTGTCAGTCTTCTCGTACGCTTCTGGGACCCTCAAAAAGGCGTTTTGCGCATCAACGGCACCCCCCTTTCCCAGCTCAACCCCCTTCTCTGGCGAAAACAGGTGGCCATGGTGATGCAAGACCCCTTTCTCTTTGCCGGCACCATCGCCGAAAACATTCTGCCCGAAAAAACCGCCCCCGAGCTCACCCCTGAGATAAAGAGAACCCTTGAAGATGCCGGCTGCCACTTTGTGCTGGACCGGCTTCCCCAAGGGCTTCACACTCCCCTCACCGAAGGGGGCAAACCCCTTTCAAGCGGCGAACGGCAGCTTCTCTCCATTGCCCGGGCTTTTTTCAGAAACCCTGAGCTTCTCATTTTGGATGAGGCCACAAGCTATGTGGACTCCTTAAGCGAATCGGCGATTCAAGAAGCCTTGAATCGCCTCATGAAAGACCGGACCACCCTTCTCATTGCCCACCGCCTCTCCACAGCCCGAAACGCGGACCGCATTGTTGTGGTCAAAAACGGGGCCATTTTAGAGGAGGGAAGTCACCAAGACCTCATGGCTCAGAACGGGCTCTACAGCAAAATGCAGCGGCTTGAAGTATCGTAGATACAGAATCTCAACACATTCCTTGCCTCTTTAAAGTGCTTTCCCGCAAATTTCATTTCATATCCCTTACCAAGGAAACCTTTTTCAGAATTTATCCTTGAAAGGGTTGACCATTCGTGGTTGATTCTTATGTTCTTGAAAAACGTTCGGCCGCCCAAAAGATTTTGATGTAAATCGAACAAGTGCCGGACAGCTTGAGTCCATTTGAGAAACCGTGTCCGTTAAGCCGGCACAGGCTCCATGCATTTCAAAAAAGCCAAGAGTCGGGGACAGAATGCAAAACGATGGTACAGGTGCGGCAAAACACCCTGTACCAGCACATATACTTATAGGTTAACGGGAGATTGCCATGTGGGATTATACGGATAAGGTCCGGGAACATTTTCTCAACCCCAGAAACGTTGGTGTGGTTGAAGACGCCAACGGAACAGGGGAAGTGGGGTCCCTCTCCTGCGGTGACGCTCTCAAGCTCACCCTGCGTGTGGGGGGAGGCGACATCATCGAAGATGCCAAGTTCCAGACCTTTGGTTGCGCCAGCGCCATTGCCTCCTCTTCGGCCCTCACAGAGATGATCAAAGGTATGCCCCTTGACGAAGCAGCCAAAATCACCAACGACGACATCGCAGAATTTCTCGGCGGCCTTCCCAAAGAGAAGATCCACTGCTCGGTTATGGGGCGAGACGCCCTTGAAAGAGCCATTGCCGACTACCGAGGTGAAATGGTCAAAGAGGTCCAGGGCAATGTGGTCTGCGAGTGCTTTGGGGTAACTGACCTTGAGATTGAGCGTGCCGTCAAAGAGAGCGGCCTCACCACCATCGATCAGATCATCCACCACCTCAAAGCCGGCGGCGGCTGCGGCAAGTGTCACGGTGACATCGAAGCGATCATCCACAAGGTACGCAGCGAAGCGGGCATGGAGATGATCAAGCCCGTCCGCATGAGCAACATGCAAAAGATTCGGCTCATCGAAAGCACCCTGGAGCGTGAGGTAAAACCCGCCCTTCAGAAAGACCGCGGTGACATCGAACTCATTGATGTGGTGGGCGACAAGGTCTACGTCAAGCTCCAGGGCTCCTGCGCCTCCTGCAGCAAATCCCAGATCACCCTGAAAAATCACGTGGAGGCCAAACTTCGCGAACTGGTTACCCCTGAAATTGTGGTGGAGGAGGTGAAGTGATGCGCACCATCTATCTTGACAACAACGCCACCACCGCCGTGGCCGAAGAGGTTCTCGACGAAATGATCCCCTGCCTGCGGAATGTGTACGGCAACCCCTCTTCCATGCACCACAAAGGCGCCGAAGCAGGCGCTCCCTTAAAGCTTGCCCGTGAGCGCGTGGCAAAACTTTTGGGTGCCTCGCCCGAAGAGATCCTCTTTACCAGCTGCGGAACCGAAAGCGACTCCACCGCCATCAACGCGGCCCTGGCAGCCAACCCCGACAAAAAGCACATTGTCACCACCATGGTGGAGCATCCTGCCGTCAAGAACTACTGCGAACACCTTGAGAAAAAAGGGTACCGGGTCACCTACCTCACTGTAGACCGTGAAGGCAAACTCGATCTCAACGCCCTTTACGCAAGCCTGAGTGACGACACCGCCGTGGTCAGCATCATGTGGGCCAACAACGAAACCGGCACCATCTTCCCCGTGGAAGAGATTGCCAAAAAGGTGAAGGCCAAGGGGATCACCTTTCATACCGATGCGGTTCAGGCTGTGGGCAAGATTGACATCAACCTGGCAGAAACCGACATTGACATGCTCTCCCTTTCCGGTCACAAACTCCATGCTCCCAAAGGGGTGGGTGCCCTCTACATTCGAAAGGGGACCAAATTCGCCCCCTACCTGATGGGTGGACACCAGGAGAAAGGACGCCGTGC
>JAKSCC010000306.1 GCA_022360815.1 Desulfobacterales bacterium
ACGTCGCGGGTTCAAATCCCGTTTCCCGCTCCACTCCCGATTTCGGCGGCTTGGCCAAGTGGTAAGGCGACGGCCTGCAAAGCCGTTATTCTCCGGTTCGAATCCGGAAGCCGC
The DNA here is from genome assembly GCA_022360815.1 of Desulfobacterales bacterium. Lineage (GTDB taxonomy): Bacteria > Desulfobacterota > Desulfobacteria > Desulfobacterales > Desulfolunaceae > Desulfoluna. The sequence goes on from JAKSCC010000306.1 coordinate 115, forward strand.
CTCCAAAACATGAACCCGATCAACCAAGTTGATCGGGTTTTTTGTTTTGGCGCCGGACAAGGCCAAAGGCCGCCGTCCGGCAAGACGCGCGCAGCGCGGATTCAGGCGGCAGCAGGCGAAGCCTGCAACCCGCCGACGAACCATCCCCGTGGTTCGTTTTCTGTTTATCTGTCGAACCATTTTCATGTCCCAATTCGGAGCCTGTTTATAACAGATTGCTTTTTTTTGCAGTGCTCTTTTGAAATAGAGGGGCAAACCCACCCCAGTGTTTCACCTCACAAATAAAATGTATCTCATCCGCTTTTTTGGCAGCCAGCAAGCTGGCGTCAAGTACCATCAAACTTTATCCGCACATTTTTTTGCCTTTCTGCATTTAATGCAGGGTCACCCCTGGTCCGTCTTCACCTTCGCTGTATAATTTTTCGCGCATGATCCAGGCCGCTGCGGTGAAAAGGTAGAGGCTGAAGAAGATGTTGCAGGCTGTTGCCACCACGATAAAAATCGGGTTGTTTTGAAAAGCCGGAACCAGTGACGGCAGGGCATAACCCTCAAAGAGAAAGGCAGAAATGCTTAAGGCGATGAGAAACTGGCTGTCTTTGAAGTTTCCTATAAGGCACTTGGCACCGGTGACGATGGCAAAACGCACCTGGCTGGTGATGAAAACCAGAGGAAAGATATAGATGGTGAAAACTTTGATTCCAATGCTGGGCAGAAGGAAGGTGGCGGAGGGGTTTTGGGGAAAGGGAAACTGAGAGGCGATGACAAAAAGAGGCGCTGCAATTAGGGAGAGCAGGATGGTGGTGAGGATGAATTTTGGCAGGTGTTTTCTTAAAAGGGCTCCCACAGGAAGCGGGGAGAGCCCAAAGATGATTTCAATGATGCGCCCCATAAAGAAGGTGAGAACCACGAAGTTGAGAACGGTGCTGATGGACATGTGGGCGGCAATAGCCTGATCGGGGCCGACGCTTTTGCTGTTTAGCATAAAAAAGATGTTGAGAAGCAGTGTGACAAAGATATAGGCGATGATGCCCTTAAAGAGGTGTGCAATGGTGATAAGGGAGCGTCTGGCGTCGTGAAGTCCGTATATGTGCATGGTGTTATCAGTCTCTTTCTTGTGGGAGGAAATGGTTTTCAGCGCCCTGGATGGAGCATGGCGAGCGCTTTTCTCTTTGGTTGGTTATGTCTCTTTTTTCTTTTAACCGAAATGGGTTCACAGAAAAAGGGGCGATATTTTTCAGGCCTGTTTTTGCTGGGCGTCCAGGTATCCGTCAATGTGCTTCTTAGCTGTTCGCCGATCAAGGCCTGTTTTACGGGCCACTTCTCCGATGTTTCCATGCTGCATCCAGAGGTGATGGCAATAAGCTTGTAGGAGCTGGGCTGCTGTGAGGTCTCCTGAGGCCATCTCATGGGCAAAAGCCGGGGGTTCTTGGGTGGGTGGGGTTCTGTTTTGGGGTGTGTAGCGCCTTTTGAGAAGGGTGCGGCGAACGCACTGGGCGAGCTCCCGAACGTTTCCGGGCCAGGGGTAGTTTGGTCCAGGGTCTTGAAAAATGGCTTGGGTGACCATTTCGGATAGTTTGGGCGAAGGTTTTCCCACAATACGGGCAACGGTGAACTGGACAAGGGAGAAGAGCTCTTCAGGGGTCTCTTTGAGTCGCTCCCGAAGGGGAGGCATGACAATAAGATCGGAGCAGAGCCGATAAAAGAGATCTTCCCGCATATGCCCTTTTGCGAGCAGCTCTTTTTCCGGGCGGTTGGTTGCGGCGATGATTCGCCCTGAAAAAGTGAGTGTTTTACGGCTTCCGACCGGTGAGAAGGCTCGCTCTTCCAGGACCTTTAACAATTTGATCTGAAGTCCGGAGGAGACTTCGCCGATCTCATCAAGAAAGACAGCGCCGTGGGGGCTGCAGGCTTCCAAAAGCCCTTCGTGGTTTTTAATGGCTCCGGTGAACGCCCCTTGTGCATGGCCGAACAGCTCGGATTCTACAAGGGCTTCTGAGTATTGTGAAAGGTTTACCGGCACAAAAGAGGCTGCGAAGCTTTCGGTGAAACAGCCTGTTTCAGGGTTAAAGGGAATGTGGCCGGAGCGTCCGATGGCTCGGGCTGCACTGCCTTTGCCGGTGCCTGTCTCACCCAGAAGAAGGGTGGAGAAATCTTCCATGCGGTCCGTGAGCCAGGTGCCGTAGAGTTCGATATCACAGGTGAAGACGTTGTTCCAGAGGTCTTCTCTTAAAGCAACCATGGCCTTGCTCTGGCCGGGAAGGCTGCGGTCGATAAAGTAGAAGGCGCGTCTCAGCTGAAAGATGAGGGCCAGGCTTTTGAGCGCTTCTTTTGGCGAAAAGCCGGCTGAGGCGAGGCGAGCCAGGATCTCTTCTGCAGGGGAAAAGGAGATGGGGGTTGCCCCGGCTCTGCCTTGGGCTTCGATGTGTGCGTCGAAGTCATCCATGTGATGGTGAAAGAGATGGAAGAGGTGGGCATACCGCAGGAGGTCGGCGTCGCTTTCACCGTAGCTTTTGAGGTGGCCCTCTTTATTGTCGCTCAGTTTTTGCATGCGTTGGGCCACCTCATGGGTGGTTCGCATCAGGGCTTCTTCTCTGCTGGCATTGAAGAAGCCGGCAATGGAGCGATCAATGGCCTCTCGCTTTTGGCTGAAGGGGTTTGCACGAACGGCCTGGCGGACCAGATCAAAAAAATGGCGCTGTTTTTGGGTGAGTCTGAGCATGAAAGGGTCTCTTTTTTTGAAAGTGGAGTGTCTTTCAAAAAATGTATACCCAAGTATCAAAAAATGACAAGGGCTTGTTGGTTAGTGGATAGGTTAAAAAGGTGTTTTTTTGTAGGCAACACCCTGAATATGAGGGTTTTTCTTGTATGATGCGTTTTTTGGCACAGCTCTTGATAAGACTCAGGATGAACAAGACAAACAGCAGATGACACACACTCTTTTTTTAAGGAACACCCCATGACGCTTCTCTCTACCCGGCGCTTTGCCCCCTTCTTCTGGACCCAGTTTGCAGGAGCCTTTAATGACAATGTTTTTAAAAACGTGTTGATGCTTCTTCTTGCGTTTCGAGCCGCCGGTGCGGGGAACACCAGTGTGCTGATGAATCTGGCAGCTGGCCTTTTTATCCTTCCCTTTTTTCTCTTCTCGTCACTGGCAGGCCAGA
>JAKSCC010000309.1 GCA_022360815.1 Desulfobacterales bacterium
TCGCATGCCTTTGGCAATTCATCTTTTTTGAGACATGGCCCCAACCGGGGCCCATTGGTCAGCCAATGAGGTCATTCATCAAGAAGATGGGCATGCAGATGGCAATGACGATAAACCCCACGGTAACACCCATAAAGAGGATAATGAGGGGTTCGATAAGGGATGTCATGGCCTGAAGGGAAGACTCCACTTCGCCTTCGTAGACATCGGCCACTCGGGAGAGCATCTCTTCCAACTTGCCACTCTTTTCGCCAACCCGAACCATTTGGACGGCGAGCAGAGGAAAAACACCGCTCTGGGAGAGGGCCTCACCCAGCTCGCCCCCTTTTTCTACCTCGGTGGCCGCCGTAGCAGCAGCCTCTGCCAGCACGAGGTTTCCAGCCACATTTCGTGCCACATCCATGGCCGAGAGCATGGAGACCCCGTTGGCCAGAAGGGAGCTTAAGGTTCGTGAAAATCGAGTGACAGCCACTTTTCGAGCCAAGTCTCCGGCCAGGGGCAGGCGAAGGATGATGCGATCGATCATCAAGGCACCTTTGGGGCTTTTTTTGTACTGCTTGAACCCGATGACCAGGATAAGAACAATTACAATGGGAAGCCACCAGAAGGTGCTCATGAATTCGCCAAAGTTTAGAAGTACACGGGTGGGAAGGGGCAATTCGCCGCCCATGCCTTCAAAGATACCAGCCATTTTTGGAACGATGACGGTCATGAGAAAGTAGAGGATAAAGATGCCGATGCCGGTCATGAGAAGGGGGTAGGTAAGGGCCGCCTTGACCTTATTGGAGAGTGCCAGTTGTTTTTCACCAATATCGGCGAGGCGCTCCAGAACAATATCTAAGGTGCCTGAAGCCTCTCCAGCCATCACCATGTTGACGTAGACCGGGCTAAAGACACCGGGGTAGTTGGCCAGAGCGTCGGCAAAACTTCCCCCCTCTTCGATGCTGTCTTTGATGCGGGAGAACACCTGTTTGAGTTGGGGCGTTTCCACCAGTTGAATCAGGGTGTCGAGTGAGGAGACCAGCGTAAATCCCGAGGCCACCAGAGTGGAGAGCTGGCGGGTTGCCAGGGTGAGGTCTTTGGCACTTACCCGCATGAAGAGACTCAGGATTCGTTTGGGATGAAGGCCTTTGACGCCACTGGCTGCATTCGAGACTTCGGTGACATCCACAGGGTAGAGTTTGCCAGCGCGAAGCTTTTGGCGAGCAGCCTGGGCGGAGTCACAGTCAAGAATACCGGTGACGGTTTTTCCCTGATCGGTTAACGCGCTGTATTCAAAAAGTGGCATAATTTTTTCAGGATATGTGGTTTGTGGGGGTTGATGGTTTTGTATCTGTTGACCATGATGCCTTAAATGGCTGCAAGAGTAAAGAGAGCGCTGTTTCCCAGTACATGGATCAGTATGGGGACAAGAATATGCCTCTCTTTTTCATAGGCCAGCCCAAAGAGGAGCCCGCCGATAATTTGGGTGATAGGCACTGCACCAGAGAGACCATGGGCACCGGCAAAGAGAAGAGTGGTGATGACAAGGGCTGGAAGCATGCCCATGGGACGAAGGGATGCATAGAGAATACCCCTGAAAAGAAGTTCCTCGGCCACTGGTGAGACAAAAACACCGGTAAAGAAAAAAAACGCGAGCTGGAACGCCGATTGGTGGTTCAACGAGCCGAAAAGTTTGAGGGGGTTGATACCAATGGCAAAGAGGAGAAGTCCCAAGGCAGCTGCCAAAAAACCGAACGCACCCGACCAAATTACTCCTTTGAGAAGGGCACGTCTAAGCGGCTGGATCGCAAGGGAGAATGGGGCCTCTTTTTTATTAAAATGGAAGATACCTGTTGCCATTACTGCGATTTGAAGAAGGCGTATTATAAGGGTCACAGCAAGCGGAGAGAGTATTTGACCCAGAGGCAGGCTCAGAAACTCCAGAAAAACGACCAGAATCATGATGGGAAGGCCCATGGCCAGAGGGTTTAAGGGTGCCATCCAAGCCTCCGAAGGGCACCATAGCCATACCACTGGATGTACCAGGTTGGAGTGGCATTGATGTGGCGCAGAAGTGTGGGCGTATAATGGGGGTCCCCGGTTCGTCCCATGGCTCCCATGGCTTGGCAGACCACATTGATATCTGAATCGTTAAGAAGATTGGTGAGGATTTTTCTTTGTGCTTTGACGTTTCTGATGGAGGCTGCGGCTTGTCCTGCACGGTAGCGGATAAGTGGGTTGGGGTTTTGGCCCGCTTCTGAGACAATGCGGGTGTAGCCGGGCTTGCCTTTTTCTTTGACCAGGGCATTGAGGGTGTGACGCACCTCAAAGGGTATGGTTTTTCCGCCTGCAAGCAGTGCGATGGCCAAGGCCGACAAAATGCCCATGGTGGCTGTAGCCAAAAGGGCCGCTTTCTTCTGGGGAAAAAGAAGGGCTGCTCCTAAAGTGAAAAGGGTGTGGGCCGAAAGGTAGACGAGAAGAGGGAAGGCCGTTGGAAGAGCAAAGGCTGTTATGCTTCGAAGGGAGGAGAAGGGGTCTGCCTTTTCTGAGAATCGTTTGAAATGGTCTCGAGGGCTTCGTATAAATTTAAAGGTGGAGACGCGCCATGTTTTGCCGTCCCCTTTAAATAAGAGGTCTTCTCCTTCAAGGGAAAGGGTGTAGTCTGAAGGCCCGTGAGCCAGCTCAATATGACCGAGCCTTTTTAGGCTTTTTTTTACCTCTTTAGGTAGCGGGGTAACCGGGGTAACGGCAAGTTGGGATTTTTGGGTGAGGCGCTTGAAGGCTTCGGCTGGAAAGAGGGTGTAGGTGTAGTAGGCCTTACGGATGGCAGATCCTGCAGGGTTGCCAAAGAGAAAGCCGTCTCTGAAACCGCTGAAGATGCCTCGGGGTAGCACAAGGTGGGTGCCAAAAAGAAGGGCGGCCAGCATCAACGGAACACCGGTGTGGAAGAGCCACCCTCTTAGAGACATGCGCGGCTCTTTTTTTATTGAAGTGGGACACATCACGGCAAAGAGTCCAAGGGTTCCCCCCAAAAGGGGAAGGGTCGAGATGGAAGGGGTCACAAGGAAAATGGCCCCAAGGGCGAAAAACCCATGAGCGACGCGTGCCCTGTTTGGGGTGGCCCCAAAAAGAAGAATAGCCCAGCTTATAAGAGAGAGAAGAAGAAAAAGAGCCCCGGATGTGAGGGTAAAAAAGAGGCCGCCCCCTATGGCCGCAGAGAGTGAATCTAAGGCCGGAAGGGTTTGGTCCGTGGGGATAGCAAAGACTCCAGAGTCAACGATGGCCTGGCTCTTTTCAAGGAGAAAGGTGTTGCTTTGTCCCACAAAGAGAGCGGCTCCTGTCTCAAAAGAGAGAAGGGCAAAGAGGGCGCGAATCACAATGGGAAGGTAAAGGTTCATAGGCGAAGCAATTATCGGTGGCCTTAGGGGTAATGTGTTTCACAATCAGGGCTTGAATATGGTTTTTGCGGGAATCCTTTTTCAAAAAACGATTCGCAGAAGGTCCCGTTGGACGTTTCAAAAAAATTTTTAGACCAAGTGCGGCTCGGAAGCCAATAGTCTCACGCTTTTTACGATTTGAAAACCTCTTTTCTTCAAGAAGGAAGAGAAGAAGAAATCTGGTGAATTCGCGAATAATAAGGGAGCGTCAACCATGAAAAAGTTGTTGACTTGTTTGAGATATCTCTGTGTGGTTTTGATTTTGTGTGCCTTTGTTCTTACGGTAGTTCTGATGTGGGTTTATCAGGGGGGAACGTGTTTTGACCCGATGGAAAAAGTCGCGGTGACCGGCCATGGGGGAACCCCTCCTGAAAAAGGAGACTCGGTAAAGATCATGAGCTGGAACATTCAATACTTTGCCGGTAAAAATTATGTATTTTACTACGATCTTCCTGATTTTTCCGGGCCGGATTTACGTCCTTCATCTCAAGACATTGCCGCTACGTTTGCAGAAACGGTACGGGTTATTGATGAAGAGCGTCCCGATATCTTAATGCTTCAGGAGGTGGATGAGGGAGCTGGCCGTACAGATCGAGAGAACCAAACCCAAAGGTTGCAATCCCTTTTAAAAAATCCATACCCCTACCTTGCCGAAACCTTTTATTGGAAGGCTCGTTATGTGCCGCATCCCAAAATCATGGGGCCTGTGGGCATGAAGCTTGTGATTCTTTCTCGATTTCCCATAGACGATGCCTGGCGCATCGCTTTGCCTCAGGAGAAGAAGGATTTTTTCACCCAAAGACTTGATCTGCAGCGCTGTTTGCTTTCCGTACGGGTGAAGGTGAAGAAAGGAAAGCCTCTGCGGATGATAAACCTTCACCTGGAGGCTTTTCCTGAAGATAAGAGCCTTTTGGCCCAGCAGTTGGAGCAGGTAACCCACACCCTTGATCGGGCCAAAGCCAAAAATGAGATTGGCGTGGCTGCCGGAGATTTTAACCTATTGTCCCCTGGGCAGTATATGGCCCTTCCTTTATCCCAGCGCTATCTTTACAGGGCGAACAGCGAGATGGCACCCCTATTCAAAGCTTACACGGTTGTTCCTGGGCTTATGGATAGCGATCCTGAAAAGGAAACACCATGGTTTACCCATTTCCCAAATGATACCGAGGTGAAAGCGCCGGATCGTACCATCGATTATATTGTGGTGGATCAGGGCGCCAGGGTTCGCTCCAAGTCGGTTCGAGACAACGGTACTCTTCATATTTCCGACCATTTGCCAGTGATGGTGACCCTTGGGTTATAATGTATTTTTTTGAGAGCAAGAGTGATCTTTGACGTAATTATAGTGAATTAGTTTCGATTCAATCGAACATCGGCCTATAGGAAAATGGGTGCCTGTTAGTCTAAGTGTTGATTACTGCAGCTAAATATATTCTTTGAGGTGCTCGTCGATAATGGCCATGATCTCATCCCCATAGGAGGAGAGTTTTTGCTGGCCGATACCAGAGACCGAAAGCATCTCCAAATCGTCGGTTGGCATCTTTTCGATGAGATCGGCCAACGTCGCGTCATTAAAGACAAGGTAAGGGGGGATGGAGAGTTCTTTGGCTGTCTCCATGCGAAACGCTTTGAGTTTATCCCAGAGAGCCCGAGTGCCGGGGCTGGTGCACACCTCTTCCATCAGGCGTGAGGCCTTTTTCCGAGTCCCTGAAGTGTAACTTCTTCCACCAGTTATGGCGTCTACTCGAAAGTGAATCTCTTTTTTGCCTCTCAAGATGGGAAGTGAGGTGCCGTTGAGCATCAATCCGCTGGTCTGGGCATTCACACTTAAGGCACCCATGGCCACGAGCTGTCGAAAGACGCTCCGCCACTCTTTTTCCTTGAGCTCTTTTCCGATGCCAAAGGTGGAGACGCCGTCGTGTCCGTAGAGCTCCACCTTGTCGGTTACCCGCCCCAAAAGTACATCAATCAAGTGCCCCGCACCATACCCCTGGCCGGTTCGGTAGACGCAGGAGAGGGCTTTTTGCGCTTGCGTGGTGCCTTCCCATGTTTCCACCGGAGAGAGGCAGGTGTCGCAATTTTTGCAGGGGTCTTTGGCCTCTTCTCCGAAGTAGGCGAGAAGAGATTGTCTGCGGCAGCTGGTGATTTCACAAAACCCCAGCATGGCACTGAGTTTTTGGTGCTGAATTCTTTTGTATTCCTCGTTTCCTTCCGATCCATCAATCATTTGCCTTAAAAAAACAGCATCTCCCAGACTGTAGGCCATCCAGGCGTTGGCGGGCAGTCCGTCTCTGCCAGCTCTTCCGGTCTCCTGATAGTAGCTCTCCAGATTTTTGGGAAGGTCCAGATGGGCCACAAACCGAACATCGGGCTTGTCGATTCCCATGCCAAAGGCGATGGTGGCCACCACAATGACCTGCTCTTCGGTGATAAAGCGTCTCTGGTTTTCGGCTCGCTGCTCTTTGGGCAGGCCGGCGTGATAGGCCAGCGCGTTGTAACCCATCTCTTTGAGCCAGGAAGCGGTGGCTTCCACTTTTTTGCGACTCAAACAGTAGATGATGCCCGAGTCGCCGTCGTGTTCGGATTTCAGAAAGTCGAGAAGCTGTTTTTTTGGGTTGTTTTTGACCACCACGCGGTAGCGGATGTTGGGGCGGTCAAAGCTGGAGATAAATTGACGGGCCTGGGTGAGGTGAAGATTTTCCATCATCTCGTCACGCACAATGGGGTCTGCGGTGGCCGTTAGTGCGATGCGGGGAACCCCGGGAAAATTTTTCGCCAGAAGGGCCAGCTGCATGTATTCGGGCCGAAAATCATGACCCCACTGGGAGACGCAGTGGGCCTCGTCAATGGCAAACAAAGCGATGGTGCACTGTGTGAGAAGTTCCAGAAAACGCGGCGTGACAAGACGTTCGGGTGCTACATAGAGAAGATCCAGGGCTCCTTGAGCCATTTCACGCTCTATCTGAAGCGCTTCGTCAAAGGAGAGGGTGGAGTTGAGAAACCCTGCTTTGACGCCGTTTTGGCGCAGTGCCTCCACTTGATCTTGCATCAAGGCGATGAGAGGAGAGACCACAACCGCCACACCGGGCTTTAAGATGCCTGGAATTTGATAACAAAGAGATTTACCGCCTCCCGTGGGTATGAGAACCAGAGCGTCTCCACCATGCAAAAGGTGTTCTATGATTTTTTGCTGCGGGCCACGAAAGGCATCGTATCCAAAGGTGTTTTTTAAAACGCTTTTCGGGCTTTTTGGGTGCATGGATGGGGCAAGGCTCTCTTTGGGGGGTTAAGGTAAAAAAGCTCCTGAAACAACAGGAGCGCTCCGCGCTTCATATCAGAAAGAGCCCGTTGGGGCACCCTTCATTTTATTGCAGGGGAAATGAGAGACGTCTGTTGAAATGAGAGTGGGGCGGAAAAAAGGCTTTCAAGATGAGGGGTGGGTTGTGGGAGGGGGGATGTAAAAGATAACAATATCCACTGGTTTATGTGGTGGCACGGTGGGTGCTGTTTAAAGGTTGTAAGAAGTGGCAAAAGGATTTCAAATGGATCTCAGCTTATAGGCCTGAAGGCAAGAGGGTTTTGGTGGGGGCAGGAGAAGAACCACGATGGCAACACGCAGACGCATATTCTTCAGGGTGATGATTTTGTTGGCTCTGGGGGGGATAGTGTGGGGATGCAGCGGAGGGGGTGGTGGAAAATCGCCCATGATGGCGGGCTCTTCTCCAGAGGTTTCTCCCCCATCCCCAGAAACCCCTCCTTCCTCTCCAGAACCACTCGTCATTATTCCAGAAACTAAACCGGCTGTGGTGAAAATGGGCAGTACGCAAGCTTTGGTTCGCGGTTTTGTTGACAGTTTTTTGGAAATTCGCAGAGTGCGAAGGGCCATGGAGAGTCGAAGCGATGGAGAGATCAGAAACCAGAATTTTGTGGATGTTGCCTCAGAAATGCCTGAGGTGTTTTCAGGCCCTTGCGGGGGGCAGGTTACAGAAACTGTGACCCGTGGCGAGACAGATGGGAAGCTGACAGTGGCCTACCTCTATGCCGCATATTGCATTGATGGTCGAGAGTTTACCGGCAAAGCCACCCTTGAGGTGAAGGGGGATGTGGTGGTCTCTGGGGATGTGGTTGCCGTAAGGGTTTCCAATATGGCGACCTATAAAAACCTGGTGGTGAAAGATGAAGGCGGCAGCGTGAAACTTGATGGCACAGTAGAGAATATCAGTCAGGAGGGCGAGTCCTTGATCGCAAATCACGATCTTCGTCTCACCACCTTGGGGACAGGCAAAATATTTGGGCTTCTTGGGCTTCGTACCCTGACCACTGAAATGGGAGGGGAGAGCTCTTCCATGGATTCGGGTAGAATCTATCACTCAGATTTTGGGTTTATGGAAGTGACCACAGAGGAGCCTTTGATTCGAGAGGCGGCCAATGAAGCGGGGTTTCCCTTTGCCGGAAAAATTCGGTTTCAAGGGGTCACCGAA
>JAKSCC010000141.1 GCA_022360815.1 Desulfobacterales bacterium
TCTGAATGTATTGTCCTGCGATGGGCTCGCTTTGGACCGCGTGTCGCGAACCGTGACGGCCCGTGGCCAAGAGGTGGAGCTGACGGTGAGGGAATTCAGCCTCCTGGAGCTTTTGATGCGTTCCCCCGAGCGGGTTTTTACCCGGACTCAGATTCTTGAGCATGTCTGGGGGTACGATTTCGACCCCCAGACCAACGTGGTGGATGTCTATATTCGGCGGCTTCGAAAGAAGCTGGAGGTGGCCTGCGGGGATCGGGCCATAGAGACCATTCGTGGTGTCGGATACCGCATGGGATCGAAACCTGGTGGAGACGACAGATGTTTCGATTGAAGACAGCTCTTCTTTCTGGCGTGGTCTCAAGCCTTGTCCTGGTGGTGTTCGGGCTCTTTTTTTTGCGGGCTTTTGATCGGGCAGGTGTCCAGCGGATGGATCAGGAGATTCGAACCCTTGGGGAGAGCCAGCTTCATGTCTGGCACTCCCGGGAGCACTGGCACTCCTTTGCGGATTCCCTTGTCACCATCTACGGAGAGGCGGGGACAAAAGAGCGCATCGTGCAGGTGACAGGCGGTGCAGGAGACCTCCTTTACATTTCTCCCCACTGGCCTCGGCAGCTAAGGGGTTTGGCTTTTCCGGGCTTTGACACCACCATGGCCCGACCTCCCCAGGGGAGACAGAGGCCAGCCTTTGCTCCCGGGAGGCACAGGCCGCCTCCTCTGACAGGCTTTTCAAATCTTGATGTAAAGGACTCTGTGTTTAAAACTGTTCAAACGGATAAGGGCAGCTGGCGTCTGGCCATGATGGGCAATCAGCACATCACCATGGTGGTGGGTTTGGATATGACCTCGTACCTGGCGGACAGAAAGGGGTTTTTAAGGCTCTTTTTTATGGCGGTTCCCCTGGCGTTTCTTGTGCTCACCGGAGGGGGGTGGTGGCTCTCCACCCGCGCTTTGAAACCGGTTTCCCTCATTGCTGAAACCGCGGAAAAGATGCGGGCCGAGGATCTGAAAAAGCGGATTCCCACCCTTGGAGGAGACACGGAATTCACCCGCCTTGTGGACGTGATCAATGGGATGCTGGCGCGCCTTGAAAAGAGTTTTTTTCAGGCCGTGCGTTTCAGCGCAGATGCGGCCCATGAGCTTCAGACACCCTTGACCATTCTTCAGGGCAATCTCGATGCTGCCATTGGGGAGGCACCCAATGGCAGCGCTGAACAGCAGCGCTACGGAATCCTTCTGGAGGAGGTGCAGCAGCTCAAAGGCATTGTCCGAAAGCTTCTGCTTCTGGCTCGGGCCGATGCCAATGGGCTTGTTTTGGTAAAGGCACCGGTAAATCTGACAAACATGGTTCTTGCTGCCGCCGAAGATGCCGAGTTGATGGATGGTGGTCTGATCATCGAAACCCGGCTGGAGACCGATGTTGTGGTGCAGGGCGATGGCGATCTTTTGCGGACGGTGGTCCAGGCCCTGGTGACCAACGCGGTAAAGTACAATGGGCACCAGGGGCGAATTCGGCTGGCGCTTGTTCGAAAAGCCCGATATTTTGTTTTTGATGTGTTTAACACAGGGCCCGTGATTCCCCTTGAGGCCCGGCCCCACGTTTTTGATCGCTTTTTTCGAGTGGACAGCTCGCGTTCAAAAAAATGCTTCGGAACCGGACTCGGCCTGAGCCTGGCGCGCGAGATTGTTCATGCCCATGGCGGTTCCATTCGCCTTGTTTCCTCCTGTGATGAGGGTACACGGTTTGAAGTCTCTCTCCCCGCATAAATCCTGAAAAATCATCTTTTTTTTAATGGCACTTTTTCAAGAGGTGCCCCTTGGTGTGCCTGTTTTGAAAACACGAACGCCACGTGCACTCCCCTTTATGACAATTCATTCATCTTCGTAACGCCTCTTTTGTCATCTTTGCTTGCTACACTTGCCTCAGGAAAGGGAGGCCATTGCGATGGCCGAACCGCCATGGTCTGGCCATCGTGCCGCATTTAAGGATCGCAAATCAAGGGAGGGGATGTGATGCGATACATCAATTTAGGGGTGCTCATATTGGTGGTTGTCCTTTCGGGCTGCATCACCGGTTCTGAAGAGGGCGCAACCTCATCAGAAGGAAGCTCTGGTGGTGGTGCTGTGGCCATTGATCCAGACGCCACCGCCGTGGATGCCTGGGAAGAAGGGGGGTACGTGGTGGTGGATACCGGGCAGCGCGGCTGCTACAACCCTTCAGGTATAGAGATCACCTGCCCTTTGGCAGGGGCGGGTCTGGGGGGGCAGGATGCGGGCGTTGACGGAAACACGCCTCGGTACAATGCCAACGGCAACGGCACGGTGACGGATCTTAACACGGGCCTTATGTGGCAGCAGAGCCCGGACACCAATGGTGATGGCGTCATCAACGCCTCAGACAAGGTGACCCAGGCCCAGGCCGAAACGGCCGCCTCTAATTTGAGTTTGGGTGGGCACACAGACTGGCGCCTGCCAACCATCAAGGAGCTTTATTCGCTCATCGATTTCAGTGGCATCGACCCCAGCGGGCTATCGGGGAATTCCTCTAATTTTACGCCTTTCATCGATACGTCGGTGTTCGGTTTTGCCTATGGGGATGAAACCGCCGGTGAGCGGGTGATCGACGCCCAGTTTGTTTCATCCACTTTTTACGTGGGGGATGGGGCTCCCGGCATGGGAGGGCTGCTCTTCGGGGTCAATTTTGCCGATGGCCGCATCAAAGGGTATGGACTGAACGGCCCCATGGGTGAGAAGACGTTTTATCTGCTTTGCGTTCGGGGCAACAGCGAGTATGGCGAAAACGATTTTGTGGATCACGGCGACGGCACCATCACAGACCGGGCCACGGGGCTGATGTGGACGCGTGAGGACAGTGGTTCGGGTATGGACTGGGGCGAGGCGCTTTATTGGGTGCAGCAGAAGAACGCCCAAGGCCATTTTGGGCACAGCGACTGGCGCTTGCCAAACGCCAAGGAACTGCAGAGCCTTGTGGATTATGCTCGAAGTCCGGATACCACGAACTCCGCCGCCATTTCGTCTCTTTTTGAGACCACCGCCATCACCAATGAAGGAGGGCTTGCCGACTACCCGTACTTCTGGAGCTCCACCACCCACATTCGTGAGGCACCGCCGGAAGGGGCCGCTTCGGTCTATATCGCCTTTGGCCGGGGGCTCGGATATATGCATGGCGCGTGGGTGGATGTGCATGGGGCCGGGTGCCAGCGAAGCGACCCCAAAGAGGGCGACGCCTCCCTCTACCCCCAGGGGCACGGGCCCCAGGGGGATGCCATTCGCATTGACAATTTTGTTCGGTTGGTTCGCGATACCCATTAAAATGGGGCGATGGCCCAAGTCCCTTATGCCTTGAAATGAGTCGTGGCCCGTTTTTTAGAGGCAATTGTTTTGCGTGCCCCTGAAGCAAACCCTCCCTTGGTTTTTTATCGAGGGAGGATTTGTGTTTTGAAAGCTTTGTACTCACCGGATGGACTTTTTTGTGAAGGCAATTGGGCCCGCCTCTTTTTGGTATACACGCAGGTTTCTATATAATAACTTGATTTTATGTGAAATTGAGTGTTGCGTTTGTAGATGAATGTCAAGGTGATTTTTTTTGAAAAGTAGTTATTTAAGCTGGTTGGAGTGTTCGGATTTTATACAGGGCCATCAAATTTCACAGAGAAAAGTCTCAGGGACTTTATTTTGCAAAAGACCCTTAACTGGTAAAGGAACGGTTTTATGGAAAATGAGTATTTTCGATACGATGCCACAGCCCTTTCCGAATGGGTAAAAACAGGTCAGATTCACCCCGCAGAGCTTCTTGAAGCAGCCATTCAAAGGGTAGAGGCGGTAAACCCTCGCATCAACGCCATCATTCACACCTTTTATGACAAAGCGCGTCACCGTGCCAAAGGGGATGTTCCCAAGGGGCCGTTTGAAGGGGTTCCTTTTTTATTAAAAGATTTGGGCGACAATTATGAAGGCGAGCCCATCTGCATGGGAAGCCGGGGCATTCGCATTGTTTCAGAAGAGAACAGCGAACTGGTAAACCGTTTTCTCGCTGCCGGGGTGGTGCCCTTTGGAAAGACCAACACCCCGGAATTTGGGCTTACCATTACCACGGAACCCAAATCGTCGGGGCCTTGCCACAACCCTTGGCGGCAGGGCATCAGCACCGGGGGCTCTTCAGGCGGGTCGGCCGCTGCGGTGGCTGCGGGTATGGTGCCCATGGCATCGGCCAACGATGGGGGAGGATCCATTCGATTTCCGTCGGCCTGTTGCGGGTTATTTGGTTTAAAACCTTCGCGCGGGTTAAACCCATTGGGTCCGGAGGTGGGCGAAGGGTGGGATGGGGCTGTGGCGGGGCATGTGCTGACGCGAAGCGTGAGAGACAGTGCGGCCATGCTTGATGCCACAGCAGGACCTGAGGTGGGAAGCCCGTACCTTGTGGTGCCTTCACCTGAAGGGTATTTGAGCGCCACTCAAAAAGACCCTGAGCCCCTTCGCATCGCCTTTTCGCGAAAGCCTTTTATGGAGGCAACCCTTCACCCGGAAGCGATCAAAGGCCTTGAGACAACGGCAAAACGGCTGGAAGAGTTGGGACACTATGTGGAAGAGGCCGACCCTGCCATCGATACCAACACGTTTTGGCGTCACTTTTTTGTGGTGGTGAGTGCCCATACGGCGGCTGTTTGCCAATGGGCAAAACAGGAGATGGGGCCCGATGCGGTTCGAAAGATGGAGCCTGCCACACAAAATGCTGCCATGATCGGGCGCTCTCTTTCGGCCTGCGATCTTGCCATAGCCAAAGCCGGCTGGCATGAAATTCAGCTGGCCATGGGGCGCTTTTTGACGACCTACGATCTTCTGCTGACCCCCGCCCTTATCGGACCGCCGGATGCCTTGGGCGTGCTTTGCCCCACACCCATGGAGGAGCTTGCCATGAAAATAAGCCGTCCCTTTGGGGGCGGAAAGTGGCTTTTAAA
>JAKSCC010000018.1 GCA_022360815.1 Desulfobacterales bacterium
CCATATGATTACGGCGCAAAAAATCTGACCGCTTGAGCAAAATCAAGAGAGCCTTTTCATTTCTCACAGACACTTGGAATCATTTCACCACACGCTTTTGGAAAAAAGATAAGGTTCCCCGCCATATCCCTTGACAATTCCACAACCCTTAAATAACATCGTTCACATAAAAAACTTAAGATAAAAATAAAATCATCCAACCTTATCCATGCTCTTTGATCTCGCCACAAAACACAAAACCACCCTTAAGCCCTTTCAGCAAAAGGAGATGAGACCATGAGACGTTGCCTTATTTTCCTCGTTCTTTCCCTGATCTTTGCCGCCCCTGCTCTGGCCCTTGACCTGGACATCAGCGGAAGCCTCCAGTTTGAAGGGGTCTACAATGACAAAGCCGAGCTGGATAAAAACGACTCCGCAGACAGCTACCGGGAGATGAGGCTCCGTGTTCTCACCGAAGCCCAGGTCACCAAGAACTTAAAAATCATCACCCGGTTTGATGCCCTGGACAAGGTTCTCTCCTCCACAGACTCCGCATTTGACCAAAACGAAGACGACGACAACATCGACTTTGACCGGGCCTATGCCGAGCTGACCACCCCCATCGGCCTTCTCTCTGTGGGTCGCATGCAGGGGGTGGTCTGGGGCACCACTTGGTCGGACGATGAAGCCGACACCGACCGCATCAAGCTCGTCACCCCCATACCCATCAACGGGAACAAGCTTTATGTCGGGGTGGTGGCTGAAAAGGTAACGGAAAACGACAAGGGTACCGAACTCTCCAGCAAAGACAACGACAAGTACTACATCGGGGCCACCTACAAGACCAAAAACTACCGCGCAGGCCTTCTTTCCGCCTTTTACAACTTTCACAAATTTCAAGACCCGGGGCAGGCTGTGGCATACAAACAGCTCAACGACCTGGGAGGCGCCACCAAAGCCGCCTCAGAAAAAGCCAAGGCCACTGCATTTGGAACAACGGCCGCTTACTACAGTGCACTAGCCACTGCCGCCGCGGATGATTCAAAACCTGAAGCTGCAGAAGTCTATACCAACCTTGCCTCGGCTGCTCAAACGTCAATGAACAACGTTCTGACTTCAAATGCGGCTCTTTTGGGAGCCGCTCAGTCTCTTCAGGCAACGGCCCGTGGCACCACCTGCGAAGCCAAGGTCTACCTCCTGGCCCCGTATTTTGACGGTAAATTCGGCCCCTTTGGGTTCAAAGCCGAACTGGACTACGCCTTTGGCGAAGCCGAGTACCAGAACAACACCGAACGAGACGTCTCGGCCCACTCCTGGTTTGCAGAGGGCACCTACGAGATGGGTCCCTTCTCCTTTGAGCTGGGCTACGGCACCGTCACCGGTGGCCCCTCAGACCTCGGTTACACCGGAGATCTGGAAAACATGGGGTATGTGGCACCGGGTGTGGACTGGGCCAAGGCCTTTATTTTGACCAATGATGTGCACAACATGAACACCACTCTGGGTGGAGGGCTCGGCAACCTGGTGGGAGACGGTTTTGGGACCGGGTATGTGGCCTATTTGGATGGCTACCAGATGTTTTATGCTGGCGCTCAGTACAAGTGTCACAAAGATGTGACCCTTGGGGTTCTTTTGGCCACGTCACAGGCAGACTACACGCCTGCTGGCGTGGATGACGACCATGGTATTGAGTACGACTTCAACTTCACCTGGGAAATTTTTGACCACCTCACCTACTCGGCCACAGCCGCTTTCCTTGATGCAGGAGATTACTGGAAAGAACGTGCAACCAGCGTCAGTAAGACCACCGACGGCGAAGACACCTACGCACTCTACCACAAGTTGGTCTTCACCTTCTAAACACAGCCTCTTCGCCTGAAACCACAAAACCCCGATGGATACCATCCATCGGGGTTTTACATGGCGAATACCTCAAAAAAATAAAACCCTTCGTGGTGCTATCGGTTGCATTCACACGAAGAGTATCTGGGCTTGAGGCCATGTTGGGTAAACATCATGATATGTCCAACCACGTGAAACCTTGGCAATCACAAACACTCACACACAATGACACGCCACACGGTGCTCTCCACCTGAACGTGTCAGCTCTGGCACCTCTTTGCTGCACCCCTTTTTGGCCACCGGGCAGCGAGGGTGAAAGCGGCACCCAGATGGAGGATGAATGGGGCTGGGCACATCGCCTGAAAGAATGACCCGGTCTTTTCTGCGATCGGGGTCCGGGTAGGGAATGGCCGAGAGAAGGGCTTGGGTGTAAGGGTGCTTTGGATCGGTATAGATCGCCTCACAGGGCCCCTCTTCCACAATGTTTCCAAGGTACATCACCGCAATGCGATCGCAAAGGTGCTCCACCACCGCAAGGTCATGGGAAATGATCATATAGGAGAGATGAAACTCCTTCTGAATATCCATCAAGAGGTTGATAATCTGAGCCTGAATGGAGACGTCCAGGGCAGAAACCGGCTCATCTCCAATAATCATCAAAGGGTTCAGAGCCAGGGCCCGGGCGATACCGATACGCTGACGCTGACCCCCTGAAAATTCATGGGGAAACCGCTTGCCCTGCTCGGGCGAAAGCCCCACTTTTTCAAGCAGCCACGCCACCCGATCGGCCCGCTCGCTATCGCCTCCCATACCGTGCACCTTCATGGGCTCACCAATGGCACGGTTTACCGTCATGCGGGGGTTGAGGGATGAAAAGGGATCCTGGAAAATCATCTGCATCTTCTGGCGCGTTAGCCGCAGCTCTTCCCGGGTCAGGCTGTCCAGATCATCCCCATCAAAGACGATACGCCCGCCTGTCTTTTCAATAAGCTTCATGGCGGCAAGGCCTGTGGTGGTCTTGCCGCAGCCTGACTCCCCCACAATGCCAAGGGTCTCTCCCCGGTCCAGCGAAAAGCTCACCCCGTCCACGGCATGAACCACCTCGGAACTCCCCAAAAACCCTTTTTTCACCGGAAAGTGAACCTTCAACTCTTCAACGGTCAGCAGCTTGCTCATCGCACACCTCCTTCACAAAGCCAGCACCTCACCTCGTGATCTTCCGAGACCTTCAAAAGGGGTGGCATCTCCGCTTTACACCGCCGGGTTTTGTGGGGGCACCTCGGGGCAAAGCTGCACCCTTCGGGTAAAGCAAAAAGGCTGGGAACCATACCGGAGATCTCGGTAAGACGCCCCTCATCAAGCGCTTCACCGATAACGGGCACCGACCCCATCAACCCCATGGTATACGGGTGAGCTGTTTCGTGAAACAGAGCCCGCGTGGGCGCAGACTCCACAATGCGACCGGCGTATATGACGATCACACGGGTCGCCATCTCTGCGATGATCCCCAGATCGTGGGTAATCATCATGATGGCTGTTTTCTGCCTCTCCTGAAGCCGAAGCATCAGATCCATAATCTGAGCCTGCACCGTCACGTCCAGAGCGGTAGTGGGCTCATCGGCAATGAGAATTTCAGGATCGCAGGCAAGGGCCATGGCAATCATCACACGCTGCCTCATCCCGCCGGAGAGCTGGTGAGGAAACTCTTTAACACGCCGGGCAGGCTCAGGCACCTGGACCTTCTCAAGCATGGAGATCGCCTTGTCCAGGCTCTCTTTTTTTGAGACCCCCCGATGCAGGGCGTAGACTTCGCCTATCTGTTTTCCAATGGTCTTCACAGGGTTCAGCGATGTCATGGGCTCCTGAAAAATCATGGAGATACGGTCGCCTCTGATTTTCCTCATCTCGGCCATGGAGAGCGTCAGAAGATCTTTTTTCTGGTAGAGAATCTCTCCTTTTTCAATCTCCCCCGGAGGCTCGGGAATCAGCCGCATGATGGACTGGGCCGTAACGCTCTTGCCGCACCCCGACTCCCCCACCACCCCCAGAATCTCGCCGGGAAGCATTCCAAATGAGACCCCATTCACCGCCTGAGCCACACCCCGCTGGGTATGAAAACGGGTGGTGAGATCTTTTACTTCCAACAGATAGTCATTCTCGCCCATGGCATCCTTAAATCGTGATGGCTCCGCAAAAAGTTAACCTCTACTTTAAAAGTCCCCACTATTCGTGAGTTTTGTTTCGGCTATCTGGTTTTCGCAAAATCATCAATCGTCTTGATGTTAAAAAACGGCGCATCCAGAAGATGCTTTGCCTCTTACCCACTTTTCATTAAATTGAGCAAAATACATAACAACAATTCTAAAACCGTTCAACTACCAAAAAAGATAAAAAACCCCCATCAATTAAGTTCCTTCTACAGTACCAATACCTCATTATTTTTACCCAACAAGGAACAATATCTCTATTACACTTTATCTTATTGACAGCATTTCCCCTGCTATGGTTCTATTTTTTCCTCATACATGAAAAATCATGTTGGCCGCCTCTGCTCCATAGCCCTTCAACCCCGATCACTCAGTGAAGCGCCGCTGAAAGGGAGGCCTGAAGGCTGGATCCCGGGCTGTCCGTATTGACTGTCACTTTCAGGAGGATTTGAACTATGAGAAAGATTGCCATGATGCTGCTGGCTGCCCTTGCCGCCTGTCTCATCGCCACCGGGCCTGCTGCGGCCTCATCCGGAGGAACCTTTGTCTTCTGTGCCCCCTATGGCGGAGACCTCTTTTCCCTGGACATGCACAAGACCTCACGAACCCAGGACTACATCGTGGGCCTCAATATCAACCGCAGTCTCTACAAGTGGGATGCCGACCAGAGCAAGCCGGTTCTCGATCTGGCCACCGATGTTACCATCTCTGACGATGGACTGACCCACACCTACACCCTGCGCAAAAATGTCACCTTCCACAACGGCCGACGCCTTACCACCGATGATATTATCTGGTGCTACAACCGCATCGCAAAGCCCGAAACCGCCTCTTCGGCAGCCAGCTACATCGCCAACATCAAAGGGGTCGACGCGGTCATGACCCAAAAAGCCGATACCATCAGCGGCCTGAAAAAGATCGACGACTTTACCCTTGAGATGATCCTCAAGCACCCCATTGACATTGCCTACTCCCTCTTTAAAGTGGAGACTGCCATTGTTCCAAGAGAAGAGATTGAGGGCAAAGAGGCCCAATTTGCAACACACCCTGTGGGTTGCGGCCCCTTCAAATTTGTCAAATGGGTTCGCGGCAGCGAAGTGATCCTTGAAAAATTTGACGCTTACTTTGAAACGGGAAAACCATACATCGACAAGCTGGTCTACAAAATCATGCCCGAAGGCGCGGCTCGGGACATCGCCTTCCGTGCGGGCGAGCTTGATGCCAACATTGTGGGCGCCTCTCAGTACCCCATCTACCAGAGAGACCCCGCCATCAAAGATCACATGATTGAAGTGGCTGAGATGTACACCCGCATCGTGGGCTTCAACACCCAGTTCAAACCCTTCTCAGACAAACGGGTCCGCCAGGCCATCAACTACGCCATCAACGCGGAACTCATCATTAAAAAGCTCTTGAAAAACAAAGCCGTTCCTGCGACCGGCTATCTTCCCACCAGCTCTCCTGCCTATGAAAAGGCCATGGCCGGTTACCACTACAACCTCAAAAAAGCCAGAGCTCTTATGAAAGAGGCGGGCTACGAAAAAGGCTTCACCTTTG
Source organism: Desulfobacterales bacterium (assembly GCA_022360815.1). Taxonomy (GTDB): domain Bacteria; phylum Desulfobacterota; class Desulfobacteria; order Desulfobacterales; family Desulfolunaceae; genus Desulfoluna. Next base: position 5,586 of record JAKSCC010000018.1, read on the forward strand.
AGTGCATCGGTACCGCCAACAAGAGCTGGGGCGTGGGCATTATTGAAGCATTGATCCCCTTTCTCAAAAAGATCAATGTCACCGTCAAGCCCCAGCAGCTTGAAGGAGCCGCGCTGGGTGAGCGCTGCCGCACCGGTAAATTCGATGCCTTTATCTGGTCCATTGAATCCGGGCCCGACCCCCTTGAGACCTTAAACCGTTTCCGCTCCACCACCCCAACCTCTGCCGGAAACTACACCGCGTATCACAACGCCGACTACGACCAGGCCCTGGATATGGCCGCCCACGCCAGAACAGAAGCCGAAAAACTCACGTGGGTCAAAAAAGCCAACCGCATCTTCTTTGAAGACGCGCCTTTCTGGTTCTTTAACTACAACAAGGCGATCATTGCGTATCAGCCCTGGGTTCACGGCATCAAGCCCGTGGCCATTGAGATGATGCTTCAGGATTTTACCAACCTGAAACTCGATGAGAGCTCTCCCAGAAAGTAGTCCCTTGACACCATGCCAGTAAAAAATCTCCCGGCCGGGCCCTGATCGATTCAGGCGGTCGGGAGTTTTTACCTTGAACTCTCTTATTTTTCAGGTTGCTTAACGTATGAAAGCCTACGCGCTTCGACGCATTCTTCAGTTTATCCCCACGATTCTGGTCATCTCACTAATTATGTTCGTGCTTTTAAACCTGCTTCCGGGCAATGCCGCCCTTATGGCCGGAGACCAGCGAAAAGCGCCGGATCCCCGGGTCGTGGAGCAGCTTAAAAAAGAGTGGGGCATCGACAAACCGGTGCACACTCGGTATCTCATCTACCTCAAAGGGCTTGCCAAAGGAGACCTGGGCACCTCGTTTCTTCGCCGTGAGCCTGTCAACAAACTGGTGGGAGAACGCATCTGGCCCACCATGCGCCTCTCCATTGCCGCTCTTCTCATCTCCGTGGGAATCGGTATCCCTCTTGGATTTATCTCTGCCTTGAAACGGGGCACCTTAATTGACACGGCCTCCATGATTGGCGCTGTTTCAGGGGTCTCCTTGCCTCAGTTCTGGGCCGGGCTCCTTTTGATGTACCTCTTCTCCGTCTCACTGGGATGGCTTCCCACCTCGGGATACGGCAACGGAAAATTTGTTCATCTCATTATGCCCGCCATCACTTTGGGAGTCGGCTATACCGCCCTTCTGGCCAGAACCACGCGCGCCGCCGTACTGGAGGTTCTCCACAAGGACTACATTCGAACCGCCCGCGCCAAAGGGCTTTCTGAAATTCTGGTCAACTGGCGCCACGTCATGCGAAACACCATGATTCTGGTGCTCACCACCGCAGGCCTTCAGTTCGGAGCCCTCATCGGCCAGACCGTTATAGTGGAAAAACTCTTCTCCTGGCCCGGCCTGGGCTCCCTTCTGGTGGACTCCATCTTCCAAAGGGATATTCCTGTAACCCAGGGGTGCATTCTTGTGATGATTCTTGTTTTTCTTATCGTCAACCTTGTGGTGGATCTCCTCTATGCGGTGGTGGATCCAAGGATTGAGTATTAAATGGCACTTCTCTCCAAAGCAGACCTCAAAGGCCGAAGCAACCTCATCATCGGAGCGGTACTGACCCTTCTGGTGATCAGCATGGCCCTTTTTGCACCGGTTCTCTCACCCTATCACCCGGTCAACGACGCCGACCTCATGGTCTCGGAAGAGCCCCCATCTTCCGACTACCTTTGCGGCACAGACAGCCAGGGACGAGACGTTCTCTCCCGTGTGATCTACGGCTCCCGCATCTCTCTTTCCGTGGGGCTGGTCAGCCAGCTGATCAACACCTTTATCGGCGTGCTTCTGGGGGTCACCGCCGGCTATTTCGGATCGTGGTGGGACGATTTTATCATGGGACTCACCAACATCATGCTCTCCATCCCCTCCATGATCTTTGCACTGGCCATCATGGCCCTTTTGGGCCCCGGGCTCATTAACGTCTACATCGCCCTGGGTCTGACCAATTGGTCGTTTACCTGCCGCATTACCCGGTCTCAGGTTCTCTCGGCCAAACGCATTGAGTACGTGCGGGCTGCCGAAGCCCTGGGTTACGGCAAATGGCGCATCATGTTCGGCCAGATTCTTCCCAATGTGGTGGGCCCCATTCTGGTCATCGCCACCCTGGGCATTGCCTACGCCATCTTAACCGAGGCCTCTCTCTCCTTTCTGGGCTTGGGAACACAGCCCCCCACACCCAGCTGGGGCGGCATGCTTTCAAACGCTCGGGAAGAGTTCTTCACAGCCCCTTGGATCTCCATCTTTCCGGGGCTGGCCATCTTTGTCACGGTACTGGGGTTCAACCTTTTGGGAGACGGTTTAAGAGACCTTTTAGACCCCCACAAACATTGATAGTCAGACGCAATGCGCCTGTTCATACCATCATCAACACAGAGGCAAAAAAACCATGAAACGTGCCATTGTTTCAACACGCATCTACACCGGAGTCAAAGAGGCTCCCTTTGCCCAGGCCCTTCTTATGGAAGACGGCCTCATCACACGGGTGGGCACCAATCAGGAGATTCTTGCCGGCCTCGATACCGAAACCCAGATCACCTCACTTTCCGGCCGACTTGTGGTTCCCGGCCTGGTAGACGCCCACAGCCACCTGGTGGGCTATGGCCTCCATCTCACTCGGGTCAACCTGGCGGGTCTTCCCTCCAAGGCGGCCTGCCTCACGGCCATCAAAAAAGCCATTGACCACGCCAAACCCGGCACCTGGGTTTTGGGACGGGGATGGAACCACCACTTCTGGGAAGAGAAAGAAGAGCCCTGCAAAGCCGATCTCGACGCCATCTCCCCCGACCACCCGGTGGTCATGACCCGGGCCTGCGGCCACCTTATCTGGGTCAACTCCAAGGCCCTTGATGTCGCTGGCATCACACGAGAAACCCTTACCCCAGAAGGAGGCCAGATCGACCGAGACCCGGACGGCCACCCCACAGGTATTATTCGAGAGTGCCTGGAAGTAATCCGCCAGCACATTCCAACAGTCACGCGAAAAGAGCGGAAAGAGGCGATCCTCAAAGCCCAGGATAAAAGCGTTGCTTGCGGACTGACCGGCATGCACTCCTGCGAAGAGCTGGAAGATTTTCTGGCACTCAAGGAGCTTGAAGACGAGGGAAAACTAAAACTGAGAATCTGCCATCTTTTGCCCCCTGAGGAGCTTGAAAAAGCAGATAAAATGGGTATCACCGCAGGCTCGGGAAGCGAGCGTCTCTGGCACACCCACGTCAAGCTTTTCTTAGATGGCTCCTTGGGCGCTGAAACCGCCTGGATGCTCTCGCCCTATGAAGGCGAAAAAGGGTGCGGGCTCGCCTGCCTTACGAAGGGTGAACTCACCCGTCATATTGAAGCCGCCTACAAGACAGGACGCAGTGTGGCGATCCACGCCATCGGAGACCGGGCCGTCAAGGGGGCCCTGGATGGGTTTGAAAAGCTAAGAAAAACCTACCCCGGCCCCTGGCGCGATCGCATCGAGCATGTCCAGCGCATCGCCCCAAAAGATATCACCCGCATGGCCCGCATGAACGTCACCGCCTCCGTGCAACCGGGGTTTCTGCCCACCGACTGGAAGACCGCCCAAGCCAAATGGGGGCTTGAACGTTGTGAAACAGGGTATGCATGGAAAACCCTTCTGGATGCTGGTATCCCCATGCAGTTCGGCTCTGACGTACCTGTGGAGCCCAATGCCCCCCTCATCGGCATTCGCGCGGCCATGGAGCGAACCGATCAAGAGAATGAACCTTGCGGCGGGTGGTTTCCCAAGCAGAAGCTCAGCTTCTGGCAAGCCATTGACGGCTACACAAAAATTGCCGCCTGGACCGCTGGGGTCGACTCCCTATCGGGCACCATTGAACCTGGCAAATGGGCGGATCTCACCGTTTTTGACCAGGACTTTTCAGATCCCGAGTCGCAAATTCGTACCGCACAGGTCCTCAAAACCTTTATTGCCGGAGAAGAGCTCTTTAAAAAAACCGAAATGACACAAAGCGTTGGGTAACCATTCAGCCCTCATTCGCCTCAGGCGGACCTGCCGGAGGCGATACGTCTGCCCAATCTTGCACCCTAACGCCCAACAAACAAGCTCTTCAAAATACGACAATTTACACCCCAGAAGTGTGGTTTCTTAATAGGTTAGCCCACACGCCTTCTTTCAGAAAAGCGACCCGCGAAAGGCGGGTCCGAATACCCACCGCATCGTTGGTTGAAAAAAAATCGCTTTTTTATCTTTCGACCGCGCCCAAACGTAAATCGGAAAGAGTCCCGCGGCAACGGGCATAGACACCGCCCACCAGCCGTGTTATCACATCGTCTTCACTGGCAGTCTGCATCACGCTCCTGCCCCAAAACCATCCATCCCCCACCCGGGCGATCATGGATCACTTACAGATCACGATATCAGGGAGCCATCATGCCGACGCAGCCTCGTTCCATCACCGGATTTCTGGTTACCATACAAGCCTTTCTTATCTGGGGCCTCTCACCCATTTACTGGAAAAAACTCCACAATGTGTTTCCCTTTGAAACACTGATGCACCGGGTGGTCTGGTCCCTGCTCTTTCTCGTTCCCATTTTGATTTTTCAAAAAAAGACCCACGCCTTTTTTAAAGCCCTTACCAACATTCGAACCCTGGGGGTGCTCACCCTCACCACCTGCCTGGTGGGCTCCAACTGGTTTCTCTTTATCTGGTCCATCACAAACGATCATGTGCTTCAAACCAGCCTGGGCTACTACATCAACCCTCTGGTCACCGTTTTTCTCGGCATGATCTTCCTCAAAGAGCGCCTCAGCATAAGACAGAAAATCGCTGTGGTTCTGGCTGGTATCGGTGTGCTCTGGCTCACATGGGACTACGGCAGCCTGCCATGGGTCTCCCTGATGTTGGCCCTTACCTTTGCCTTTTACAGCCTTGTCCGCAAAGTGGTGGATGTGGGCCCCCTTGTGGGGCTGACCGTGGAGACCCTCATCATGGCTGTTCCTGCCACCGCCTACCTCGTCTGGCTTGGCGTTGGGGGCAAAGGGGCCTTTCTCCACATGGGAAGCAAGATCGATCTTCTTCTCATGGGAACCGCCCTTGTGACGGCTCTGCCTCTTCTCCTTTTCAATCTGGGTGCCAAGGCTCTTAAACTCACCACACTGGGATTTATCCAGTACGTGGCCCCCACCTGCACCTTTCTTCTGGCCGTCTTCTACTTCAAAGAGCCCCTCGACCTCTCTTTGATTCGAACATTTATTCTCATATGGGCGGCCCTGGCATTGGTAAGTTGGGACTCCATGGTTGCCTATCGTGCGGCTCACACCCAACCGTCACGCACCAAGCGTTAAACCATAGCTCATAAAAAGACACTTTTGATTCATTTTTACGCAAATATAAATGAATTTTTTAATCATTTCTCAAAACCTCGCACCGTAGCATGGCTATTGTAAAAGGGATATTCATATCGTGGGTATCCCTCTTTTGAATCAATCATTTATCTACCAAAACCCGCACCTTCCCCTATAACACCTTCTAATTTATACCAATCGTTAAATAAAAAACTGGTTGACCTCTCTTGCGATCATCCTGTCCCCAATGTATGATGCTATTCATCTCTTCTCTCACACTTGGCTTGACAATTTAAAACATATCTCAGCCTCTTTGGGGTCCAATTTTGCGTTGAGTTATCGCGCATAATGGATGTGCGGCTGGTTTTACCTCAGGAGTATCGTAAATGAAACACATGAAAAGCACTGTTGGGGCTCTCTTCTTCACACTGATATGTCTCTTTTCCCTGGCCTCATATGCCGGCGCGCGAACCTATGAAAAGGTTGTTGTTTTCGGAGACAGCCTGTCAGACCATGGCAACCTCAACACCATCAACAGTTCTGCGCCAGTCACCTGGAGCAATGGTGATGTCTGGGTTGATTACCTTGCCAGAAACTGGAGAGCAACTCTCACCAATCGTGCCTATGGTGGTGCCCTGACATCAGGTCATCTTACTGCGTTTGAATTCCAGACCGATAGAGACCCGTCCAACGACAACCAAATCCCCATTCTTAACGCCCTGGGATTCGCCGAGCAAATTCAACGGTATGTGGCTGCATCTCCCGTCATAGATGCAAAGAATACTCTTTTCGCCCTTTTTATCGGGGGAAACGACCTCCTTCTCTTTCTCAGGCGCGCTGCCGCAAACGATTCCACCCTGCCTTCGACACAAGATTTTATTTCAACGACCACCGCCAGAATCCAAACAGCCATCACCCAACTCTCTGGTGCAGGGGCACGGCACTTTCTTCTGATTAATCTGCCCAACCTGGGCAGCATTCCGACTTTTGCCGCGAGGCCCCAAGCTGCAAAAGAGCAGGCCACCCAGCTCACCCGTCAGTACAACCTGGCCCTTCAAAATGCAGCCGAGCTTGCCATCAACACCCTCAATGATTCAGGAGAGCCCCACACCCTGCACCAGTTTGATGCCTTTACCTATGTGGACAGGGTTATCGCAGAGAGGCGATTTCCCAACAGCACCGGTACCCTGGTGGTACTGGACGCTCAAGGAAGACGCACCTCTCAACTCAACACACCAGAGGATGCCTACCTCTTCTGGGATCCCATCCACCCCACCACCAAAGCCCACGAATTGCTGGCCATAGAAATAAACGCTCAGCTTAGCGGCAGCTCCAGCAGCTGCTTTATTGATACCGCCCAAAACGACGCATGGCAAAAAGCAGCTCTTTTTCTCCTGATGGTGGCAACAGGAGGGGTCCTCATCACACTAAAGCGACGCCATTGACCAACAATCTGTCAAATTCACACGGGGGTTTCACACTATTTGGAAATAAGGAGTATGGCACAGATGCGAATCAATCTTTTTGAAGAGTTTAAAAGGGGTCGAGCCAAAAAAAACATCTCTCCTGTAGCGGCACGCAAAACCATGGAACAAGCCAGAAACCTTGCCAAACAAATACAATGGAGTGCAAAAGTTCACACATTCTCCCTTCACCTCTACTTGAAAAGCACCCAAAAAAGCCGCGTTGTCACAACACCCCAGTATGGTGACTGCATCAGTGTTTCAAGGGGCTACCTTCTCGCTGAAGCCTTAGGTCAAACAAAGGCTTACATGGAAAATCTCAAAAAGGCTGCAACCATCTTCAACCGAGCCGCCACCAGCGACGAAACACTCTCCCCAGACGAAATAACCGGTGCCACCCTCTTCAGGGACAAACTCCGCCTTCTACGCTTTATGCGTCGGGAAAATGTTCTCTTATCCCCCACTATCAAGGTGGGCCAGGGGCGAACCCTTTCAGAGGTCACAGCACTTCTCGCTGTACACGAAGGGGCCGCATTTCTTGAGGTGGGAACCCGAAATCATGCCATGGCCATCTCCAAATCCATGGGTGAGGATGAGGTGTTCTATTACGGATTCATGGACCCCCATGCCGGATGGTTTGCCTTCTCCAGTGCCGACGCCTTAAGCCGCTTTCTCAAAGAGTATTTTCAAAGATTTGGGGCAAGCTACCGGCTTAACCCCGAAAACCCAGGCCTCATGATATCCAACTTCAGTGGAAACCGGATGGTGGCGGAAACCGGTGTGGGAAAACCCCTTACCACTCCAATCGGCACACAAAAAATCCCGCGACCCACTTACCGATTCAGACGATTCTCCACGGCAGCATCCATTCCGGCGCGTCAGAACCCACTGCATCCACAGCATGGATAGCTGATGCAAAAGGCCCGACTCCCACAAGGAGAGTCGGGCCTTAATTGTTTTTCCAGCACCATCCTGCTATGGGATGAGCATGACACCTCTTAAAGGATACATACTCACGCGCCAGCGTATGGACGCGCCGAACAGCCATCACCTCATCTACTCTGGTATCAGTGATTCAGGTCCTTTTGAGGCACTATTCACCACGGAGCGCCCCCTCTTTTTTATTTTGAGATCCACTCTCCTTACCGGCTTATCCCTTCATGACGAACGAAAGCCTGTCGAGCTGACCACGTTCGATGGAAGACCGGTTGACGCCCTCTACTTTAAGACTCAGAAAGCCCTGTTTAGAGCTCGAAAACAGATGGAAGAGACCGGCATTCAAACCTTTGAATCCGATATCTTTTCCGAAGAGCGTTTTCTTATGGAGAGGTTTGTCCACGGAACCGTTGAGCTCTCTGGCCCCTGCACTCAAAAGGGAAACCGCCTCTGTTTTATTAATCCCGTCCTTCGAAAGGCCGACTACACCCCCCACTTTACCCTTCTCTCCCTGGATATTGAAACCGGCCAAAAGGGACAACTCTACTCCATTGCCTGCCACCTCAAGGCGTCGAAAAGGGACCATCGCCTTGTTTTAATGGTTGATGAAAAGTGCTGTTCAGAAAAACCGGATCGCGAAGCCCTTGACTGCAAAGGAGAGATGCTGCGATTCCCTGACGAAAAAAAGCTGCTCTCCTTTTTTACCGAAGCGCTTTGCCAAATGGACCCCGACATTCTCATTGGCTGGCATGTCATTGGCTTTGACCTCACTTTTCTTGAAAAGAAATTCCGAGAACACGGAATACGCTTTGCTTTTGGCCGGGATGGATCGCCACCTGAAATTCGAGAAGTTCGAAAGGGTGTTTATCGTGTGGAGGTGCGGGGCAGAGTTGTGATTGACGGCCCTCCTTCTCTACGCGGGGCCTTTTACTCTTTCGACAATTTCCGATTAGAAACCGTAGCAACCGACCTCCTGGGAAAAGGCAAAGACATTGATGAGAGCAACGATAAGGTCCAAGAGATCGAAAGACGCTTTCAAAACGACAAACCAGCCCTTGCAAAATACAACCTCAAAGACTGCACCCTGGTCACCGACATTTTTGAAAAAACCGATCTGATAGACCACCTTTTCAAACGTTCACTCATCAGCGGCCTACCCATGGACCGGGTCGGCATGTCGGTGGCCGCCTTTGATTTTTTCATGCTTCCCCGTATTCACAGAAAAGGACTGGTGGGTATCAATGTCAAGGATGTTAAAGGCGCGGGACATGCTGCAGGAGGCTTTGTTTTCTCAGAAAAACCCGGACTCTACAACAGCGTGGTGGTTTTAGACTTCAAAAGCCTCTACCCCTCCATCATTTCCACTTTTCACATCGACCCGGTCTCTCGTCTCAAAGCGGAACAAAAACCTGAAAAAAGTGCCATGACCCCTGTAGGTATTGCATTTTCACGCACAGAACATGTGCTTCCCCAGGCCATTGACACCCTGATGGAGAGAAGAGAGCTGGCCAAAAAAGAGAAAGACACGCACCTCTCTCAAGCTGTAAAAATCTTGATGAACAGCTTCTACGGAGTGATGGGCACCACAGGATGCCGTTTCTACCACCCTCACCTTCCCTCGGCCATCACCGGAACCGGGCAATGGACTCTCAAGACCACCCGTGATTATTTAAGGGAAAAAGGCTACCAGGTCATTTACGGAGATACCGACTCGCTCTTTGTCTGCCTGAAGCCAGCAGAAACAAAAGAAGGGGCCCCAGCGGCCCAAAGACTCGTGACGGATGTCAATATTTGGCTGAAACGGCTTATTCAAGACCGCTTCGGACTGGAATCAAAACTGGAGCTGGAATTTGAAAAGCACTTCACCCGTTTCTTTCTTCCGGCCATTCGAGGTGGAGGAGGCAGTGCCAAAAAAAGATACGCAGGGGTCATTGAAAAAAAGGGAACAAAAGAGCTGGTCATCACCGGATTGGAGTTTGTCCGCTCCGACTGGACGCGTTTTGCTCGAAATTTTCAATACGATCTCTTTCAGAAAATTTTCAATGATGAAGATGTAAAAGGATGGCTCAAACAGGTGGTATCAGATCTCAAAGCCGGACAATACGATGCTGAGCTTGTCTATCAAAAACGCCTGACCAAGCCACCGAGTGAATACACCAAAGTAATCCCACCCCATGTCCGTGCGGCCCTCCTTTTGGGAGATATTTCAAAAACCAGACGCGAAAGCCGGTATGTGATGACCCTAAGAGGCCCCATTCCTGAAGAGTTTCCCCACCACGATATCGACTACTCCCACTATATTGAAAAACAGCTCAAACCGATCTTTGACTCGGTGATGATGTTCTTTGACACCTCCTACACCGATATCATGCACGGAAAACAGCTTGATCTCTTCTGATCTTCCATAGAAAGCCCTTGGCCTTCTCGCCATTGAGGGATATGAAAAAAGCGTTATCCCCATCCCCTCACAAAAATGCAGCATTGGAGAACGGCATGAAAGAGATCAAGGCAGCGGTTCAAAAAGAGAGAGAAACCCTTATCCAATACAGAAGAACCCTTCACCAGATTCCAGAAACCGGCTTTTCAGAATACAAAACCGCGGCCTTTATTGAAAAGGAACTTCGAACATTGGGCCTTCAAGTCAAAACCGGTATCGCCGGAACCGGACTTCTTGGAGTGCTTGACGGAGACATGCCGGGAAAAGAGCCCAAAGGACTTCTCATTCGAGCCGATATGGACGCCTTGCCCATCACCGAAGAGACAGGGCTTGCTTTTGCCTCCACACACTCCGGTTTTATGCACGCCTGCGGTCACGATGGGCATATGGCGATGGTTCTTGGGGCTGCTCGAGTTCTAAGTCAAATGAAGAAAAATTTTTCCGGCCGCATCACCTTTCTTTTTCAACCGGCAGAAGAGGGTCCCGGAGGTGCCAAGCCCATGATTGAAGAGGGCGTTCTTAATGCCCCCAAGGTAGACTATGCTTTGGGAGCCCATCTCTGGCCCGCCCTTCCCCATGGAAAAATCGGTATCAAACCGGGGGCTCTTATGGCAGCCATGGACACCTTTGAAATCACCCTCACAGGAAAAGGAGGTCACGGAGCCATGCCGCACCTCTGCATTGATCCCATAGATACCTCCGCTCAGGTTATCGGAGCGCTTCAACGACTTGTCAGTCGAAAAATAAGCCCCACCTGCCCTGCAGTGCTCACCATTGGAAGCATCCATGGAGGAAGCTCTTCCAATATCATCCCTGACACCGTCACCCTTCAGGGGACCACAAGAACCTTTGATCACAACCTATGGTCGTCATGGCGCGAAGAGATAGAAAGGGTTCTCAAAGGTGTCTGCAGTGCCACAGGTGCCCGTTATACCCTTGACTATACACCTGGATATCCACCCACCACCAATAACGCTCAAGTGGCGGCCCTTGCAGCGGCCTGCGCCCAAGAGGTGGCAGGAGAGGAGAGTCTTGCAGAACCCGAGCCCACCATGGGTGGCGAAGACTTCTCCTTCTTCCTTGAAAAGACCAAGGGGGCCTACCTCTTTCTGGGAACAGGCCAAAAAGAGTCTGCCCCCCTTCACAACAGCCGTTTTGATTTTAACGAAGAGATACTCGCTGTCGGTACAGAACTTTTTTGCACTCTCGGGTTAAAGCTCCTAAGCTCACAAATCTAAAGAACCGTAAGCCCACAAAAAATAACGGGGGTCCAAAACCTGGACCCCCGCCACCTAAGGAGGAAAACAAAAAATGCCGACACCATGTCGGCCCATGCTGCCGCGCTTAAAATTGCGGCTCCATCACTTCTCCACTGTAGGCACCTACAAGAATGGTCAGGTCGCCCGAGGTGAAGTGATAGTAAGGTTCCTTCACACTGGGATGAAGTGCCCAGTAAAGATCACATGATGCACCCTGCAGATCAAAACCGGGAGGAAGTTTTGCAGCCGCATCAATGGCGCTGATCATGCGTGAAATATCAATGGGACGCATTCCAATGGGAAGGGGAATTTTATCGTGCTGAAGCACCCCGCCATAGCGCCAGGTTTCGGCCCAGGGCTCCGGCTCTGGAACCACCGGAGTGACCTTCATCATGACCTGAACCCAGTCATAGGGAGGCTGAGAGACATGGCTGTCTTTGACTGAAAGCAGCTGTACACTGACCCCTGCCTCTCCGAACTGTTCAAAAGTTTTTTTGACATCGTCGTCAAAACGCTTGGCATCCATGAAAGACACTCCTTTTGATTTTTTTAGGGGTGATCCATCATCTTGATGACTTCGCAAAAAATCAGTCTGAGGCACAGCGACCCATCACTTTTAAAACGCCGATTTTTATAAGGTCATCAATCGATATCATTTCAGACGGGCATCTTTGAGGCGGGGATGCATTAAAAACTCAAAACGTATTGGATATCGCCCGATCCATATCAAAAAGGCATTGTTTTATATAACTTATCACAGCGCTTTAAAAGCCCACAAGATAGAACAGTGTTAAAAGAGATGCCTTTTTGTTTCTTTTTTTAACCAACTAAAAAAGGGCCGAAGCATTATTTGCTTCGGCCCTTTCGAACTGGTGGGTCGTACTGGGCTCGAACCAGTGACTCTCTGCTTAAAAGGCAGATACTCTACCGACTGAGTTAACGACCCATTTATGGTGGGCGAAACAGGGCTCGAACCTGTGACTTCAACCTTGTAAGGGTTGCACTCTCCCAACTGAGTTATTCGCCCCCGCTCGGGGATGGGCTTTTGGGGCCCTTATGTAAGCCGGCATGGCCGACATCTCTTCGTGGTGGGTCGTACTGGG
>JAKSCC010000179.1 GCA_022360815.1 Desulfobacterales bacterium
GAGAACTCCTGATCACGAAAAACAGTCAGCCCCTCCTTAAGGGAGAGCTGAAACCAGTTGCAAAGGGTCACCCGGTTTCCGGTCCAGTTGTGAAAATACTCGTGGCCGATCACCCCTTCGATGCCCTGAAAATCGGTATCGGTGGCTGTTTCCGGTTTTGCCAGCACATACTTGGAGTTAAAAATATTGAGCCCCTTGTTCTCCATGGCGCCGGCATTGAAACTGTGGGTCGCCACCACCATGTAGGTGTCCAGATCGTACTCCAGGCCAAAGGTCTTCTCGTCCCAGGCCATGGACTTTTGAAGGGAAGAAAGAGCGTGGTCGCACTTGTCCGCATCTTCGTGGTCCACATAAAACTTCAGGGCCACATCACGGCCCGAGGCGGTGGTAAAAGAGCCCTCCACGCAGGCCAGATCCCCTGCCACCGCAGCAAAAAGGTAAGACGGCTTTCTGTGGGGGTCTTCCCAGGTGGCAAAGTGGCGGCCGCCATCCAGATCGCCCTTATCGATCAAATCGCCGTTGGAGAGCAGCACCGGGTATTTCGCCTTTTCCGCCTCCACCGTGCAGCGAAAACTCGCCATCACATCGGGCCGGTCCGGAAAAAAGGTGATGCGCCGGAACCCTTCGGCCTCGCACTGGGTGAGAAAGGTGCCATCTGCAAAGTAGAGCCCTTCAAGTGAGGTGTTGGACTCCGGATGAATCTTCACCTTTGTGGTGAGCTCAAAGGCTTGTGGAAGCTCTTTAAGGGTAAGGGTCTCCTCCTTTTCATCGAAAAGGTACCGATCCTTTTCAAGGGGCTTGCCGTCAAGGGCAATCTCCAGAAGCTCAAGTTCCCTGCCATCCAAAACAAAGGGGGCACCTTCATCGGCCTCGACTGCCCGCTTCACCTCAAGTTTGGCATCCACAAAACTCTCCTGATCAAAAATTGAAAGAGAAAGCGCAACACGCGCCACCTCGTAATCCGGCCGTTTGTAGTCTTTGAGATATTTTGTAGCGGGTTTACTCATACTGATTGTCCTTTGCTTTTAAAATGGAGTGTCGGCTCTGCTGCGAAAGCGCTTTCTTCACGTGCTCCCTTTTTTTAAAGGAGCCCTCAAACAAGCCTCTCTTAAAATAGTCTCAACCCAAAAAAATACAAGGGCGGCAAGGCAAGTTCCAGCTATCATTGTTTTAGGCGATCAAAATCAGGCGCTGGACAGTCGAAAAATTTTTGAGGCAGCCCTTTTTCAAAAAAGCGACTCACCAACAGCTTATCTGTGATATGTTCCTGCCTCGCGCTCGAATCCAGACCAATGTATATTCAACAATCAAGACGCAAAGAGTCGGCGTCTGCATAAATATGTATAAGGATGAGACCATGATTCCATGGGAATTTCTGGCAGAAGCCAGGGTGCCGGGAGGCGATCTTTTAAAGCTTTCAAAAAGAGGGGATGAGTTTTCCATTCGAACCGAAGGGTACGAGCTGATGAACAGCCGGGCCCACGGATCCGAAGAGGTTCTTGCCCAGGAAGGCCTTCGGCGTATCCAGGCCCCAGAAGATGCAAAAATCCTCATTGGGGGCTTAGGCATGGGATACACGCTAAGGGCGGCCCTGAATGCTGCAGCAGAAACAGCCCGCATCACCGTGGCCGAGCTGGTGCCAGAATTGGTTGCGTGGAACAGGGAGTATTACGGCCATCTGGCCCAAGACCCGCTGAAAGATACACGCGTCACGGTTTTTGTGGAAGACGTAGCCGAAGCCATTGAAAAAGGCCCCTGGGATGCCATTTTGCTGGATGTGGACAACGGCCCGGACGGCCTTACGCGCTCTTCCAACACCAACCTCTACACAAAGGCAGGGATCTTACGCGCTAAAAACAACCTCACACAGGGTGGTGTTTTGGGCGTCTGGTCTGCCCACGACGACCCCGCATTTACATTGCGCCTGAAAAGATGCAACATGAAGGTTGAAACCGTGCGCATCAAGGCCCGCATCAAGCGAGGCAGTCGGCATACCCTCTGGTTTGCCAAGGCCTGAACCCGCCAAAGGCTCAGCTGAATTGCTACAAAAAAACAGGGAGACCCCTATGGAAGACCGCATCATTGATCTCGAAACCAAGCTCGCCTACCAAGAACACACCATTGACGAACTCAACTCGGTGATCATAGAACAACAAAACGAAATCGATCGCCTCAAACAAGCCGTAGAGTATCTGTTGGACAAGGTGGAGCAACTGGTCGACACCCATATGGAAAAAGCACCAGCCAACGAAAAACCACCACACTACTAATTATATACACACAATCATCCAGCCTTTCGCTACCATACTCCTGCTTCACGGACCGTCTCTTCTTGTTGGGGCTCTCTGTAGTTTAAAAAAAAGAGACCCCGCAAAAGAGGAATCCCCTCTCTAAAGCATACCCCCACCAAAACACCCTCTATAGAGAACTATTTGATTGGTTTTCGCTGAAAAAGGGATTATTATCCTTGTAAGGTAACTTCAACGTTTACCACCCCTAATTTGAAACTCTTATGTCGCACTTGCAAAAGGGTTGGAAAAGCAAAACAAGGAGGCCTTGTGACAACTGTATTTATCTGGAACAACAACCAAATTCGCTACCGCATCGCCAAATTAACCGGATATGCGCCTGGAAC
>JAKSCC010000039.1 GCA_022360815.1 Desulfobacterales bacterium
AACCTGCTTCTGATATGCTTGAAAATCCATATCCTCTTTCAGGTAGGCTTCGTATTCATCCTGCATGGAAGTGGTTTTACCCGTCTTTGAAGCCATGGCTGTGGTACCCACAGTCAAAAGAACCAATGCGGCCCCCCAACATACCACTTGCTTTAATCTATCACCATTCATCAGTTGTGCTCCTTCGTATCAGGATAACCCCTGCATGCCCGATGGCCAATCAAAGATCACTTTGCCACCATCCAGACATACAGTGCCTCTGTGGAAGGGTCCAGCCATGATTCTTTCACATGAGCTGTCACCTTTTTATTGTCAACCGTTGAAAAACTCCAGGTTTCCATCTCACTTGAAACACTTGTTCCATCTGATTTCTTACCGATAAGCGTCGTGTTGCTGATGGTTACTCCCATCTGCCTTGCAATTTCATCCAAAGCCGCCTGAATAGCCATGCTACGCTGCGCACTATACCCTTTAATTTGACTGGCACTGTATCCTACAGCTGCCACAGCCCCAGGAATCGCCGGATTAATAACCCAACCTGGACGACTGTTTGGAACCACCTGATTTCCCATGCATCCCACACTCAACACACAAACCGATACCAAAACATAAAACCATTTCACAGCATATCCTCCCCTGAACCCCAGGCCCCATGGTCTCACCGCCACCCATCCCCGAGGTTCTATGCTTGAGCACTCTGTAGTTTAAACAGAAAAGGCCCGGCTGCCCCGATGTTGCCGGGCCTCTTTTCTAAGATATCTGATGCCATGCCCTGATTTCTATTTTCAAGACATGGTATCCATCTAAAATTTATTACATTTCGCTGAACTCTTTTTCAATCTGGCTTTCAAGCTCTTCGTGGCCTTTTTTGGCCTGGAACTTCTGCCAAAGTGCCTTGTCGTTTTTAAAGCTGGTGATGGCTGCCTGCTTCATGGTATCGGCAACGGTTTTCACCACATCCGGCTGTACGGCCACGAGCACGTAAAGCTCTTTGTTGGCTTGGTCAAGGTGGGCCTTTTTTACGATGCTGCCAGAAAGATCCACTTTGGCAAGCTGCTTGGATACGTTGGTGGTCACCTTATCCACGGTCTGGTCATCACCCACTCCTGTTGTCTCTGTGAAGTTTTTGAACATGTTTTTCACGCGGGTATTCAAAATACGGGCGATCTCATCACGTGCATTGGCTGTGGCTTCTGTTCTGGCAAACCCCATACCCGCAGGCCCCACTTTGGCAGAACCGACTGCGCAAATACCACCCTCAGGAGGAACAAGAACCCAAGCAGGGAGATCACTGGCAGGCTTTGCTACTTCTCCACCACTCTGGCAACCCGTCATAACCAGTGCACAACACACCACAAACATCACAACAGTCCATACGCGTTTCATCATCTCATTCTCCTTAAGATTAATAATGTGTGATTGATGTAGCTCACCTCACATGTGGGGTTCAAGCTTATGGAATTTTACTCCCTTTGCTGAACCACCGTACCGTAACCGAGGCTGAAACATCGACGTTGTATTCAACCAAATCCCCCCTTAGAATACACCGACAAGACCGCCGGTTCCAAAACCGTTTATCTCCAGTTTCGAATTTTTACTACATCGGGATTTCGTCGCTTGAACTGGGGCATCGCCATACCTGCCGACGCATTGATATACGTGGGATCGCACACAATGTATTTGCGATTGTTCGTCACCACGTAGTCCCCGGATATATTGTCGCTGAACCGAACCGCTGTTGCCACATGCCCGGGGTAGTTAAGGCCCACCACGTCCAGCTTGAGTACTTTTCTGACCAAATAAGCAAAGAGAAAGGAGCGATCTTCACAATCTGAGTAAGGATACCAGAGTGTCTCCTCAGGAAGCATATACTTTTCATGACCAAGTTGGGCATCGTCTGTCTTGTACTTAAACGCTTTTTGAACAAATCCAAGAAGATAATTCACCGCCTCCACCTCACTTTTTCCTTCCAAAACTTTCTGGAGCTCGCGCACCATGGTGTAGTCCAGCTCCCGAGACGTACCTGCATCAAAATAAATTTTTATATTGGTTTGAGGGTAATTTTCAAAATACGTCACAAGGGCCTTATTGTAAGATATATGAATAAGTTGCTTCTCACCGGAATAATCAAAACTCAGTTCTTTGTCCACAATTTCGGGAGCAAGTGTTGGCGTTTTCAAAATTCTGTAGTCCATGAGTTTATTAGACCGAGGGTAACTCGCCTTGTACGTAAAAAGACGTGTTAATTTCTCCTTGGTTCCGTCAAAGGTCATGGCATAATATCGCATTCCTTTGATGGTAAGGTACGATACGCCATAAAGACGATTTCGCGAAGGAAGGAGCAGGTAAACCCGTTCATCGGAGTACCCGGCCTTGGCATCATACCCACTTTTAAGCGACATAAACCAAACAAAAAGATTGGCCAAATCGCGATCACCACCATGTATTTTCATACCGGCGCTGTAGAGCAAAGCATGGTATCCCCAGTCGTTAAGCTCCTGCTTCTTTTTTACCCGCCCCACCTTCGAGAGAAACGCCTCATAATCGCACTGACTCATCTTCTCCCAGTAGTCTGAAACAACCTCCTTTACTGCCCCTGACATTGTAACGTGAGGAAATTTAAAATCCCCTGCAAAAGAGTAATCTGAACCAAAAAACTCAAAAGCAACACCGACAAAAGGTTCAGAGGTTAAAGAAATCTGAGGTTCCATGACGGGCTTAAAAGCAGGTGCTGGGGCTATTTCCCGAAGAGCCTCCACTTCAGGAGTTTCTCCCTGAGTTTCACCAGAAGAGAGCTCTTCAGTAGGGAGGCCTTCAGATTCAGAGGGAAGTGTTTCGGGAAGACGAGGAACCACTATCTTCTCAACCACAGAGGTCTCAATCTTTTTCTCGGGTGTTGTCTCTTTGGTATCTGTAGAAGCATCGGAATCAGATTTTGAAGTTACAACAACTGAAGCTTTTGGCACCCTCTTTGGTTTAGGGGTGGTATCTCTTACCAACCCTTTATAGGCCTGAAACTCCTGCCATTGCGCCTTAAGAAAGCTAATAAATTCTGCATCACGCTCATCCCGGTATTGTGTAAACATCTCCATTTCGTTTTTGGCAAAATCTTCAAATTCACTGGCTTGAGCCACAGGGGCAATAAGCCCTATTAGTCCAAGGATAAATCCAAGGCTTTTTCCATATGTATTCATCACGGGTTACCTCCCTCATTGCAATCCATTAAAAACGAGTTTTATCATCGTTAGATACATGAACCCGCCCACCTTTTCAACAGAATTGAAACAATAAATAGAAACAGTTACCAATCCACTCTACAATAAAATTATCTAGTCACCTTTAATGCTATTACACCATTTTAATTACCACAATCCTGCCTCGTTGAATGTGAAAAGGATCACAGAAGAAGCTACTATTTTAAAAAAAATCCGCCCACCGGGCACCCCCGACAGACGGAAAAAATAAAATACTTTTTTTAAGGTTATTATTGCGGTATCACGCAACACCGGTTGGCTGTTTCTTCCAGCGTGCATGCATCCAGATCCACTGCTTGGGATCTTCACGAATCACCGCCTCATATACCAATGTAAAAGATTGGGTGTTGGCCAGCGCATCGCTCCCTGGGTCATCACTCTTTTTAAGCTTAATGGCTTTATGACAAGTAATCGTATAGGTCAAGTCCGCGTTGAGCCGAATAAAAACAGGGACCACCGGAACATCGTACTCCGCAGCCAGCATGGCAGGAATGACAGCAGTGTGGGCAGGTTTACCAAAAAAATCGACGAACACCCCTTTCACTTTGGTATCCACGTCAAAAAGCATCCCGTAGACATACCCCTTCTTCAAACCTTTCAATATAGCTCCAGAAGCATTCCCCCGAGCGGTACTATAATACCCTGCACTGTTTCGATACCCCACAATCATACGATCCAGCCTCGGGTCATAGGTGCGCTTGGCAAGAACCCGAAGGGGAATTCCTTTTTGCACCAACCAGGTCCCCAAAAGCTCCCAGTTTCCATAATGACCCGTCTGGATCATAACCCCACGCCCCTTGGCCACCTCATCTGTCAAGTGGTGAAGCCCTTTCACATCCACATAGTTATCCAGCCCCTCTCTTACGAGGTTGGGTAGCCGCACAGCGTCGGCAAGGCAGATAGAAAGATTGTCAAAAACCGCTTTGGAAAGCGCAACAACCTCTTTTTGTGAATGGGTCTTACCAAAGGCCTGCCTCAAGTGCAAAATGCTCTTTTTTCTCTCATTCAAAGCCAGATGCCAGATCACTCGTCCCGCATTGCGCATTAGAAAAATTGAATATCTGCGATTCATGTGACGTAGAATCCAGACCGCCGAAAAGATACCACAAAAAATCAAATCATTTTTGAGTTTTTTCCGAAAACGAATCGTGATCCCCCTTAATTTGCGAACAAAACCGATTCATCCTTAAATCGAAGTCAAGACACACAAACGCACCCCACATATTGCTATCGACAAGCCCTATGATACGCCTAAGGCTTGCCATCAAGGAAAGTCCCGTTTTACCACTCCGCCTACGGGGTGTCCAAAGGTAATACTTTTGGGAGTGCTAAGGGTTTTAAAATAGAGAACCCCTGCTGTCTTTTCTCCAGGATTCAGTTTACTCTTAAGGCCAGTAGAGTATTTTTCCGTATATTTAAGACTTTTTCCATTTTTTGTCTTCAGTAAAAAAAGCTCTGGATTGATATAGAGAACACCTCCGCTGGTGTTGTGAAGCCACACATCCACCTTTCGCAAATGCTTTTTTGTATTGGTCCCACGCCCCTCATCACGAAGTGCCATTTGGAGCCCATGGGACCCCTTGTAAAAGAGAAGGTCTGCTGTGATCAAATCCTTTCGCAGGGATTGATACGCCTTGTTTAAAGGGTAAAAACCTACCGCCTTTTCAATAAGAGCAACCGCTTTGGAACTCTCTGCAGAATTGTTTCGATCTCCTTTGAAATAGTGCAAAGCTTCATCGTAACAACGGTCTGCCCATCTCTTTTTATAATACTCCCGTTTAGCGACATAAAGCTTCTTCGAGGGATTCAGCTCCACCAATCGGTTAAACATGGTGTAATTGGTCTCAAATTTCCACGCGGGAACTTTAAGGACTTGGCTGTAGAGCTCTCTCTCTTCAATCCAACGTTTTAAATCACCGATGTCCGTCTTCAAGGGATCGATATCAAAACGGGCAATCCTTTGACGTGCCTGGTCATAGTTACCCTCCTTCACCAACCTTCGCACGTCAGTGCGTATGGTTCCGCCCTCTTTCTCATAAAGTTGAACCAGCTTTGCCTCATGGCGCCGAGAGAGGTAGTCGCTGGCAGAACCTTTAACCTTTACAGCCGCTTTCCAACCAAAGGGCATTGAAATCAAAAGAATCAAGGCAATCAGCACCCCTCCCCAAGCCTTCGGACTAAACCCCTTAAGCCACTCAAAAAAAGTGGCCACCACTCCTTTGGCCCCTCCAACTGCAGCTGAAAAGTCAACCCGCCCCAAAGCCTCGCCAACCGCCTTCACCCCTTTAAAGGGATCGGGTTCCTCCACTTGCCTTACATAAGGATCGTAGCCCGCCTGAGAACCTAAAGGGGCATCATCCAACACACGGTCTCTGCCTTCCGTTTCTTTTAATTTACGAAACACCACGCCACAACGGGCACACTCCTGTTCTTTCTCCCTGTTTTTAAACCCACACTGCGGACAGAGAAAACCTGGAGAGTACTCCGCAGAGAGACCTTCCACTTCAATAGAACTTCCATTAAGGACCGAAGACTCCATCTGAAGGCCTGTCATCTCTTTGGGCTCCTCATCGGCAGACGGCTCATCTTCTGCCGACTCTATCCCCAACTCTATACGCAACTCCTTCTTCTGCTTCTCATAGCGTTCCATCGCCTCTTCGCTTCGCTTTTTCTCAAGGGCAATGGATGCAGCAGCAAGGGCCATATCAGACCCACAGGCAATGCATTCCGCATCATCCGAATGACTTTCATATCCGCAGACTGGACACTTCATACGCTTCCTTAAACTTGTTGTTGAATTAAAAGTTCAGCAACTCGCAAGTCTACCAAAGTGAAACGTGGAGAGTCTCTTATGCCATCCCATCTCCCCCCCGTCTGGAGAAACCATGACACAAAACCACGCACTGATCATTGCGAAATCACAATAAAACAGCCCCGCTTAAACAACTCATAGCGAGACCTGATACACACATTTAAACCAGATGATCTTATAAAATGTTTAAATATCCAGTTCCCAAACACCGCCTTGAAGAGAAAAACCACTCGCCTGAAGAAGACGATATGCCACAAAATGGACCTCATTCACCTCTGCCTGAAGCTTTTTGTATCCACACATCCGTCCGTGGCGAACGATCTCCAAAATAAGCTCCTTTGCAAGCCCTTGCCCCCACAAATCAGGCGAGAGCCACCCTCCCAATTCAAGGGTGCCTTTTCCCCGACGGATCACAACCAAAAATCCGGCCAACGCGCCATTTTTCAAACGAAGGGTAAACGGCATATGAAATGAGTCGAGACGTGCCCACTCCAACCACCTTGCAGCGGCATCCGGCGAGGTAATGTCCTTTGCAAACTGCCACACTTCAGGACGGGCAAACACCTCTCCCATCTCAACGGCATCACCGCAAACATAAAGAGAAACCACAAGACGACGCGTCTCAAATCCCTCTTCCCAAATAAGATTCAAAGCCCTTTTCTCCGGCTTCACCAGATTAATTTTCACCTCTAACGCCCTTTAAATTGTGGCTTGCGTCTCTCTGCCATGGCCGCCAACGCCTCGTGATGGTCTTCCGATCCATGGCAATGCGACTGCATGTAAGCGCACTGTTCCAAAAAATCAGGCAGGGCCATGCGAGCCCCCATTTTAAGAAGCTTCTTGGACATTCGAAGGGCTCGAGGCGGCTTTTCTGCAATGCGCCCGGCAAGCGCAAGAGCCTCTTCCATCAAGCGATCGTGGGGCACCACCTTTGAGACCAACCCGGCAGCAAGGGCTTGCTCTGCATCCAAAACCTCAGACGTAAAGGTCATTTCACACGCCTTGGACATCCCCACGGCCCGAGGAAGAAGCCAGGCACCTCCATCCCCCGGAATCAACCCCACCTGAAGAAAGGTCTCTCCAAAACGCGCTTTTTCTGAGGCGATGCGAATATCGCACATCAAAGTAAAGTCGAATCCCGCCCCCACGGCCGGCCCGTTGACCGCAGCAATCAAAGGCACCTCAATGGACTCCAGAGCAAGGGGAATTCGCTGCACATGAGACTTGTAGCCGTCCACAATCTCTGAAAGAGTGCCGGAAAACATCCCCCTCTTCTCCTTCATATCCTTCACGTTGCCGCCAGACGAAAAAGCAGGGTCTGCACCGGTTAAAACCACGACACTGACTTCAGGATCTGAGTTGACCCATTCGCAGAGCTGACAGAGCTCATCCACCATCTCTTTTCCTGTGATGGCATTTCGCGTCTCAGGACGATTCAAAGTGGCAACAACCACACGCCCCTCACGTCTTACCTCAAGTTCTCTGAACAAGTCCATAAAGCCAAGCCTCCGCAGTGTCTGTTACGGTCAACTTCGTACCCTCTCCGGCAACCGAAATTACGTTAGGTCAGCTATCAACATTGTGTCAATGAGAATATCGCTTTGTCAATTGAGAAAGATCTCTATTTAAAAACCATTTACAAAACGATCCATCATCTGTTTTTTATCGAAAGGCCTGTCATCATGAAGAGATAAAAGTGGGCGTCCAGATACGACGCCCACGGCGTGCTATCATTCGAAACTTATATCACAGGTGCAACTATTCACTTGAAAGGGGCAGATAAACCGGTTTCCACACCATTTTTTCAATGGCTTCATCGAGCCTCTTGCCATCATTTCCATGGTCAAACTGGCTGAACGCACACTTTCGAGAAACGCCTGCCGAGATAGCAGCCCGACCAACGGCCTTGGCCACCTTAAGGGTTACCTTCTGAAGCTTCTCAACCGGTGGGAAGAGAGCGCCCCGTTTAAGGTCTTCGGGTGTCACGCATGCTGCCGCAGCATGGGCCCCGGCGGTAAAAAAGCTGGGAAGCACTTTGCAGGCACCCGAAGCCACAACCCCCAACCCCACCCCGGGAAAGATAAAGACATTGTTGCACTGGCCAATTCGGTGACTTTTCTCGCGGTAGACCACCGGGTCAAACGGGCTACCGGTGGCCACCAGTGCTTTGCCATCGGTCCATTTGATAATATCCTCGGGAAAGGCCTCGGTATTGGCGGTGGGATTGCTTAAAGGAAGGATCACCGGCTGCGGAGTATTGGCCGATACTTTTTCAACCACCTCACGGGTAAAGCAGCCATGCTGCCCTGAGGTTCCGATCAAAACCGTCACCTTGGCCTTTTCCACCACGTTTTCAAGACGACCATCGTTTGACGATTGATACCAGTCAAGAGAGGCCGGATCTTTGGCAAACTTCCCTTTGTAGGGGTCCAGCTTTCGGTCTGTAGTCACAAGCCCCCTGGAGTCCAGAGTCAAAATACGGGCTCTCGCCTCATCCACAGCCATGCCCTCTTCCACAAGAGCCGCTTCAATCTGCTCGGCAATCCCCACGCCCCCTGCACCGGCACCGTGAATCAGATAGACCTGATCCAAAAGACTCTCTTTTTTCACCTTCATGGCCGCAATAATGCCCGCAAGGGTAACGGCGCCGGTCCCCTGAATGTCGTCGTTAAAACTGATCAGCTCATTCACGTACGTGTCACGCACCGTAAAGGCGTTCTGCTTGGAGAAATCCTCCCACTGGCACAAAGCATCGGGAAACACCTTTTTAAAGGCTTTCGCAAACGTCTCCACAAACGAAAAGTACGCATCGCCCGTAAGCCGCCGATTACGCCAGCCAATGTATTTGGGATCATTTAAAAGCGCTTCGTTATCGGTACCCACATCCAGAGAGATGGGAAGGCAGTGCCAGGGCGCAATCCCCGCTCCTTGGGTGTAGAGCATCAGTTTTCCAAGGCAGATGGCCTGGCCTCCGGCCCCTTGATCCCCGATACCAAGAATGCCCTGATTGTCCGTCACAACCGCCACGCGCACATCGGCTCTCTTAAACCGACTCAAAATCTCTTCGGCCTTGTCGATATTTCCAGGATAAAAGTGCAGGCCGTTTCCCTGACGAAACATGGCAGAAAACTTCTGGCATACCAGCCCCACGGTGGGGGTGTAGACGATGGACATATAGCGGGTGATATCACTTGCCAGAAGTGCATGGGCCAGGGTTGCGTTTCGATCAAAAAGAGACCTTATGTAGATAAATTTCTCAAAATCGCTCACCTTCTCCTCAATAATCTCCTGAGTATTCAGCACCTGCTGGGAGAGACTCTTAACCTCCGGAGGAATCAATCCACTGATTTCAAGGGCGTCACGCTCTTCGTAAGAGAAGGCCACCCCCTTGTTGATGTAGTTGTGAAATAAAACCGCATTTCCCTTGGCATTCACCTTAAACGAGCGGGTGTTGCCATACTCATCGAACTCAAGATCATAAATACCCATGGCGTTTTTATCTTTCCCCTTTTGCTGACCGGGGCCGCCGGCCCTCTTTTTTCAGGCACCGCAGCCCCGGAGGTGATCTCATCGGTTCATTTTGACGGGTCCATGTTGCAAGCCTTTTTTACAGCACCCTCTTCTTTTTTACTTTACAAATGTTTTCAGGTATTCCCGATTGAGGCGTGAAATATGAGAGATGGAGATTCCCTTGGGGCAGGCGGCCTCGCACTCTCTCTCGTTGCTGCAGTTGCCAAATCCCTCTTCGGACATGCAGGCCACCATGGATGCCACCCGGCGCTTGGCCTCTGGTGCCCCTTGGGGAAGCTGCGCCAGGTGGGAGACCTTGGCACTGGTAAAGAGCATGGCCGATCCGTTGGGACAGGCCGCCACACAGGCTCCGCAACCGATGCACTCGGCGGCATCCATGGCGCTTTCGGCCTGCTCTTGCGAAACCGCCACGGCATTGGCATCCGGCGTACCACCGGTGTTGACGGAGATGTATCCCCCCGCCTGAATGATGGCATCCAGAGAGCTTCGATCCACCACCAGGTCTTTGATCACGGTAAAAGCCCGGGAGCGCCAGGGCTCAATCACCACCACATCCCCATCTTTAAAATGGCGCATGTGAAGCTGGCAGAGGGTGGTCTCTTTAAGCGGGCCGTGGGCAATGCCGTTGATCACAGCGCCGCAGGTTCCGCAAATGCCCTCACGGCAGTCGTGGTCAAAAGCAAAAGGGACCTTGCCATTTCGCACAAGCCGCTCATTTAAAATATCAAGCATCTCCAAAAAAGAGGCGTCGGTAGAGATGTCCCTCACGTCATGGGTTTCAAGGCACCCCTTTTCATGGGGGCCTGCCTGACGCCAGATTTTAAGGGTCAGGCCAATGGTGTTTTTGGTTTCACTCATTTGTAGCTCCTTTGCACCAGCTTGACATTCTCAAAGCTCAAAGGCTCCACCACTCTCTCCGGGGCCTTCTCGTCACCCATATATTTCCAGGCCGCCACATGCGCAAAGTTCTCATCATCGCGAAGGGCCTCATTCTCCTCGGTCTGGAACCCTGTGTTGAAATGGCTTCCACACGACTCTTGCCGCGCCCTGGCATCGGAGACCATCACCTTGGAAAACTCCAGAAAATCACTCACCCGCATGGCCTTTTCAAGGGTCTGATCAAAGCCTTGGGTGGTACCGCCCATGGCCAGATTGTTTTTAAAGCTCGCCTGAAGCGCCTCGATTTTACCCAGGGCCTCATCCAGGCCTTGGTTCTCACGGGCCATACCGCAGTGATCCCACATCACCAGCCCCAATTCACGGTGAAAATCGTCACTGGTGCGGCTGCCGCTGCTCGCCTGAAAACCTTTGATCTTCATCTCTACGGCCCGCTCGGCCTCGGCAAAGGCGTCACTTGTCTCCTTGTACGCATCGT